>JACQVV010000143.1 GCA_016209595.1 Planctomycetota bacterium
CCCTCAAGCTCCAGCGCCAGACTTGGCACGGAATCGAATCACCAGACGCCTACCGGCGACACTCGGGAGACGAAGCACTCTCCCATTTTCATCGACAAGGGTGAGGGGGCCCCCTCATGACGGCTTGGCGGTGAAGAAGGGGGCCCTCGACGACATCTCTTCCAGGGGCGCCAGTGGCCGTTCAGGTCGAACCCGCAAGCACGGGCCGAACGAATGCTTGGGAATCGAGCTTGACAGCGACATCCTGTCCCGCGTAGCGTCGAGCGAACTCTCCCGCCGTGGAGGCTCCTGGCCATGCTCGCTCGCCCGCGAATCCGGCGCCTCTCGCTCGTCGCGATGTCAATCCTGCTCTCCTTCCTATTCGCGCCCCTCTCCGCGGACCGCCCGCCCGATTCCCGCGTGCGGCTGCGCGTCCCCACCACGGTCGCGAAGGGGGGACGCGCCCAGGCCGGGATCGAGCTCGCCCCCGACCTCCGCGCACGCGTGAGGAATACGGGGGGGGGTACGTATCGACTGGCACTCGTCGCGGGGCCACGGCACGCTGGCCCGGACCGCCGGTGACGCGGGGATGGATGCGCTGTTCGACCTCGCGGGGCTCGATGCGGGGACGCTGACGCTCTCCGCATCCGTCAGCGTCGGCGCTGACACGATCGACTCCGCGCCCGTCACCAGCACCGTGTTCACGCTCGCGGTTTCCCCGAGCGAGACGACCACACCCCAGGGACAGGCCTTCTCGCTGACGCTCACGATCGCGCCGGACTCGGTCCAGCTCTTCTCGGCGGGTTTCCTCTTCCGCGACGCTGTCACCGGGGCGGACATCACGAGCGGCGACATCGCCCTCTCCCTCTTCCAGCCGGACGGCCAGGGGAACCTCGCGGCGAACCCGACCTTCCAATTGCCGTCCGCGTTCACGGGGATGGCGAACCTGGCCGTCACCGTGGGAGTCCTCTCCACGGACCTGTTCGGGAACCGCACCGTGGAGAGCACCACTGCGAGCGCGACGGTCACGGTCCAGGCCGCCTCGACGCCGCTCGCCATCGCGTGGGTGACACCCTCGGACTCGACCTTCGACGCCGGGTCCCCCGGGACCTTTGAGGCGACCTTGCAGACGCCCGACCCCGCGACGACGATCGCTTCCTACACCGTGTTCGCGGGAGAGGTGGGCGGAACCGTTGCGGCGAGCGGGATCGCGAGCGTCACCGCGGTCGATGCGACGCACGCGCGCGTGGCCGCCACTTGGTCCATCCCCTCGACCGCGAGCGGCGCACACGTGATCGTCCTCTTCGTCTCGCAGGGCGCGCAGTCGATCACCGGTTCGCTTCCGTTCCTCGTAGCCCCCGTCGCCGGCGCCTCCCTCGTGATCCAGGAGGCCGGGCCGGTCCTCGCGACGGCGGGGCGGCCGACCACCGTCCACTTCACCGTCCGGGACCTGTCGTCGCTCGACGGGGCGACGCTCGACGCGGTCTTCCGCGACCGCACGAGCGGCGCGGTCCTTTCGAGCACGGCCATGGATCCGGCCTCGCTCTCGAAGCAGGCGGACGGGTCGTTCAGCGGCGCCTTCACGTTCACGTTCCCGGCCGAGCAGGTCGCCCTGCGTCTCTACGCGGTACTGACGGTTTCGCTGTCCGTGAACGGCGCCCTCCTCGCGTCCGCCGACGTCGAGGTCCTCATCGATCCCGCGATGGCCCCGGTTTCGGTGACGATCATCGCCGCGCCCACGGCGGTTCGGGCGGGCGAAGGAGCGTCGCTGACGGTCGGGGTTTCGGGCGTCACAGCGGACCAGGTGTCCGTGCTCTCCTGGGCGCTCCTCGACGCCGGCGGGAACACGGTGGCGACCGAGAACATCTCGCCCGCCTTGCTCCATCCGGCGAACAGCCATCTCGAGGCGACCGTGGAGATGCACCTGTCGGCGGCGGTGCCCGCGGGAGACGACACGCTCCAGGTGACGATGCTCGACACGGCGGGCCAGGTCGCGACCGCCTCGCAGCCGATGCGGGTCCTCGAGGCCGTCTCGCTGCGCTTCACGCTCGCGGACGGGACGATCGTGGAGGGGCAGGAGGAGGTCCTCGAGGCGGTGCTCAGGCCCAGGGTCGACGTGGGCGGCGCAAGGTGGAACTTCCGGAATGGGCTCGACCTCGTCCCGGCGGGGTTCCCCACGGGCGGTGTCGCGTCTGGGGAGTTCCTTCCCGCCGTCGAGGCGGACGGGACGCCGGCGTGGCGCGTGCCGGTTCGGCTGACGATCCCGGTCGGGACCGTGGCCTCTTCGATCAGCGTCTCATTCGCGTTGGAGGTCATCGACTCCGCGGGTCGGATCCTGGCCGGCGCCGAGGCGCCTCTCAGGGTCGAACCCGCGCCTGCCCCACCCGCGCCGGAGATCACGGAACTCAAGCCATCTTCCGCACTGCCGCTGCAGGAGGTGCGGATCGAAGGGCGGGGCTTCTCGGCCGTCCTCGCCGAGAACGTCGTACTCCTGTACTCCGCCGGAGAGGCCTTCGAGGTGCGTCCCGTACGCCTGTCGTCTCTGGTCTTCGTCGTGCCGCGCGCCATCCGGCCTGGGCCGGCGCTCCTCCGCGTCCGCTCGTCCGGCCGGGAATCCAACTCCGTGTTCCTCCAGGTGCTTTCTCCAGGGCAGGCGATCCTGCCGACGCATTCGTCGCTGGTGGAGGCGTCGAATGACGCTCGGCTGACGCGGGAGCAGCGCCGGCAGGCGCGGCAGGCCGCGGACCGGCTGGGCGGCAGCGCGGGCGGGAAGGGCGAGAACGGCTTCATCCAGCACCTCGACGAGCACCGGACCCTTGCCGCGATGGAGCGGCTCGTGCAGGCCGCCGCCATCCTCTCCCGCAGTTCGCTTCCGAACGCGGCGGACTACCTGTCGCAGGTCGCCAGAGTCGCTCAGGCGGAGGCGCTGCGCCTGCTCGTCGCGCTGACCTCGCAGTTCGGGGAGACGAACGAGCGCATCATACACGCGCGCGGCCTGTTCGACGCAGCGGACCGCGACCTGGCGGCGGCGAGGTTCGACGAGGCGGTACGGGGGTATTTCTTCACGGTCGAGGACCTCCTCAAGTTGATCTCGCCTAGGAAGAACGCCTGCCAGATCGGGCTCGACGTCCACGGCCACCTGTGCGAGGAACGAGGGACGATCGTGGGGAGGCTCGACCTCGAATACGTCATCCTGGCGATGGAGAATCCGACCCACGGGAAGTTCACGCTTCAGGTGTTCGACCTGGAGTCCGTGGACGGCGCGAACAAGGCGCTCAAGACGCTCCTATTCCGCGTCGATCGCGACACGGGCGTGGTCTACGAGGACGTCCAGTGGAATGGCAGGCTCGACGACGGGACGGCGATCCCCGCGCGGGACGAGTCGTATCACTTCGGCGCGCGGTTCGAGTTCGGCGACGAAGTGTGCGAGGCCTTCATCCCGTTCCGCGTCTTCACGGAACACGGGCTTCGAATCGAGCCGGAGCGGGCCATCCTCTGCCCGAACAAGTCGCAGGCCTTCGAGGCGTTCAAGGGGTGCCCCGGCAGGAAGGTGACGCTGGAGCCCGAGACGGTCTGGCGGACCTCGCTGGGACGCGACGCGGAACTGGCCGCAAACGTGCTGAAAGCGACCCTCAGCTCCGGAGCCTCAGTCCTGGACGGCACGGTGACGGCGTTCTTCGACGGCGAAAGGGCTGAGGCGCGGGTGTCGCTTGTGGAGAAGCGGGGGATCACGCCGTCGGAGGTCGTGATCTGTTCGCCCGGCCAGGTGGTCGACTTCGACCTGTACGATTGCGAACGGAACGCCGTGATCGACAGCGAGGCGAAATGGACGGTGGGCGGGAGCATCGGGACGATCGGCGGCGACGACGGCGTGTTCCGCGCGAGCGCCACGCTCCCCGCGCCTGGGACCTTCGAATTCGTCCGAGCGGAATGGAAGGGTCATCCGTTCATCGCGACGGTCCGGGTGGGCAAGGTCGATCGGGTGCGGGTCGTTGGCTGGACGCAGGCCATCGGCATCGGCCAGCCGGGCCACATGGACGTCGTCGCGAGCTGCGCGGGGACGCTGATCGATCACGACGTGCCGCTCGTGGTGGAAGAACTCTCGACGCCCTTCCGACTTGAGCACGAGAGCGGCGTGGTCGTCGCGCGGACCACGATCCAGGGGAGGTCGACCCGGATTCGCTTCAGGGCCAGGAACGAGCCCTCCAAAGACCCCTACGACGTCCACCTGCGCGTTCACGCGGAGACAGGGGGGTTCGATCCGGTCCGGGATGACATCTACCTGACGGTGGTTCGCGTGGAGGCGTTCGAGTCCGAGGACGAGGAAACCTACAAGGTCGCCAGCGCGCTCCCGAGTGGGCTGGAGCACTTCGTGACCGCGAAGTTCCACGAGGGCATGCAATCCGACCAGGTGGTCCTCCGCGCCGCAACGACGCCCGATCACAGCGCCGCCGGCCTGACAATGACCTGGCGCGTGGATGATCTCGAGGGCATCTCCCCGGCCGTCGGCCTGGACCGCCGCACGGTCCGGTTCAGTCGGTCACCCGACCACGGAATCAAGGCGCCGATCGACCTAGCTGTCAACGGCGCCTCTGTTCGGCAGGCATTTGCGTGGATTGTCTGGGCGGACATCCGACTTCGCTTGAGCGGAGGGTCGGTCATGGGAGGACTGGATCGGGAAGGTGAAACCGGCGGCATGCTCGGCACAGCGAACGGGACCCTCCCCCGCCACGGGGGCGGCACGGACCTCGTCCGGTTTCGCGCGTTTGAGTGGGTCGCGACCGTTCAGCCGATCGAGATCGTCTCGGATCAGGATCGGCCGAAACTCGAGACTGATCTGACGGACGCAGAAGAGGATGAACTGACACGGCCGCAGTTCGATGACTTCGGCCTCGTGGAAGGCCGCTGGAACATGGCTCGCGCCTTCAAGAACCGGGTGTACCTGACGCCGTTCGCGGCAGGATCGAGAGGGGCGCTCGTCGAGGCGACGACGGAGGCGGCTCGCCCGTCAATGGAACGGCGGCCAGCAGAGTACCTGGGATCCGACCTCTACGGCAACGACCTCTTCGGAGGGACCCACAACTTCGATCCGTACTCCCTGGAGTGGGACCGTAACCATTCCAAGACGTCCCCGGGTCAGATGGCGAACACCGACGGTATCAACCGGGGTTCGATTCGGATCAACAATGACGCGACGAACCGGCCCGTACTCGCGCGGCTGCACTTCCATGATGAGATGCGCTCGTTCGTCCGCCTGAAACCAAGCGAGGCCGCCCCGTGGATTCGCGTCTCGGACTTCTCCTACGTCCACTTCCATGACGCGGTCAGTCTGGCGCCTGGCTCAAGCAACGTCTTTGAAGAGGATCCGTTCGTCAATGACGCGAACGGCGACATGCAGCCTGGACCAGACGCCGGTTATCGCGAGACGTCGGAGCATCGGTAGCAACTCCTGCCCCTCTATGAAGGGAGAGAACCGCCCATGGACCGCCAACACAGAGTGCCGTCCCGCAGGAGCTTCATTCCCGTCCTCATGGCGTGCTCGCTCTGGTGCGCCGGGGAGGACGCCCTGCCGACAAACGAAGAGGCAGCGGAATACTTCGAGGGCATCGATGTCATCGATCGGGAGTCGTTTCAGGCAATGGCGGCTCATGTCAACGGCCCTTGGGATGCGGTGATTCGCTTGGCGGAGATCGCCCTAGCGGAGGCAACGCGGGCCTTCCCCCGGGAGAGCGTGGTGAGTCCCATGCTGGCCCGCCAAGCGACCTACAGCATCCCACGCGGGGGAGTCTTGGATTCTTGCCTGTCCTGTGCGTTCGCGGTCGGTGGCACGCCAAGCTCGAAGCCAGACTGCAGGCAGATCCTCTGTACTGTCTACGACGACTCGAGGAGTCCCGTTGGGGAGGAGGTTTCCCTCTCAGAGTGCTTCCCAATCCTGGGTCAGTATGACCGAAAGCTCCAGGCGATCACCAGGGCCCGCAAGACTCACGAATCGTGTCTTAAGCAAACGGGCGAGGATGTGTGGGCTCACGCTCCCCTCGTCCGCGCGATGACGGGGGACTGGCGGTCCTTCATCCCGGAGACGCCCCCGCCGGTCCTCGATGTCCCTCCGGACCGTCTCCCTGCCCTCTGCGATCGCGTGCTCAAGGATCCGGCGATCGGTCCGAATCTCCCGCCCCGCGCGATCGACCTGCTCTCCGCCGACCCCAAGCGCAGGGAGCGAGCGATCGCCACGGTCACGCGGAGGTACAACTTCCTGGTCCAGTGGTGGCTGGACAAGTACTTCCCTACCGACCCCAAGACCCCATGCAAGGTGCTGGAGTGCTGGGGACGCGAGTATGCGGTTCTCGACAACATGCCGCTTATGCACATGTCGCTGAATCCGAGCGCGTGGTCCGTTGTCGTAAGTCGCCTCTGGGAATCGGCCTGCTGGCACTACGAGCCGTACGACACGCGAAGCCTCTCTGGCAGGGCGAATCGATCGGCGGTCGAGGAGCACTTCCCCGTCCTGGTCTGGCTGATGCGCCACAAAGAGCCGAGCGACGAGACGCTCCTGGGGGAGATCGCGCGTCCGCGTGACGCCCTGCGCGGCCAGTTGGCGGCCTGGATGCTCTGCAACACCGAGCCGACGCATCCGGGGGACAGCACCCGCATGTCCCAGCTCCGCCTGGAGTGGGGGCGGAAGCTGATCGATGCATACCTGGCTGGCCCCGCAGAACTCACAGCGGATGAGAAGAAGAACCTGGAGACGGCGAAGGCCCACCTGTCCGACATGGCCCTTCCGAACGAGTGGGACTGGCTTCCGCCAATCCCGAAATAGGGTTCAGGCTCATCCGGTCCTCGCCTGGCTCCGGCCCGACCTGCCATCGGGTCGCTGTGCCCCCTGCCTCGCCACTCGGCGCCCAGTCCCGCGGCGCGCCCTCCAGGGTGTTGCGGTAGCGGCGGGTGCCACTGGCGCGCCATCTGGGCCGCCCCTTGACGCCCCGCCAGGGAGGCCGCTAGCATCCTCCCATCGCGCAACCTTCGGGGGTGGACGTGGCGCCGACCGAGGAGGTATTCCTGCGTCTCGCGGGGGAGAGGGGCCTCCTCGACCCCGAACGGCAGGAGCAGGCCCGCCGCTCGGCCGATTCCACGCCGCCCTCGGAGTTCGCCGTCCGGCAGGGGTGGATCACCCCCCACGCGCGCGACGTCCTTCTCGCGGAGGCGGCGGGGGCGCTGGCCCCGGCGGTCCCCTCCGTCACGCGGAGCGTCTCCCGCTCGGGCCGCGCGCTTCCCGACTTTCCTGGCTACGTGATCCTGGACGAACTCGGGCACGGCGGGATGGGGATCGTCTACCAGGCCCGCCAGACCGCCCTCGGCCGCGACGTCGCCCTGAAGGTCCTCATCGCCGGCGAGGACGCCACCGCGTCGACCCTGGCCCGGTTCGAGCGCGAGGCGAGGGCCGCGGCGAGGCTCCAGCACCCGAACATCGTCCAGGTCCATGATGTCGGCCGCCGGGGCGCCTTCCACTTCTTCACGATGCAGCTCGTCGTCGGCCGCCCGCTCTCGAAGGCGATCCGCGAGGGACTGATCTCCCCCCGCCAGGCTCTGGAGCTGACCCAGAAGGTCGCCCTCGCACTCGACTACGCCCACGCGCAGGGGGTCATCCACCGCGACGTGAAGCCGCAGAACATCATCCTGGACTGGCGTGGCGAGCCGCTCCTGGCCGACTTCGGCCTCGCCAAGGACGTCCGGTCCGAAGAGCTGACGGCCCTGGGGGAGAGCATCGGGACGCCGACCTATGCGTCCCCCGAACAGCTCGGCGGGGAGACCGATCGCGTAGGTCCCCGCTCGGACGTCTACTCCCTCGGAGCGACCCTCTACCAGCTCCTCACCGGGCAGCCGCCGTTCGTCGGCGACACCCTGTTCTCCGTGATCCAGCAGGTCCTGATGGAGGAACCGGTCCCGCCGCGCAGGATCCGGGCCAACCTGCATCGCGACATCGAGACAATCTGCCTGAAGGCGATGGAGAAGGAGGCCTCCCGGCGCTACGCCACGGCGCGCGAGTTCGCCGACGACATCGGGAGGTACCTGGAAGGGGAGCCGATCCTGGCCTCGACAGCGGGGCGGTTCGAGAGGTCGTGGCGACGGGTGAGGAGGTACCCGCTCGTCTTCGGGCTCGCCGCGGCGGTGCTGATCGCGTCGGTGACGACGGGAGCGCTGTGGTGGAAGCGCGTGCAGGACAGGACTACGGCGGAGAGAGAGCGGGCGGAGCTGATTCGGAACGCGCGCGAGCGCGAGGAAGCCGCGACGCGGGAGAGGGATCGGCTGGTGTCCGACGCGCTCGAGAGGCTGCGCGTGACCGGCGACGCCCTGGTGGAGGCGTCGCTGGCGAGGCGCGCGCTGGGGGACCTGCCCGGGAGCCGCAAGTACGCCGAATTCCTGTGGCCGGCGGTAGAGGAGTTGAAGGAGCGGGCGCCTCACCTCGCGGAGCCCTGGTACCACGAGGGGAGAATGCTGCGGGCGTTGCAGCGGGAGGAGCCGGCGGAGCAGTCACAGGACGAGGCGGTGCGGCTGGCCAGGCGGCCCGACGCGACGGCGGGGGGGCGTGCGCTCCTCGCGTCGGCGCTCTACGAGCGCGGGGTGCTGCGGATGCTGCGCTGGCTGAGGAGACTGGCAGAGAAAAGGACCGCGATCCTGCAGGCGAGGTCGGCGGGTCGCCGACCGGAAGACGCTCCTCCGGAGACGCCGACAGAGCAGGATGTCGACGCATCGCACCCCGAGGTCAAGGACGTGAAGCGGCTCGCGGCGGAGGACCTGGACGAGGTGCCGCGCATCGCGCAGGCAGGCGTCGTTCTGTCGACCGCGGCCGTGGCGCTGTCGTCGTACCTGAAGGGAGCCCGGAACGCGGAAGCCCTGTTGCGTCTGGCGCTGAAGGAGGACCGGTACAGGGTCGAGGTGTATGACGCCCTCGCGAGCCTTGCCGAGGCGCGCGGCGATCCGGAGGAGGCGGCGAGGATCTATGAGGAGGGGCACCAGGCGGACCGGGGGTACCTCCCGCACCTCTTCAACGAGGCGGCGCAGCTGAGACGAGCGGCCGCGGCGCACCCGGAGCGGGCGATCGGACTGCTCGGGCGGGCGATGGAGGCGGCGGACGCGGCACTGTCACTGGACCCCGATTCTCCGGCGGCATGGGTCAGCAAGAGCGCGATGCTGATTGGGCAGGGGGATGCGTGGTGGGCGTCCGGGGCGGAGGGGCAGGCGGAGGCGGCCTACGAGGCGGCCCTGCATGCCGCGGAGAGGGCCCTCTCCCTCGATCCCCGATGTGCGGAGGCCGCCGTCAACCAGGCAAGCGTCCATCTCTCGCTGGGGGACGCGAAGGCAGCGCGCGGGGAGGACCCCTCCGACGAGTACCAGAAGGCCCTGGCCGGGTTCGACTGGGTCGTCTCCTCCCTTCCCCGATTTGCAGTGGCCGTCCACAATCAGGCGAAGGCCCACCAGTCGCTCGGGGACGCGAAGCGGGCGCGCGGGGAGGACGCCTCCGACGAGTACCGGAAGGCGCTGGCCGGGTACGACAACGCCCTCTCCCTGGAACCCCGATCCGAGGAGGCCGCCATTGGCCAGGGAAACGTCCATCAGTCGCTGGGAGACGCGAAGCGGGCGCGCGCGGAGGATGCCTGCGACGAGTACCAGAAGGC
>JACQVV010000145.1 GCA_016209595.1 Planctomycetota bacterium
CAAGCGCGAAGCAACGAAGCAGACGGGCCGCCGCCGCGAGCCCGGCGACGGGAGGGTTTTGGGATGAGCTCTAACCTCTCCCGCATCCCGCGGGCGCTCTGGAGGCTCGACGGGCGAATCGCCTGGGTCGAGTCCTTCCTCCTCTGCGTTCTCTTCTTCGGGCTCGTCGCAGGAGGAATCGCGCAGATCCTCGTCCAGAACGTCCCGGCGGCCGGCCGGCCATGGCTCGCGCGCGGCACGCTCCTCACGGCCGCCTCGCTCGCCGCGGCGGGGGCCGTGGCGCTCGCCCGCCGGAAGACGGGCGCCCGGCTGCTTGTCAGGGGGAGGGGAACAGCCCCCTCCCCCTCTTCGTCGCACCCACTCCCCTTGCGAAGCAAGGGTCGTGCCAGCGGCCCCCTCCCCTTCGCCCTCGCGGGGTTCGGCTTCTTCGTGTGGGGCTGGCTTCAGGTATCGAGCGACATCGACTACCTCATGCAGGCCGCGCTCTTCTGGATCGCCCTCGTCGCCGCGGGCCTTGCCGCCCGGCAGCGGAAGCACATCACGATGGAGCTCCTCGACAAGGTGCCTTCGCCCGTGGTCCGCCGGATCGCGGCTGGGGTCGCGGCTCTCGCGGCCGCGGGAATCGCCGCGACGCTCCTGGGCATCGGGGTCCAGTACGTTCTCGATTCCCGGGAGCGGGGCGAGATCTTCCGCACGCTCTACGCGACGGGCTTCTCGATCCCGACCTGGTGGGTGAAGCTCGCGCTCCCCCTGGAGCTCGGTCTCCTCTCCTGGCGCTTCTTCCTCGTCCTCCTGGAGACGATCCTTGACTACCGGCCCCACCGGGCCGAGGAGGCCCTCGTCCCCGAGATCGAGCACCTGCACGAATCCACGGACAACGGCGAGGCGCTCGCGTGATCCTCGCCGTGGCCGTCCTCGTGGTCCTGGCGCTCCTCGGCCTCCCTCTCTTCCTCGTCCTCTTCGGGGTCGCGCTCGCCGGGTTCCACTCGGGCGGACAGGAGCTCCCGGCCGTCTTCGTGGACGTCTTCCACAGGATGACCGAGAGCCCGATCTTCCTGACGATCCCCCTCTTCGCCCACGCGGGGTTCGTGCTCTCGGAGAGCCGCGCTCCCGAGCGGCTAGTCGAGCTTGTCCGCGCGGCGCTGGGCTGGATGCCGGGAGGGGCCGCGGTCGTGACGATCGTGGCCTGCGCCCTCTTCACCGCCTTCACGGGGGCGAGCGGGGTCACGATCATCGCCCTCGGGGGGCTCCTCCTCCCCGTCCTCTCGAAGGAGCGCTACCCCGACCGCTTCAACCTGGGGCTCGTCACCACCTGCGGGAGCCTGGGGCTCCTCTTTCCTCCCTCGCTCCCCCTCATCGTCTACGTGCTCGTCGCCTCGCAGATCGCTCCCGTCGGTGTCGGGACGCTCTTCGTGGCCGGAGCGGTTCCCGGCCTCCTCCTCGTCGTGGTGCTCGCTCTCTATGGGGCTGTCGTCGGGGTCCGGAGGTCCGGACGGGAACGCGCCTCCTTCTCCCCGGCGCGCGTCGCGAAGGCGCTCCGGGGCGCCGCGTTCGAGATCCCCGTCCCGATCCTCCTCGTCGGGGGGATCTTCGGGGGCTTCCTCACGCTCGCCCAGGCGGCGGCCGCCGTCGCGGCCTACGTCACACTGGTCGAGGTCTTCGTCCACCGCGACCTCTCGCTCGCGGACCTCTGGAGGACGACGACCCGGAGCATGGTCCTCGTCGGGGGAATCCTCGCCGTGGTCATGGGATCGCTCGCGCTGACGGACCACCTCACCGACCAGGAGGTCCCCCGGCAGCTCCTCGGCGCGATGCGAGAGCACTTGACCAGCCCGCTCGCGTTCCTCCTTCTCCTGAACGTCTTCCTCCTCGTGGTCGGCTGCCTGATGGACGTTTACAGCGCGATCCTCGTTGTCGTCCCGCTCGTCCTTCCCGTGGCGCTCTCCTTCGGGGTCGACCCGGTCCACCTCGGGATCGTCTTCCTCACCAACCTCGAGATCGGCTACTCGACCCCGCCGGTCGGGATCAACCTGTTCATCTCGGGGCTGCGGTTCAAGAAGCCGGTCCTCGCGGTCGCGCGAGCCTCGCTCCCTTTCCTGGGGCTCCTCGGCCTCTCGCTCGCCGCGATCACCTTCATCCCGTGGCTCTCCCTCGGGCTCGTGCGGGCCGTGGAGGGGACGGGAACCGCTCAGGTCCGCTGGGCCCCGCGCGAGGGCATAGGCAAAGGAACGCTTCGTTGGGCCCGGAGGGCTCAGGAAGCCGATCCCGACTCGGGAGTCTGGCTCGCTGCGCCCGATGGGGCCGACCGGCGCGAGAGCGGCGACCTCACCCTTCGCTTCCAGTCCGTGCTTCGCGGTGAGGAAAAAGACATCGCCGCAGGGAAACGTCCCGTGAACTGCCGCTTCTCACTCGCCCGCGCGAGCCAGACTGGGTGGACGATTGCCGCGAGCTGGCAGGCGAAGATCCGCACGCTCGCCGACCTCGCGGGCACCGAGGCGGATCTCGAGTCGGTCTCGATCGTCCCCGCGGATTCGGCGCTCTCCCGCATCCCCCTCGAGCCCAGGAACTGGACCGAGGCCTGCCGGGCCCGGGTCCTTTCTGTCGAGGGAACCCGCGTGCGGGGAAGGCTCGAAGCTGTCGTCCTCTGGTTCCCGGACGACCCGGACGCCCCCGAGGAGATCTACGACCTCGGGGTCGACTTCGACTGCCTCGCGGAGTCCGCCGGCCAGGGGGCTCGGGACCTCCCGCCCGACGCCCCGAGCCGCGAGCTCCCCGACGTCGATCTTCGCTTTCGGCGGCCGCCCGGCAAGGAGCCCTGGGTCTTCCTCCTCGACCGCGTCCGGCCCCGGCCGTGGAAGCTCTCCGCAACCTGGCGGGCCCAGGTCGAGAGCCTGGAGGAGCTCGCGGGGTTCGAGGGAGAGCTCGACTCGTTCGAGGCCGTCCTGGAAGACGTCCCGCGCGAGGAGTTCCCGGCGGAGGGGTCGAAGTTCCTCGCCGGGAAGGTCTTGATCGAGCGAGTCGAGGGCGACGAGATCGAGGGCACGATCCGCGCCGTCCTTGAGGATCCTGCGACCCGGCGCGCCGTGGACGTGGAGGTACGGTTCCGTCTCGAAGCGCGGCCGGTCGGAGAGTAGTGGCTGCTCCTCCATCCCCAATGGGAGTATACGTATTCCAGTCTCCACATCAGGTACCGAAGCAGCCCTACTCCCCCTCCACCCGGAACCGGTCGATCTCTTCTTCTCCTGGCGCCCCGATCGCCACGACCTCCAGGGTGTCCGGCGTGACGTCCACGCGCACGAAGTGGAACGCTTTCCGGAACACCTCGGTGTGGTCGCGAGGCTCCCCGTCGTAGAGGCTCTTCCCACCCCCGCCGGAGACGACGTGGACGATCCCGCGCTCTCGCTTCGTGCGGACGTAGTGATGGTCGTGCCCGACGAGCACGAGGTCCACGCCCCCCTCGACGAGGAGGGGCTCCAGGAGCTTCCTCCGCTTCTCGTTCCCCGACTGCCGCGATCCCACGCACCCGTAGAGGGGGTGATGGAAGTAGGCGATCTTCCAGCGGCGTGTCGCGTTCGCGAGGTCGTTCGCGAGCCACTCGTACTGTGCTTCTTCCTCCGGGCAGTCCTCCCCCACGATGTTCGAGTCCAGACAGACGAAGTGGACGTCCCCCCAGTCGAACGAGTAGAAGCGTTCGGTCGAGAGGGGGTTGTTGGCGGGGAGGGCGAGCGCATCGAGGTAGGGCGCCCCGTTCCCGGTCATGAGGTCGTGGTTCCCGATCGCGGCGTAAAAGGGGATCCGCTCGAGCATCGCGGCGTAGGGTTCGAAGAAGCGCTCGTCCCAGAGCTCCGCCTCGCCCGCGGGGTAGATGACGTCGCCCAGGTGGATCACGAGATCCGGTTCGGCCCTTGCCATCGCCGCGGCGACCGCGAACTGGCTCTCGTCGCCGCTCCCGGAGTCCCCAAAGGCCGCGAACCGGAAGGGGGTCCCGGGCGGTGCGGCCGTGCGAAAAATGCGGGGCTCCGAAAGCCTCTTCCCGTTCCCCTCGACCCAGTAGCAATACGTCGTGGCGGGAGCGAGGCCGTCCACCCGGATCTCGTGCCGGCGGTGCTTTCCTTCGTCCGTGACGAGCCTCGTCTCCTCCGGGGAGGGGCCGACCCGTGCCGCGCCCGAGCAGATGCCGTTCGTCCGGAAGGAGATCGTCGCCCCTTCCTGCGAGACCGAACCGAGATAGGGTCGCCGGTCGAGCGCGAGCTCGTCCTCAGGGACCTCGCGATCGTCGTCGCCGGCATCCGAGGAACCGGGGGTGAAAGGTTCGCAGCAGCCGGCGAGGAAGAGGACCGTGCCGATCGCGAAGCGCCTTTTCTTCATCTCCCCATCCCCTCCATCCCCTCATCCCCCTTCCTCTTGTCTTCTCTTCCTTTGTTCTTTTCTTCTTCTCTATTCTTCGGTCGCCGGTCCGAGGTGCTCCTCGACGAACCGGCGAAGCTCCCGCATGTAGGACATGCCCCCCACGTCGTAGAGGTCGTTGTGGTCGGCCCGCTCGACGGGGTGGAAGCGCTTCGGATCGTTCGCGGCCTCGTAAATGCGGCGTCCCATCTCGAACGGGATCATCGAGTCCCGGTCGCCGTGGACGACGAGCAGCGGCACGCGGATGCGGGGGGCCTTCCCGAGCGTGTCGTAGTCGTGCCGGAGAAACGGGCCGACCGGGAAGATCGGGAGGACCCGCCGGGCCATCTCCCGCGCGCTCGTGAAAGTCGACTGGAGAACGAGAGCCCCGGCCTTCCTGCGGAGCGCGAGCTCGGCCGCGACCGCGCCGCCCAGCG
Organism: Planctomycetota bacterium; assembly: GCA_016209595.1. Taxonomy (GTDB): domain Bacteria; phylum Planctomycetota; class JACQVV01; order JACQVV01; family JACQVV01; genus JACQVV01. The sequence continues at coordinate 4,824 of JACQVV010000145.1, forward strand.
ACTCGCCGAAGAGAACGATCCGGCCGCGGTCCACGTCGTCCTGGCGCGCCAGCCAGTCGAAGGCCGCCTCGCCGTCGAGGTAGAGCCCCTCCTCGGAGGGCTTCCCCTCGCTTTTCCCGTACCCCCGATAGTCGAAAAGAAAGACGGAGAACCCGACCTCGCGCATCGCGGCCGCGATCTCCGCCCGGTCGGTGATGTTCCCCGCGTTGCCGTGGCAGAAGAGAAGCGTCGCCACGGGGGCCTCGGCCGCCACGAACCAGCCGTGGAGCTCGGTCCGGTCGGAGGCCGCGAAGTGGACGTCCTCGACCCCGAGACCGAGCCGCTTCGGGTCCCAGCGCCCCTCGGGGTGCTTCGTGGGGAAGTAGATGAAGGCGTCTTCGAAGAACAAGGCGAGCGCCATTCTACACATGGCGCCCGCGCGCGTTTTCAGTCCGCGACCTTCTCCCGGACGGGGTCGGCCGCGCGTCCCGGCCGGCGCGTGGCGAGCCGCCGGACCCAGCCGGCGGCGGCGAGCGCTACGGTGGCGAGGAGGAAGGGGAGGGCGAACGTCCCGGCGCCGAGCGCCGCCGCGAAGTAGAGCGACCCCGTCGCGAGGAAAATCCCCGACCCGGCGAGGAGCCCTGCCGCGGCGGTCGCGAGAGCGAGCCGGGCGAGCGTCCTCGACCGGGAGCGGGCCCAGGCGACCACGTCGTCGAGGAGCGTGTAGACGACCGGGATCACGAGAAGCGTGAGCGCCGTCGAGGCGAACATCCCCGAAAAGACCGCGACGCCCATCGAGGCGCGGCTCTCCCCTCCCTCCGAGAAAGCGAGCGCGACGGGGAGCGTGCCCACCATCGTCGTCACCGCGGTCATGAGGACGGGCCGGAGCCGGACCGGTCCGGCTTCCCGGACGGCTTCGTCGCGCGGCTTCCCGGCCGCGCGGAGGTGCTGCGAGTAGTCCACGAGCAGGATGCCGTTCTTCGTGGCGATGCCGGCGAGCATGAGGATCCCGATCGTGCTGAAGAGGTCGAGCGAGAGCCCGGTCGCGAGGAGCCCCGCGACGACCCCGACGAACGCGAGCGGGAGCGTCATCATGATCGTGAACGGGTGGAGGAACGACTCGAACTGCGCGGCGAGCACGAGGTAGACCACGACGACCGAGAGCCCGAGCGCGAAGAGGGCGTACCGCGCGGAATCCCGGAAGGTCTTGGAAGACCCGGCGGGCTGGGCCGTGTAGAGACCTCCGGGCGGGAGGGTCTCGGCGAAGACGCCCTCGAGCTCCTCCATCGCCTCGCCCAGGGGTTTCCCGGAGAGGTTGGCGTAGAGCGTCGCCGCCCGCTGGCGGTTGTAGCGCGGGATGACGTTCGGGCCGATGGCCTCGCGGACCGTGACCACATTCCCGAGCTGGACCATCCGACCGTCTTTCGAGCGGACGAGGATCCGCTCGATGTCCCGGGGGCTGGAGTTCGTTCCGGCCGGGGCCCGGACGCGGATCCAGTAGCGATCCCCTCCCTCGCGGAAGTACGCGACGTTCGTCCCGCCCATCATCATGTTGATGGCGTTGGTCACGTCGTCCACCGAGACGCCCAGGAGCTCTGCCCTGTCCCGGTCGATTTCGATCCGGGCCTCGGGTCGCTGGAGGTCGAGGTTCGAGTCGACGTCGATGTACCCCCCGGCAGACCGGAGCCGCGCGACGATCCGGTCGGTCGTCCCGGCGAGCTCCTCGACCTCCGGCCCCTGCACGACGAACTGGAGGTCGGTGTTGCGCTGCCCCCCGCCTCCCATCGAGGGGATCCGGTCCACGAACACCACGAGGCCGGGGATCTGGTTCAAGTCGCGCCGGAGCTCGGCCATCACCTCGTCCTGGCTCCGCTCGCGCCGGTCTCGCGGGACCATGTTGATGAAGGAGATCCCGGTGTTCGGCTGTGGCGCTCCCCCGCCGCCGAAGCCCGCCGCGACGAACGCGCCGGCGATCTCCGGCTTGTCCAGGATCCTCGCCTCGAGCTGGCGGGCCAGCCGGTCGGTGCCCGCGAGGCTCGTCCCGAGCGGCGCCTCGAAGCGGATGAGGAAGCGGGACTCATCCGACGGGCGCTGCATCTCCTTCGTGACGAAGCGGCTCGCGGCGAGCCCGACGGCCGCGGCGAAGAGGACGGCCGCCCCCGCGAGCACCGGCGCCCGATGGGCCAGCGCCCAGCCCAGCGCGCGGGCGTAGGCTCGCTCGATCCGGCGGTAGATCGACTCGAAGCGGCCGCGGAGGACAGCGAAGACGACGAGGCTCGCCGCGACGAGCGCAGGGGAGTGCCACTCTCCGAGTAGTCGGAAGAGACACGCTCCGAGAAGCACGGCGATTGCCAGGACGAGAGCCCAGAACGGGAGCGGGCGCATCCGGCGCGACTCGTCCCCTCGAGAGAGCATGCGCGAGGCGAGCATGGGGGTGAGGGTGAGCGCGATCGCGAGCGACACGGCGAGCGCGAAGGCGACCGTGATGCCGAACTGGAAGAAGAAGCGCCCGAGGATCCCCTTCATGTAGGCGATGGGGACGAAGACCGAGACGATCGACGCCGTGGCGACCACGACCGCGAAACCGACCTCTCGGACGGCCTCTCGGGCCGCTTCCATCCGGGAAAGCCCCTTCTCCATCTGGCGGTAGACGTTTTCGATGATGACGATCGCGTCATCGATCACCATGCCGACGGCAAGCGAGAGCCCCAGCATGGTGAAGTTGTTCATGGTGAATCCCGCCGCCTTCATGAGCGCGAAGGTCGAGACGAGCGAGGTGGGAATGGCGAGCGCCGCGATCAGGGTCGCCCGCCCCGACTGGAGGAAGAGGTACATCACGAGAACCGTGAGAAGGGCGCCGAACACGATGTCGAACTGCACGCCCCGGATCGAGTTCGCGATGAAACGCGAGGAGTCGAACGCGACCTGGAGCCGGACGCCCGGGGGCGCGCTCTTCTCCAACTCGGGAAGGAACTCCCGGACCCGTTCGGCCACGGCGACCGTGTTCGAACCCGATTGCTTCCTCACGCCGAGCCCCACCGAGGGGACGCCGTTGAATCGCGCCATCGAGCGCGCTTCCTCCAACCCGGGCTCGACCCTGGCCACGTCGCGCAGCCGCACCGGCCGCTCGCCGCCCGCGAGGATGAGCGAACCGAGCTCGTCGGCCGTCTCGAACTCGCCGAAGACCCGGAGCGCCACGTCCCGCTCCCGGCCCTCCGCCCGGCCGGCGGGGAGCTCGACGTGGCCCCTGGCGATCGCGCGCTGGACGTCGAGGGGCCCCATCCCGCGGGCGGCCAGCGCCTGCGTGTCGAGCCAGACCCGGTAGGCGCGCCGGCGGAACGCTCCCAGCGTTACCGCGCCGACGCCCTCGATCTGCTGGAGCCGGTCCTGGGCCACCTGGTCGCACCAGCGGGCGAGCTCCCAATAGTCCCCGTCCGAGGTCGCCGCGATCCACATGATCGGCTGATCGGCGAGGTTGAGCTTCTGGATGAGCGGCGGGTCCATCTCCTCGGGGAGCCGCCGCTGCGCCGCGGCGACACGGTCCCTGACCTCCTGGACCGCAACGTCGATGTCTTTCCCCAGCGAGAACTCCACAGTGACCGAGGCATTCCCGTAGGCCGACTGCGAGGTGACCGACTCGATCTGGGAGAGCGTCCCAAGCTCGTCCTCGATGACCTGGGTCACCGAGAGCTCCATGACCTCGGGACTCGCCCCTTCCAGCGCCGCGGAAACCGTGACATAGGGGAGCTCCACTTCGGGATTGAGATCGACCCCCATCCCCGAGAAGCCGATCCCGCCGAAAACGAGCGTCGACAGAGCGAGCACGAGCGTGAAGACCGGCCTCCGAATCGAGACCTCGGCAACCCTCAAGGGGTGCTCCCATTCTTGTCCGGGGTCGCGCTGCCGCGCTCCAGCGCGCCGGCCGCGGAACGCGGAGCGATGCGGGCCCCGTCGCCCAGGCTCCCCGCGCCAAGAGTGACGATCTCCTCGCCCTCGCCGACCCCAGAGACGACCTCGACCCAGCCCCCCGCTTCCAGCCCGAGTTCGACGTCGCACCGGCAGGCGACGTCCGCGCCGTCCTTCTCCCGCGCGACCAGGACGAAGGCCGCGCCGCCGACCTCTCGCCGCACCGCGACCGCCGGAATGGCCAGGGCGCCTTTCCTCTCGTCCAGAGCGAAGGTGACCCGGCCGAACGCGCCGGAGCGGATCCGGCCGTCGGGGTTCGGGACGTCCACCTCGACCTTCACCGTGCGCGTCTCGCGGTCCACGGTTCGAGCGATGCGGAAGACCCGACCGGTCGCCGTCCTCCCGTCCACCTCGACCGGGACATCCCCTCCCTGCCGGACCATCCCGGCGAGGCCCTCGGGCAGGTTCGTCTCGGCGCGGAGGGGATCGAGAGGCTCGATCCGAAGGAATCCTGTGCTCGAGAAGGTGGCCGGCGTCACCATCTCGCCCGGTTCCTTCCCGCGCCAGACGACGACGCCCGGCGCCGGAGCCTTCACCGCGTATTTCGCGAGCGTCGCCTCGGCGACGGCAAGCGCCGCGGCGGCCGCCTCCTCCTCGGCCGCGGTGGCTGCGATCTCCGCGGCGGCGGCGGCAAGCTCCGCCGCGATCCCCCCCAGCGCCGCGCCGACGGCCTCCAGGTCGGCCTCCGCGACTCCGACCTCCGCATCGGCGACGTCTGCCGCGGCCCCCGCCGCATCGAGACCGGCCCGGGCTGCCTCGAGCTTGGCCTCGGCGATGGCCAGCGCGTCCTTTGCGCTCTGGAGCTTCTCGCCCGAGGTCGCCCCCTGGGACGAAACCCTTTCTTCTCGCGCGAGGACCGTCCGCGCCGCCGAGACGGACGCCTCCTCCACGTGGACGGTCGCCTGGGCGCGTGCGACCTCTGCCTTCCCCTGCACCGCGCGGGCCCGGGACTGGGCGAGACCTGCCTCCGCTTCCCGAACACGGGCCTGCGACTGCAATTCCTGGGAGCGCGTCTTCGCCTCCAGCGCCAGGGTCTGGGCCGAACGCGCCCTGGCACGGGCGAGCTGGGCCTTTGCCTGCTCGACCTGCGCCGAGGGGACCGTCGCATCGAGCCGTGCGACGACCGCCCCTCCTTCGACCGAGTCTCCCTCGTCGTACGGGAGCTCCACCAGCCGGCCCGAGACCTCGGCCGAGATCTCGACCGTCTCGGTCGCGGCGAGCGTCGCCATCTCCGTGTAGGTTCGCACGAGGTCGCGCCGCGCGACCTTCTGAGTCTCCACGGGCACGGGGGGCCTGGAAGTGCCGGTGGAGCCAGGTCCCTTGCCGCATCCCGCCGCCGCGAGTGCAGCCAAGCCGAGCAGAATCGTTCGGAGTGTCATCTCGCCTTCCCTCCCCGGCCGCGCGCCGGCTGCATTCCAGCGAGGAATATCCGGACCGCGGTGCCGGCAACCTCCTCGCGATCCAGCCCGTCGAGCCCGCGAACGGCGAGCACCTGCCGAGCCATGACGTACTGCACCACCATCCCCACGAACAGGAGCGCCGCGAGCTCCGGGTCGCTCCGCAAGAGGGCCCGGCGGCGCATACGCCGCCGGAAGTAGCCGGCGAGGAAGTCGAGGACCCGCTGGATGCGGGCCTCGACGAACATCGTGGCGAGCTCCCCGCCCTCCAGGGCGCTGAACAGGAAGAGCCGGAGGAATGTGGGATCGGCTTCCATGCTCGCGAGAACCTGGCCCGCGATCGCGGAGAGAACTCCCTCGTCGTCCTCCCGCTCCGCCGCTTCCCGAGGGAAGAAGGCCTCGCCTCCCCCCCGCTCGATCTTCCTCTCGACAATCGCCTGGAAGAGCCCGCGCTTGGACCCGAAGAGCTTGAAGACGAGGGCCTCGCTCACACCGGCCGCCCGGGCGAGATCCCTTGAGGTCGCCCCCCGGATCCCCTTCCGAGCGAAGACCGCACCCACGCGGTCGATCGTCCGCTCGCGCCGAGCGTCCCTTGTCAGCCGGTTGCGTGGCATCTTCTCACTCTTCGATGAGTGTGTGCTCACTTACTTTGTGGCCCAAGGATAGCGATTTCGTGGCACCAGGTCAACGCCTCTCGTTTCGCAACCGTTCACGGGCGATGAGACCTCTCAGGAACCCAGGAACCCAGGAACCCAGGAACGCAGGAGATAGTCAGTCAGTTCCTGTTCATGGCTTCCTGGGTTCCTAAGAGATTCGGAGGGGTACGGCCAAGCGGGCGCCAACTTCGATTCCGAGTACGACAACGAGTACGTGTGCGAGTACGACGCCGAGTACGAGAACGAGTGCGAGGACGAGTGTGACTTTTGTCTTGAGGAGGCTTCTAACGGGTCATGGACCACCGGCCACGGAGCTACGCCTTCACGATCCTCGCCTACGGATCCCTGACCTTCGCGAAGGCGTTCCTCGTGTCCACGACGAGCCGGGCGTGCTCGGCGATCCACGGATAGTCGTAGGCCGAGTGGTCGGTCACGAGGAGGACGCAGTCGGCCGCGGCGAGCGTTTCGCGGGTGAGATCGACCGCCGACATCTCGATGTCGTGGGCGCGCATGCGCGGGAGCCGCGGGACATGCGGGTCGTGGTAGCGGACTCGCGCCCCGAGTTCGAGGAGGAGTTCGGTCACCTCGAACGCCGGGGACTCGCGCACGTCGTCCACGTCCTTCTTGTACGCGAACCCCAGGATGAGCACGTCGGCCCCCTTCAAGGGCCTCCCCTCCTCGTTCAGGG
>JACQVV010000163.1 GCA_016209595.1 Planctomycetota bacterium
GTCATGATCCTGGTCCCCCTCGCGGTCGGACTCGTCTGGTCGCTCGGCCTCTGGCCGGTCCTGGGCTTCAAGATCAACGTCGTCTCGATCACCGCGCTCCCGCTCATCCTGGGACTCGGCATCGACTACGGCGTCTACATCTTCCACCGGATCGTCCAGGACGGCGAAGCGCGGATGGAGGGGGCGATGATCTCCTGCGGGAAGGCGGTCTTCCTTTCGGCCGCGACGACGATCATCGGCTTCGGGAGCCTCCTCGCGTCGGTGCACCAGGGCTTCTTCGACCTGGGGCTCCTCGTCTCGACGGGGATCACCCTCTGCTATCTCGCCGGGGTGCTGCTCATCCCGGCACTCATGGCGTTCTTCTGGTTCCCCGGCGAGCGCCGCCGCGCAGAGAGACACGCGGCCGAGGAAAAGGAGAGAGAAAGCCGCAGGATCGAGAAACCCCGGTAGGAGCTCGTTTCGAGCGCTCCCGGGCCGGCAGATAGAGCAGAGAAAGCCGCAGGATCGAGAAACCGAAAGAGAAGTAGGCTACCCGCCCGCGCGGACGCGCTCCTGCGGACTCGCCAGTACGTCTGGGCCTTTCTGCCGGCGCTTCTACGACACCGCCCGCACCCTTGCGCTCGCTCCGCCCGCCGACAGTCGCTCCACGCCGGCACTTGCGTGGCCGACCTTTGTTCGCGGACACGTTTTTTCCCGTGAGAGCTTGACATGGCCGCCGTCCGCCCGGACCATGTGCCAACATGGGGATTGGGTCCTGCAGAGGAGTGTGCCGGGGGAGAGCTCGGATAGGTGCCTGGGCCATTGCGTCATGCGATCCAGGGAGTGATCCTCGCACAGGCACCACGCCACGAGATTGAATCCTCCAAGCATCCAATCTAGATTGGAGCGGCCGAGAGGGTAAGATGACGTCTAGGGTGGGGATCGCGACTATCTTCGTGGCAATGGCCTTTCTCCGCCTCGAGGCACCGTGGGCCGAAGCGGATGAGGGAGAGGCCGAGACCCACCTCCGGGTGGCCGATCTCGGCGGACAAGTCGCTTCTCTCCCGTTCGCGGGATACGCCTTCCCGGTGCTTGCGAGCGGCGTCTCGACCGACTCGCAGCAAGCAGGCCCCTGGTCCTATGTCCCCCCGTTCGTCCCCCGTTTCCACCACTTCGACCCCCCCTCCGGGGTCCTCCGCATCACCTTCGGGAAACCGGGCGGCTGGGCGCTCGAGGATGCGAAACGGAGAGCTGCCGAAGGGATCCGGGCCTCAACAGGAGCGAGGGATCCCATCGGAACGGATCGCCTCCTGGAGCTCCCTCTGTCAGGCTACGAGATTGCGATCTGGTCCGGCGCCGGCCGCGTCGTGCTCCGGTGCTACGACGCGACGGAAGGCGGCTCGATCGGCCAGGAAGTCGAGTTCGCGAGTGCCGGGGGGCCGCTCGATCCCGGAGTCGCCGCAATCGCAGGGCGACCCGACGCCGCCGCCGTGCTCACCCTGAAGTGCAAGACCTACCGGCTATCGACTTTCCGAGCGAAGAGTCCCTTCACGCTCGCAGCCGAACTCCTGGCTGGCACACAGGAAGGGCCCCAGGATCTCTCCGAAGCCGAGCACGTCGAGCTCCGGGCGCGGCTCGAGCAGAGGATCGAGTCGCTCGTGACGGAAGAAGCCGCACGAAAAGCCCTCTTGAATGCGCTCCAGAGTTACTTCCGGACCGTCCGGAAGCTCGACGCCTCGGGGGGGACAGTCTACCGGTACGGCAGGGCGGACGCCGTGGACTTCGTCGTCACGCACATCGCCGGCGTCCAGGAGGCCGTGAGCCTGGAGACGTACGCCTTCGAGGTGTCGGCGCAGGTCGTCCAGGGACCGCCCAGGGAGAACGACCGGACGCGGGGGCTCCACCGGGACTCGACGGTGGGGCCGGGGCCGGCCCCCCGCAAGGAAGACGAAGCGGAGCGGGCAGCGCAGGTGCCTCGCGGGTGGCGAGACTGGTACGCCGGCCAGGGCTCGCCGCGGATCGCCATCTTCGTCCACGAGATTCCCCAGGGAGATGCAGGCCCCAAGGACCCCGACGGAGCGACGGGTGACTGGCTCTGGATCGTGGAGGAAGGCTTCGCCGCTCCGTTCTTCGAGTCGGGTACCCGGGTCGTCGACCGGGCCACGATCCTGCGTCTGGCTACCGAGCGCGCGAAAGCCGAGGCCCGGACCCCCGACATCGAGTCGCTCAAGGGCCAGGCCGAATACCTGATCGAAATCGAGTTCCGCGCCTCGGGAGGCTCCGCCTACGGCGGCGCCTTCCGCGCCATCGCGAAGAAGGTGGAGGATGGCTCGACCGTCGCGATGGTCTCCACGGCAAGTCTGGCCAGCCTGAAGGTCGAGAAGTCGAAGCTCGTTCCCGGAAGCCACGGATACGAAAGGCGAGTCGAGACGACCTGGGTCTCGCTGCCGGCAGCTACTCGCATCCTCGGATGCGAGATCATGGACAGGATGCTCCAGGCAATCAAACACTGATGCTGTGAACGGAGGAATGTCATGCCGGTCAGGATGGTGGTCGTGGTTCTTCTTTCAGTGGCGGTGCTCGCGGCCTGCACTTCGGGCGGCGGCGTCGGGCGATTCTCCGAGAGCCACTTCGTGTACCCGAACAGCAACGTCTATCCCCTCGGTCCAGGTGAGGGCGAGAGCTCGAGCTTCGCCGGGCTCTTCTTCCAGTGGGCGTTCGCCGACGGGGACATGTTGAACGAGGCCATCGACAAGGCCATCGCCTCGCAGAGCGGCGGAGACCTTCTCATCAACGGCACGTACGAGTTCAGTACCTTCCAGTGGCCCTTCCCCCCCCTGTATTTCATCTCAGTACAGGTCCGGGGGACGGTGGTGAAGATGGAGATCGGCGAGCAGGAGCTCAAGTAAGTCGGTGTCAGGAAATAATTGCTCCATTCTGGACGGCCCTCGTCGCCGCTGGCTGCGTTGCTTCGGACTCGTCGTAGCAGGGCTACGACTTCGTCCTCGCGCCTTGCCAGCGACGACGATAATCCGCCCATAATGGGCACCTATTTCCTGACACCTCCTAAGGAAGATCGGAAATGAAGCGTCGAGGAATCTCTCTCCTGGCTATCGCCCTGTCCGGGCTCCTCTCGGGCTGCGGCTCGAACGGCGGCGCCCTTGTCGGTGGAAGCTCTGAGCTCACACTCATCTCCAACAAGGACCACAGCAAATGGTGGATCGACGGCGTCCCGGCGGGTGAGGCCCGGACGCTGAAAGTCTCAGTCTCCGACGCCCCCCACAAGATCCGATGCGAACCCGAGGGCTACGTCGCGAAGGAGGAGATGGTCCAACCTCCCTACGATCCTCGGCACCCCCTCCGTTTCACGTTCATGCTGGGGGAAGCCAACCTGGCGAAGATGGGCATCGAGCCCGAGGACGTGGCCCGGATCACGGACAAGATGATGGTCTCGCTCCTCGCCGCGCCCGCGGTCGCGGGTCGATCCGAGGCTCCGCGTGTCATCATCGATTCGGAGTACTTCCGGAACGAGAGCCAATCCGCCCTGAACACTGCGATGTTCGCCGACAGCCTCCGCGCCGAACTCACCCGGGTCGCCTCGAACCGCCTGGTCTTCGTAGGGCGAGAATACGTCGAGGCTACCGAGATGGAGCGTGAGCTGAAGCGCGAAGGAGTTGTGGACGAGGGGACCACCGGGAGCGCGGCCCGGACCCTGGGCGCCGACTTCCGTTTGGGGGGGCGCGTGACGTCGATCGAGGCCGGTCCGGCGGGCGCTCGTGGGGCCTACTTCCTGATCGTGTTCGAACTCGTGGACATGGAGTCCGGCGAGATCGTCTGGACGGACAAGTACGAAGTCAAGAAGGGCGTCTTCCGCGAAGATTGAAACTCATTCGGCCAGGTTGAACATCGCGCGCAAACCGAGGTAGGGGAAGCTCTCCTCCGGGGAGTGGGCGGGAGGATTCCCGCTCCGGAGGGTCGCCTCGAGCGGAGCTCAATTCCGCGCTACCCGCCCGCCCGGACGCGCTCCTCCATTTCGCGGACGTCGAGGGCCGCGTCCTCCAGGTAGCGGTTCTCCGGATCGAGGGCGAGTGCCGCCTCGAAGAGCTCTCTTGCCGACGCGAGATCGGGAAGCAGCGCCTCGGAAGGTCCATTCTGGACGAACCCCTTGCGGGCCCGGTCGAAGGCGCGGCGCCCCTCCTCGGCGAGGTCGCCGGCCTTGCGTCCGGCGAGATGCTCGGGCACCTCCCCGCGGGCCGGGGGCTCCCGGACACCGGTGCCCGGCGTCCCGCCGGCCCCGGCTCCCGGAGTTCCGCCTCCCTCGCCCGAACCGCCCGCCCCCCCTCCCGCGTTCCCGGAACCGGGGCCTTCTCCGTTCCCCGAACCGGAGCCGTCCCCGGCCCCCGCCACCGCGCGGCCGAGAGA
>JACQVV010000164.1 GCA_016209595.1 Planctomycetota bacterium
CTCCGCGAGCGCCGGGTCGAGCTCCGCGGAGGCGCGGAACTGGGCCTGGGCCTCTAGCCAGAGCTTGAATTCCAGACAGAAGCGAGCCAGCGCAAGGCGGTCGCCGGCGTTTCCCGGCCGGATGTTCTTCCGCAGGTGCTCGAAGACGATCTGGACCGAGAGAGGCTCGAGGTCGCCGACCGAAAGCGAGATCGCGGCGCCCTGCCCCTCCAGGGCCATCTCCACATGGCCACCCTGGACGGACACGATCTTGCCGCGGAAGCTCTCGCCGGACTTCAGGCGGAGCTCGATCGAATCATCCGCGAGGGCTGGCAGCGCGAGGCATGCCGCGCAAGCGACGAACAACGCCGCGACCTGGTTCGTCCACCCCGTCATGCGATTGGGCCGCTTCCTTTCCCGGTGCCCTCTTTATACCCTAGAGGCGCATTTCCTGGCGAGGGAAAGCTCCCGAGCGGAACGAACCGCCGGCAGCCGGGTTTCTAGACCGTGGCGCTCCAGTTCCTATTAACCAGAAGAGGGAGGTCGAGGCGATGAAGGCACAACTCCTGGCCGTGCTGTCTCTTGGCGCCCTGCTGGTGCTCGCGGGGAGGGCGGCGGCGGACGACGAAATCGAGGCGAAGATCGCGCGGCTCTTCGAGAAGTATGACGCCGACGGGGACGGACGGATCACTCCCGCGGAGCTCACGGACGAGGGCGTCTTCAAGTCGCTCGACCGCGACGGGGACGGCGCGATCACGCGGTCGGACCTGTCCGCTCCCGCGAGTTCCGAGAAGCCGGCCCTTCCTTCGGGCGAGGAGTCTCCCGCGGGCGGCAGCGCGACGCCGGACAAGGACGAGCCGGGCGCCGGGGGGACCGCTCCGGAGCCGCGGAAGGAGGAACCCGGGTCCGGCAGCGGGGGCGAGTTCGATCGCGGGTTCGCGGAGCTCGACACGGACGGCGACGGCAGGATTTCGCAGGACGAGTACGTCGAGTTCCAGAAGCGGCTCTTCTCTCGCATGGACGCCGACGGGGACGGCAGCCTGGACCACGACGAGGCAAGGAAACTCGCCGAACGACTCGCGAGCGTCGGCGGAAAAGGGGGAGGCGAGGGGGCGGAGCGCCGCGAGAAGATGAAGGAGCGATTCCTGCGGATGGACAAGGACGGGGACGGTGCCGTGAGCCGCGAGGAGTGGGAAGGGCCGAGCGAGATATTCGATCGGCTCGACGGCGACGCGGACGGGAAGCTCACCACCGAGGAGCTCGCCGGCGCGATGCGCGGCGGCCTCCGCGGGCGGGACATGAAGCGCGACCGGCCAGGCGCGGATTCGCCCGACGGCGGCGAGCCAGCGCCCGGCGAGGGGGAAGGCAAGTAGCGAACCCGATTTGGAACTCATCCCAATACCTCCCGTCGCCGGGCGCGCGGCGGCGGCCCGTCTGCGGCGTTGCTTCGCGCTCGCCGTGGCAGAGCCACGGCTTCGCGCTCGCGCCTTGCATCCGGGCCACCGGCGCTGCGCCCGGTTCGGTCCGGTATCGGGATGAGCTCTTGAGCGAGATCGGCGCTGTCGAGCTCGAGATTTTCCATCATCTCTTCTCGGCGGTCGCTGAGGAGATGGGAGTCGCGCTCGGCCGCACCGCATTTTCCCCGAACATCAAGGAGCGCCTCGACTTCTCGTGCGCGGTGTTCGATCGGGACGGGGCGGCGGTCGCGCAGGCGGCGCACATCCCCGTCCACCTCGGGTCGATGCCGCTCTCCGTGGCGGCTGCGATCCGGGACTGCTCGATGGCCCCCGGCGACGTCGTCCTCCTGAACGACCCGTTCCGAGGAGGCACGCACCTTCCGGACCTCACGGTCGTCGCCCCGGTGTATCTGGAAGGCGCGTCATCGGGGCCGACGTTCTATGTCGCGGATCGTGCCCACCATGCGGACGTGGGGGGGGCCGCGGCCGGCTCGATGTCTCTTGCCCGTGAGATCTACCAGGAGGGCCTGGTGATCCCTCCGGTCCGGATCGCTCGCGCGGGGACGGTCGAGCGGGACCTCATGGCCCTCCTCCTCGCGAACGTCCGCACGCCCCGCGAGCGCGAGGGAGACCTCCGGGCGCAGCTCGCGGCCCTGGAGACGGGGCGCCGGCGGCTGGAGCGCATCTGGGCGAGGTACGGCCGCGGTGCGACCATGGACGCGGCGCGTGCCCTCCAGGACTACGCGGAGCGCATGGTGGTTCGCGCCCTGCGGGAGATCCCGGATGGCCTCTACGAGTTCGAGGACTTTCTCGACGACGACGGCTTCGGGTACGGCCCCATCCGTCTCGCGGTGTCGATCCGGATCGCGGGTGGCCGGGCGGTTGTCGACTTCGACGGCACCGACGGGGAAGTCGAAGGGCCGATGAACGCGACGCGCGGGATCACGACGAGCGCGGTTCTCTACGTCTTCCGATGCCTCGCCGACCCCTCCACGCCCACCAACGCGGGCATCCTGCGGCCGATCGAGGTTCGGATCCCCGAGGGCTCGGTGCTCGCGGCGCGGCCTCCCGCGGCGGTCGCCGCCGGGAACGTGGAGACAAGCCAGCGCGTGGTCGACGTGCTCTTCGGTGCCCTCGCGAAGGCGCGTCCCGACCTCATCCCCGCGGCGAGCGGGGGGTCGATGAACAATGTCGTCCTCGGCGGGTGGGATCCGATTCGCAAGAAACCATTCACCTACTACGAGACCATCGCCTGCGGGATGGGGGCGCGCGAGTCGGCCGACGGGCTCTCCGGCGTCCACACGCACATGACGAACACCCGCAACACCGCTGTCGAGTCGCTCGAACGGATCTTTCCGTTTCGGGTCACTCGCTACGGATACCGCCGGGGATCGGGCGGTGGAGGGTTCCGGCGCGGGGGCGACGGACTCGTTCGCGAGTACGAGGCCCTCGTTCCGATGGAGCTCTCGATCCTTTCGGAGCGACGCACGACTCATCCGTGGGGAAGCCGAGGAGGCGAGCCGGGACGGGCCGGCCGAAACGTTTTGCGGACTCGATCGTGTGACGTGGAACTACCTGGCAAGACTAGAGTTATGCTTGGACAAGGAGATGCCTTCGCCATCGAAACTCCGGGGGGCGGAGGGTATGGACAAGCACGCCTTGCGCCCGTGGAGGAGGGCCAGTAAGATCCAGTGTCACTAGCACGAGAGTCCCCCGGAAATCGCACAAATGATCGTAGTTCGCCAGAAACGCCTGACGGAGTTCTCCAGCTGCGGGGGTTGAGCGGCAAAGCTCAGCCCCACCGTCCTCGGGGGGCTGATCTCCGGTCTCGGTGGCGAGGCCGACTCGAACCTCCTGGTTGGATTCGAAACCTCTGACGACGCAGGGGTTTACAGACTGAGCGAGACTCAGGCGCTTGTCGTCACGGCCGACTTCATCACGCCCGTCACGGACGATCCCCGCGCATTCGGCCAGGTAGCGGCCGCGAACAGCCTCTCCGACGTCTACGCGATGGGGGGAGTCCCGCTCACGGCTCTCAACATCTGCTGTTTCCCGGAAAAAGGACTTCCCGTCGAGGATCTGAACGAGATCCTGCTCGGGGGCCTCGACAAGATCCGGGAGGCCGGCGCCCGCCTCCTCGGCGGGCACACGGTCCAGGACGAGGAGCTCAAGTACGGGCTCTCCGTGAACGGGCTCGTGCACCCGGAGAAGGTGGTCAGGAACTCGACCGCGAAACCCGGGGACTGCATCATCTTGACCAAGCGGATCGGGACGGGAGTGATCCTCTCCGGCCGGCGGAAGAAGGCCCGCTGGGTGCCGGACGACCTTCTCACCGAGGCCGTCCGCTCGATGGCGGCGCTCAACCGCGACGCCGCCCGGGTCATGGTGGAGTGCGGGGTCTCCGCCGCGACCGACGTCACCGGCTTCGGCCTGGGCGGTCACGCCGGAGAGGTGGCACGGGGGAGCGGAGTCGGGTTCCGTCTCTTCGCCTCGAAGGTGCCTTTCTTCGATGGCGCGGCGGAGCTCGTGACGCGCGGCGCCACGACGCGAGTGACAGGAACGAACCTCGAGAGCGTCCGCGAGATCCTCACCGTGGACCCGGGAGTGTCCGAATCCGTCCAGACACTGTTTTTCGATCCCCAGACCTCGGGTGGGCTCCTCATCAGCGTTCCCTCCGAGCGGGCCGACGCGCTGCTCGCCGCGCTCCGCGCGGCGGGCGTCGCCGACTCGGCCGTCATCGGCGAGGTCTTCCGCGCGCCCGGCGCGAGACTGGAGATCCTCCCCTGATGCTCCAGCCCAGACCGTACGGACCTTGCGGGGAGTCGGGATCCGGCCCGGAGAAGATCTGGGTCGAGCTCACCGTCGAGAACAAGGAGGGGGACAATACCTTCATCGGCCAGGTGGACTCCCCGCTCGACCGGTCGATCTTCTCCAAGGGCTCCGACGACTTCGTGAAGCTCGAGCGCGTCCGCTGGCGCGAGGACATGAACGACCTGGAGTTCCGGATCGTGCGCCAGGAGGAGCAGAACGAGGACTACCAGGACACGCTCTACATCAAGAAGAGGAAGATCATCTACGTCTGCCCGATCCGGCCCGACTCCGCGATCTGGGCCGATCCGGCGACGTAGAGGCTGCTACCCCTGGTAGGGTGTGATCCGCCCCTGCGCGGGCGCGTCGTCCAGGTCGATCCAGACGGCGGGCTCGACGCCCCGCCTGGCCGGGTCCCGGACGAGCCACTCGGCCAGCCGGCGGGCGGTGGTTTGCGCGATCCGCGCCGCGAGCTCGCCGAGCCGGTCGGCGGGCGCGGAGCCAGCGACCTGGATCACTCTCTCGCGGGTCGAGAGCTCCACGAGGACGAGATCGAGGAACACGCGCTCGCCCTCGGGACGGAGCGACCCCTGTGCCACGAAGGCGGTCTGGCCCGCGAGCTCGCGCGCCGCCGAGTCCACGAACGCTTCGCCCGCGCCCGCGCTCCCGGTCCGTGACTCCAGCCAGGTCCCAGTGCGAGCCGAGATCCCTTCGATGTCGGCGAAGGCGGCAAGCGTTTCGCGCTCGACCTGTCGCGTTCCGGTCGGGTCGAGCGCGGGATTGACGAGTGCCGGCGCGACCACCACGCACGCCGACACCTCCCGTTTCTCCAACCCCGCGGCCGGCTCGTCCGGGTTCTCGCCGGGGAGCATCCGGCCGCCCGCCAGAGCGACCAGCGTGACGAGGACGGCGAACGCGAGCACCACCGCTGAGAAGGCCGAGGCGCGGAATCGCGGGGCGGCCGGCGCGCTCCGGGACGAGCCGCTCGAGCGGCTCGCTCGCGCGCGGGCGCCCGAGCGAAAGAAGGCGCCGGCGGCCCGGATCCGATCCATCTCCTCGACGGCCGACGCGGCGTCGGGGAAACGGTTGTCGCGCTCTCTCGCCAGGAGCCGGCCCACGAGGGCGTGGACGTCGCGGGAGAGGTCCGAGACGAGGTAGTCGATCGGGGCAGGCTCGCTTGCCGCGACCCGGTCGATCGTCTCCTCCGGACTCGCCGCAACGTGCGGCACGCTCCCCGAGAGCATCTGGTAGAGGACGACGCCGAGGCTGTAGAGGTCGCTCCGGCCGTCGAGCGGTTCCATCCGGCACTGCTCCGGCGAGGAGTAGATCGGCGTCCCGATGAACACGGCGTGGCGGCCCGTCTCGTCGGCGCGGAATTGGCCTCCCGCGATGCCGAAGTCCATCACCTTGATCCGCTCGCCGAGGCCCACCATGACGTTCGAAGGCTTGATGTCCCGGTGGATCACGCCCTTCGCGTGGGCGGCGCCGAGCGCCGCCGCGACTTCTCTGGCGATGCCCACGGCGCGGTCCGGAGAAATCCTCCCCTCGCGAGCCAGCACCCGGTCGAGCGTTTCCCCTTCGACGTACTGGAGAATGAGGTAGAAGACGTTCCCCGTCCGGCCCGCGGAGTGGACCTGGATGATGTTCGGGTGGTCGAGCCGGGCGATCGCCTGGGCTTCCTTGAGGAAGAGATCCGAGAGCTCCTGGCTGCGCGGCCCTGGCTCGGGCATCACGATCTTGATCGCCACGAGCCTGTCAAGAGCCGTCTCGCGGGCGCGGTAAATCACGGCCGAACCGCCCCGTCCGATCTCGTCGAGGAAGTGGAAGCCGTCGAGCTCCCGGCGCACCTGCGTGAGCGCCAGGAACCTGCGGCGGTCGTCCCTTTTTCCCCCCCACGCCGGGTTCGAGTTCATGCGCTGGACCCCACCCCCGTTCATGGTGACCGCAACTCTTTGGTCGCAAAAGAATAGGACATCGGCTCCGCCGAGTCAAGAAACGTGCCGGGTGCCCCGGCGGTTCGCCACGGCGAGGAAGATCCGGCGGTAGGCCTCGGCGGCGGCCTCCGGCGCGTGGTGTCGCCGGACGTAGTCGATCGCCGCCGCGGAGGCCCGTTCGTAGCGATCCGGCGAGCCGAGGAGCCGCTCGATGTCCTCGCGCATCGCGGGAACCGACCCCGAGCGAGCGCCCAGGCCAAACCGCTCGATCGTGCCGTCCGGGTCGTGCTCCAGGCTCACCGACGGAACGCCGCAGGACCAGCCTTCCAGGAGAACGTTGGAGAACCCCTCGTGCGCGGAGGTCGTGACCACGAGGTCGGACTCGCGGTAGAACTCGAGAACGCGTTCCCACGCCACGGGCCCGACGAACTCCACGTTCGCGAGTCCGTGCATCTTCTCGCGAAAGGAACGGACCGCGTCCGGCTCTCCCCCGCCTACCACGCGAAACGTTCGGCCGGGCAGAGACCTCGCAAGCGAGAGGAGGAGCTCGGGCCGTTTCTTCGCGGAATCGAGAGCTCCAACCCAGAGGACCGGAGCGCCCGACGGGCGTCGCGGCCCGGAGGCCCGGACGGGGCAGACGCTCCGCACCAGCGCGCCGCGCCGTCCGTGGTTCGCCGCGAGGAGGCGGGCCTGGTGCCCGGTCTGGACGACGATCCGGCTCGCACGCGCGAGGCCGAGGCGGTAGAGGGCGCGGTGGGCGGGGCCGTGGTCTGCCTCGAAGGACAGGTCGACGTCGCGGTCGTTGGCGACGGCGAAGACGAACGGGCGGCGATGGAGGAGGCACCCGAGCGCGACGAGACCCGTGGCCGTCCCGGCGCAGCGCTGGTAGTAGACGTCCGCGCGAGCGCGCGTCATCGCAAATCCCAGGCGGCTTGCCCGCGGATGGATGAGCCGGAGTCCGCGAACGCCTTCGTCCGGCCGGTAGGATCGGTGGAACTCGAACCCCTCGGCTTCCTCGACCTCGCGTTGTCCGTGGTCGGCCACGACGAAGGAGATTTCCAGGAGCGGCCCAGGGGCGAGGCACGCGAGGGTTCGCGCGAGCTGGAGCACCTGGACCTCGGCGCCGCCGAAAGTCACCCCGAGCTCCGGGTGGAGCACCGGGTAGACGTCCGCGACGAAGCAGATCCGCAAGCGACGCATGCTATACTATGAGTGAATCGAATCCCAACCCACACCGAGGAGAACCGCGATGTCGGGCACCTGGCGCGAGATCCTGGTCGACGTCGAGCCGAGGGGCAAGGAATTCCGGATCGCGCTCGACCCGGGCGCGACCGCGGCCGATGTCATCCACGCGATCGAAGGGCGTTGCAAGGACGAGGGCGTGGATGTCGACCGCTGGGCGAAGGACCAGGTGGGCCGCGACTTCCAGTTCGTGCTCCTCCGCAAGAGCCACGGGAACGCGCTTCTCTCGCCGGCCATCGTCTTCAGCCAGCTCGCCCCGGAGATCCTGGAGGGCGAGGAGTTCGTCTTCGGGACGCAGCCGGTGGTCGGGGCGATGCCGGCCGCGATCCTGAACCGGCGGGTGGGTCACCTCGTGGAGGCCTTCTTCGAGGAGGGGCTCGCGGAGCTCTACCGGCGGGAGGGCTGGCCCATCGTCCCTTTCTAGCGTCGGACGGCGCCTGGGAGCACCCGCAGTTCGCCGTCCGAGTGCTCGACCGGCATCCGGACGGCGCCTACCGGACGATCGAGTTCGAGATGAAGGGAGTCCCGGGCGTCGCGCGCCTGGAGGCGGGTCGGGTGGTCCTGTCCCGCGAGCACAGGTTCCGGTTCGTGCTTCCGCGCGAGTACCCCCAGGAGATCGCCCTCATCATCCATGCGGTGACGCCCCTCTTCCATCCTCGCTTCTCGGACTCGACCGGGAAGGCGTGCTACCTCGTGCACGGGGAACTCGATCGGGTCCTGATGGACCTCCTGGCGAACGTCCTCCTGCGTCCCGACGTGGTCCGGCCGCCCGATCGCTACCGGGCCGACTGGGGACTCGACCGCGCCAAGATGGAGTGGTACGTCGAAACGGGCCCGGAGAGGGTCCACGAGCACCTGATGCAGGAATGGCGGGGCGGCTCCGGCGCCCTGGAGGGGAAGCGGGGCGCGCCGCGGGCCGGACGCGTGCGGTTCGTTCCATGATGGAAGCGGACTCCGAGGTCCCACGGGAGGAGGGCGCGCCCTCCTCCGCGCGGATCGTCGCCGAGAACGACCTCGCATGGGTCGAGGAACTCCCTCCGGACCGCTCGGAGGCGTTCGAGTGGGTCCTTTGCCGCGGGCGCTATCCGGCGACCCTTCCACCGGACCTGCCCTCTCCTTGAGCCGATCGGCGGGTCCTGCGCTCTACACTCGGCGGTTCTGGCACCTCTGGACCGCGCACTTCCTGTTCGCGTGCGCCGCGCTGACGCACCCCGTCCTCTCTCGCTGGGTCCGGAGCCTCGATTTCGACCTGGCCGAGGTGGGGACGATCATGGCGACCGCGGTCCTGGCCGGTGTCCTCTTCCGCCCGCTCGTCGGGAGACTCCTCGACCGGAGCGGCAGGCGGTCCGCCTTCCTCGCCGCAGGAGTCCTGGCGAGCGGGGGCTTCTGGCTCGATCTGCCTGCCGCGGACTCTCGGGCCGTGCTCTACGCCGTGCGGTTCCTCCACGGCGTCGGGATCGGCGGCCTCCTCGGGACCTACTTCACCTACGCGGCCGATCTCGCGCCGCCGGAGCGGCGCGTGGAGGGGATCGCGGTGTTCGGGGCGAGCGGGCTTGCGGCCAATGGCGTGGGTCCGGCGTTCGCGGAATGGCTGGTGGCGACATGGAGCTTCGAGGTGTATCTCGTCGCGATGGGCGTGCTCGTCTTCGCGAGCCTCGCGCTCACGCTCGCGCTTCCGGAGACCCAAGACCGTCCGAACCGCGCCGGGCCGGGCGGCTTCCGGCAGACCGCCCTCCATCCGCGGCTCCGCTCGCTCTGGCCGGCCGTCTTCGCTCTCGGCGGGACGATCGCCGCGACCCTCACGTATCTGGGCGTCTTCGTTGACGATCGGGGGCTTGGCTCGATCTCGCTCTACTTCGTGCCGTACGCGTCGGTCGCGATCGCGATCCGCCTGGCGGGCGGGAGGCTTCTCGACCGGATCGGTCCGGCGCGACTCGTGGCCCCATCGATGCTCCCGCTCGCGGCGGGCCTGGTGCTTCTCGCACTCTCGCGCGGCGCGGGACTCCTGGTTCTCGCCGGCGCCCTCGGGGGACTCGGACACGGGATCGCGTTCCCCGTCCTGGGCGCGCTCGTGGTCTCCCGGAGCGACCCCGCGCTCCGAGGCACCGCGATCAGCGTGTTCACGGCGTTCCTCGATGTCGGTTCGCTCGTCGCGAGCCCCGCGTGCGGGTGGATCTCGGACCGGTGGGGTTATGGCAAGATGTTCGCCGGGCTCGCGGCCGTCCTCGCCGGGGTCGCTGCGCTGTCGCCAGGAGGGAAGGAATCGCGTCCGTGAAGCCGATCGAAGGCCCTGTCGTGGCCGTGCCGCTCCGCCGGGTCGATCTCCCCGCCAACTCTCCGCGGCCAGAGGAGAAAGCGAAGCGGTAGATGCGCTTTCTCTTCGACGCCCACCACCCGGCTCATGTCCACTTCTTCCGGCACCTTCTGGGCGAGCTCCGGAAGGAGGGGCACGAGACGCTCGTGGTCGTGCGCGACAAGGACTGCACGGTCGCGCTTCTCGACGAGTTCGGGATCCCGTTCCACCGGCTCGCGCCGTGCCGTGGCGGCGTGGCGGGGCTCGCTCTCGAGATGGCCGAGCGACACCTGCGGCTTTCCGCGATCGTCGCCCGATTCCGCCCCGATCTCCTCGTCGGGATCGCGGGGTTGACCCTGACGCACGTGGGCCGCCTCCGGGGCACCCCCAGCGTCGTCTTCACGGACACCGAGCACGCGCGGCTCTCCCACTTCCTGTTCCTGCGCTGGGCGACCGCGATCTGCACGCCCTCCTGCTACCCGCGCCGCTACGGGGCGAGACAGGTCTCGTACCCTTCCTACCACGAGCTCGCGTACCTCCATCCGCGGCGGTTCGACGCCTCCCGGGCGGACGAGATCCTCGCCGCCCGCGGGCTAGCGAGCGATAGGCCGTTCGTCGTCTGTCGCTTCGTGAGCTGGAAGGCCGCGCACGACATCGGAAAGCGAGGTTTCTCGCGAGACCAGATCCGCCCCCTGCTCGACGGCCTCTCGCGTTTTGGCGACGTCTACGTGAGCTCCGAGGCGCGGCTACCACCCGAATTCGACCGGCATCGCCTTCCGACGCGCACCACCGAGATCCACCACGCGCTCGCGCGGGCCGCGCTCTATGTCGGCGAGGGGGCGACCATGGCCTCGGAGGCGGCCGTGCTCGGGACCCCCGCGATCTACGTCAACCCCCTCCGCGTGTGCTACGTCACGGAGGAGGAGGAGAGATACGGCCTCGTCCGGCAGTTCGCGACGCCGCGAGTCGACTCGGTGATCCGGGCGGCCGAGGAGCTCCTCTCGCCCGCGGGACGCGAGCGCGCGCGCGACGGACACCGGCGGCTCCTGGCCGACAAGATCGACCTCACGGCCTGGATGAAGGACCGGCTCCTGGACGCTGTTACGCGGGTTTCGAGACGAGATAGGGCCTCGTCCGGCTGTTCGCGACGCCGCGAGTCGACTCGGTGATCCGGGCGGCCGAGGAGCTCCTCTCGCCC
>JACQVV010000151.1 GCA_016209595.1 Planctomycetota bacterium
GCAGATGGCGGGCGAGATCGAGAAGCTCGGTCCCGCAACGGACATCTACGCCCTCGGCGCGATCCTCTACCAGTGCCTCGCGGGCGAGCCTCCCTTCCGGGGCGACTCGCTGGCGAAGATCCTCGCGGCTCAGGACGCCGGCCCGCCGCCGATAGCAAGGAGCGCGGCTCCCGCGGAGCTCGCGGCGATTTCACGGAAGTGCCTCGCCCGCGATCCCGGCGGGCGCTACCCGAGCGTGGCGGAGCTCCTGGCGGACATCGACCGCTGGCGGGGCGGGTTTCCCGTCTCCGCGTACCCCGAGCCGCTCCTACGCCGCGCGCTGAAGCTTGTCAGGCGCCACAAGGTCGCCGCGACGGCTGCCCTTGTCCTGGTCGCGGCGGGAACCGCGCTCGCGGTTCTCGACCGCATCCGGACGGCCGCCGCCGAGGCCGGGGCGCGCGAGGAGGCCGAGCTTCGCTTCGCGGGCGCCGGGGAGAGGATCGAGACCGAGCTCGCGTCGGCCGAGGAGGCTCTCGCCCGGGCCGAGGCCGCCCTCCGAGAAGGCGACACGTCGCGCTCTCGCGCCGAGCTGGACGTCGCGAGCGCGTTCCTCACGAGCGGCGAGCGCGCCCGGGCCGATGCCCTCGAGGATTATCCGGCGCTCCCCGCAATCGAGGATCGGGTGACCTCGGGACGCCGCGCGATTCTCCTCATCGAGGCGAGGCGCGAGCTCGGAAACGCCGCGAGACCCCTCGCGGAGCCCCACGCCGAGGCCCGGCGGCGCGGGAATCTCTGGAGCGATGTCCTCGACGCCGTCCGGAGGGCGCGCGAGGCGGGCGTGGACGATCCCACCCTCGACGCGATCGAGAACGAAGCTCGCGGCCTCGGGACCCTTCGGGTGACGTCCGACCCGCCGGGCGCGACGGTCGAAATCTACTCGCTCGACCCGGAGAGGAACGTCAACGCACACCTCGCGGAAAACCTCGTCACGACGCTTGAGCCGGGGAGTGAATCGCTCGAGCTCCCGGCCGGAAGCTACCTTCTCGTCCTCTCCCACCCAGACCGCTCCCCTTGCCGGCTTCCGGTCTACCTCCAGCGAGGGGAGTCGCGAGGACGAGTTCTCACGGTAGAGCTCCTCCGTCCGGACGAGATCCCGGAGGGCTTCGTCTACATCCCTCCCGGCCCCTGGCTCGCCGGAGAGGATTGCCGGTTTGCAGAGATGACGCACTCGTTCTTCATCGCCCAGGGCGAACTCACCTGGGGAGAGTGGGCGATGTACGAGGAGACCCTCGGTCCAGAGCACAGGTCGAGCGCCGCGGGCGTCGAGAACTACCGCTACGGGATCTGGGACCAGATGAGGCGTCTCCACCCGAGCGACTGGCAGGAATACCCCGTCACCGGCGTCTCCTGGGACGACCTCGTGGCCTACTGCAACTCGCGCTCGCGGGACGACGCCGGCTTCGAGTACCGGCTCCCCACGGCCCAGGAGTGGGAGCGCGCGGCCCGCGGAGCCGACGGCAGGACGTACCCCTGGGGCGACGAGTTCCAGGCGGAGCTCGTGAACTTCGAGGGCCACCACCAGAGACTCCTCTTCGGGGTTCTCGAGAAGTCCCTTTCCGGTCGATTCCTGGGTGGAAGGAGCCCCTTCGAGCTCGCCCGCCTCTCCGGCAACGCGGCGGAGTGGAACGCGGACTCGGCCGGAGGCGAACTTCGTGTCGTCCGGCGAGGGAGCGCATGGTCCCCTCCGCCGCA
The DNA here is from genome assembly GCA_016209595.1 of Planctomycetota bacterium. Taxonomy (GTDB): domain Bacteria; phylum Planctomycetota; class JACQVV01; order JACQVV01; family JACQVV01; genus JACQVV01. The sequence goes on from JACQVV010000151.1 coordinate 1,732, forward strand.
CGGTCGCTGCTCGTTTTCCGATTCGAACCCTCGTGCGAACCCGGCTGCGTATTTCGGTGCGCGGCTGGCGGCTTCCGCCAGGAGGGGGAACAGATAGAATGTCCCGCACAAGGGAACCCGGCGTCCCCAGGGAGAGTCCTTGACCGACGACGAACAGCTCGATCGATACCGGAGGATGACTCCGTCACAGCGGTGGGAGATCTGGCTCGAGCTGACGCGGTTCGCGGACGCGCTATGGGACGCGAATCTGAGCCAGGAGGAGCAGGCGCGCCGCTGGGGAATCTGGCGCGCCGAGCACAGCGCCTCCGATCGAAACATGCTCGAAGGCTTTCGCCGGGCGAAGTGAGCACGGCCGACCGCGTGCGCGAGGTTACCCTCCGCCTTGTGGATCTCCTGGAGGCGGAGGGCATCCCCTACTTCTTCATGGGCGGAGTCGCCGTTCCGATCTGGGGAATCCCTCGTGCGACCTACGACGTGGACCTGACTCTCTCGGTGGAAGAATCCGGCCTCCGGGAGTTCCTGGCCTTTGCGCGGAGAAGCGGCTTCGCGGTCGATCCGGTCTTCGAGGTGGGGTTCCGGGATGTCGTGTCCGGCATGCAAAAGATCTCGATCGAGTGGTGGACGGAGGAGCCCCGGCGCGTCGAAGTGGACGTCTTCCTCGTCACGACCGACTACCAGCGGGCCGCGTTCCCCCGGCGCCGCCGGGTGAAGATCGACGGGCGAGAGTTCTGGGTCGTCGCTCCCGCGGATCTCATCCTCCACAAGCTCGTCGCCGGGCGGCCGAAGGACTTCGCGGACGTGCAAAACGTCCTGCTCGTTCAGGGGGTCCCGGATCCGGAATACCTGGCCACGTGGGCGCGCAGGCTGGGAGTGGAGGACCTGCTGGCTCGCGCGCTCCGGGACGCTGGACTCTCGCCGCTGGGAGAAGGCTAGCGAGTCCTGGCGGAAGCCACCAGCCGCGCACCGTGACCCCAATTCCGGTGCCTAGGATCCACCAAACGGGAAAACCAGCAGCGACCCGCCAGGTCGGGCGAGCCCGCGGTGCCTCCTCGAACGATGAATAGATCCGGCTTTCCGGGATCCGCGAGGGAGCCCGTCCACTCGGAGAGGTTCCCCGCCATGTGGAGGCAGCCGAAGACGCTCCGATCTCCCCTGTCGAGCGCGGCAGGGACGATCAAGCGGTCCACCTGGACCCCGGTTCGGATGCCATGGAGGTTCGCCCGTCCGGGGACAAACTCCTCCCCCCACGGATATGCGCGCCCGTCGGCGCCGCGGGCGGCCCATTCCCACTCGTCGCTCTCGGGCAACCGGTACTCCCAGCGTGACTCCAGCGAGTTCATCCACCGGCAGTACGCGAGCGCGTCGTCGTGCGAAATGCCGTAGACCGGGTGGTCCGGTTGGACGGCATGGTTCCCGCGCACGCGGACCTTCTGGTAGGCGGTGGGCATCCATTCGGGTTCCCGGTCCGCGGCGCCCGCGCCGAGAGAGTCGAGGAACCGGGTGTACTCGCCCCAGGTGAGCTCGCACGTCGCGATGTAGAAGCCGTGCGTCATCTCCTTCCACTCCCCCTTCTCCCGCCACTTGAAGTGGCCGGGGGGGATGAAGACGAAGCCCTCGGGCGCGTCCCGGGACAGCGGGATCGTCACGTCGCGGTTCTCGCTCGTTGCGCGCTCGAGCCAGACAGGGAGCCGGACCTCCAGGGTTCCCGCGGCCGTCGCGAGGACGAGGTAGCCGCCGGTCGGGAGGTCGAAAACGTCGCCGCTTTCCCCGTCGGCCACGAGTTTCCCGGGTTCGTTCGATTCCCGGTCCAGGCGATGGATTCGCACGGAAGCGTCCGGCGGGTCGGTCTGGACGCGGAAAGAGACGCGCCCCTCGGCGTCCCGGCGTACCGAGGCGATCTCCTCCGCGAGGAGCATACCCCCGCCCGCCTCTTCGGCCGCGCGGACGTGTTCGAGGGCGCGCTCGACCGGACCGACGGGAGCTCTCGCGCTCTCCACCGCGAGTCGCGCGAGGCCGAGGTAGGCCCGGACGAGCGCCTCGGAGGCGAGCGTTTCCTCGGCCGGCGTCGCCGCGATCCTCGCGGCCCGCTGGGCGTGGGCGAGGGCCTTGCGGAGAGCGGCCTCCTCGTCCGGGGTTGCGCTGCCGCGCGAAAGCTGGGCGAGCTTCTTCGCCTCCTCGACGTTTTCGCGGAACCGCCGGGCGCGGTTCCTCTCCTCTTGGGCGTCCCGGGCGCTTCGCAGAGCCGCATCCTGGTAGGCGAGGTTCCCGAACCAGCCGGCGCCAAGAAGGGCGGCGGCGACAAGAGCGGCGAGCGCCGCCGCGAGGCGCGGCCGGCGGCGGAAGAAGCGAACGACTCTGGCGAGCAAGGGGTCGCGCCGGGCCGCGAGCGGCTCTCCCGTCTCGAAGCGCGCGAGGTCGGCCGCGAGTTCGCCGCACGTCGCGTAGCGTTCGCGGCGCTTCCTCGCCATGGCCTTTGTGACGATCGCGGCGAGGCCGCGAGGAACGCCGGAGAGGCGGCCCACGCCAGCCGCGCGCGAGGGCGGCTTCCCGGTGAGACCGAAGGCGAGCGTCGCGCCGAGCGAGTAGATGTCCGCGCGGCGGTCGAGCGGCTTTCCGGAAGCCCGCTCGGGAGACGTGTAGGGCGTTCCCCCGGGACGCTCGGGGAGGGGATGAAGCCCGGAATCCTCGCCTGACTCCGGCTCGGGTCTCGCCTGGACCCTCGCGCTCGACCAGTCGAGGAGGTAGACCGCGCCGGTCTCCTCGAGAAAGATCGTGCGAGGCGAAACGGCGAGGTGCAGGACCCCGTGCTCGTGGGCGTAGTCGAGAGCCTCGGCGATCCGGCGGATCGCGCGAAGAAGGGCGGGAAGGGGAAGCCCGGGCGCGGCGTCCTCGAGCGACTTCCCCGCGAGGCACGGCGTCGTATAGCAGGGAGCGCCTTCGGCCGAGAGAAAGATGTCGTGAACCGGGAGGATAGCGGGGTGTTCGAGCTGGCCGGCGAGGCGGGCCTCGGCGAGGAAGCGGGCCCGGACGGCCGGGATCGCCGCGTTTTCGGGCGAGAGCGTCCTCACGGCGAGCGGCCGGCCGAGGTCGGCGTCGAGCCAGCGGTCGGGCGCCTCGCGGACGTAGCGCTGGGCCCCGGCCCTCGCCAGTGCTGCCCGCACGCGAGGGAGCGCGAGCGGGGGCGGGAGCCGCCGCGTGGAGAGGAGCCGCGCCACCGCTCCCTCGCTTGCCGCCCCGCCGGTCGCGCCGGCGCGCCGGGCGAGGACGGTCTCTCCGGTTTCTCCGGCGCCGGGGACGACGAGCGCGTTCCCGCACTTGCAGGCGAGCCGCGTCCCAGGGCTCTTCCCCTCGATTTTGTAGACACAGAGGCACTTCTCGCAGATGAGGGAGACGCGCTCCTGTCTCTCGCGCACGCGGTCCGCGTCCTCGCGCGAGAGAAGCCCCATCTCGACCAGGTAGCGCGTGACGAACGAAGCGCGTCCCGCGGCAAGGTCTTTCTCCTGGAGGGCGAAGACGGCCTTCGCGTCCTCTTCCGAGACGAGCCCCATCTCGGCGGCAAGCCGAACGTAGACCCGGCTTCGGATCCGGACCAGGGCCGCGCGGTGATCGTCCATGGTTCAGGGGACTGATCGAAAGGGGCTCGGGTGTCCGGTGCCTGGAGCTCGGACCGCCTACGACCGGAGCTTCGACAGGACCAGCTGGTTCAGCGAGACCCCTTCCCGACTGGCCTCGACCGAGAGATGCCTGTGAAGGGACGACGGGATGCGGAGGTTGAACCGCCCGCTGAAAGAGCCGAGGGATCGGGGCTCGGGGACGTCCTCTTCGTGCTCCTCCAGGTCGGCGATGACTTGCCGGACGACCTTCTGGATCTCCTGGAGTGCCTTCTCCGCCGACGTGCCGTGCGCCGCCAAGGACGGGAACTCCAGCACCCTGCCCACGAAGACGCCGTCTTCGTCCTCCCATGCGATGGTGTACGTGTAGCGCTTGACGATGCGCGGAACTTGCCTCTTCGTGCGAGCTTTCTTCACGTGGGTAACGACTCCAGAAGCGTGACGAGTGCGGCCAGAACCTGCCGCACCTGATAGCGTTTCGCCTTGCCGCCCTTGACTGGCTGGAGGTTGATCCGGGGATCTCCCGGCCAGGGCGTCGAAAAAACGTGGTGGCTTCCCCGGACTCGGCCGGACCCGAAGGCAACCTCGCAGATTGCGAGGAGTCGGGCGAAGCGAACGTCCTTGGCGGCTTCGAGTTCGCTGATGCAGGTCTGTATCTCGCTCTTGGTGATCCTGGATGCGTCCCTTCTGGGCATTGGTATCATGGATAGTACCACGGCTTCGCGCCCGTCGCGACTCGCTCCCCGCGACCTCGGGACTCACCCGAGCCGCGCCGCCCTCTGGGCGTGATATGCTTCCTTCGATGTCCACCGACAGACGCGAGGAGGCGCTGGAGCTCTTCCGCCAGGGAACGCGGCTCTCCGAGTCCGGCAAGCTCGAGGACGGGAGCCGGCTTCTCGAGCGCGCGATCGAACTCGATCCCACCTTCGTCCCGGCCTATTGCAACCGGGCCTTGAACCACGTGCTCGCCGGCGAGATGGACGAGGCGGCGGAGCTCTACGCCTCGGCCGTGGACCTCGCGCCGGGAGACCCGATTCCCCTCGCCGGGCTGGGAGCGGTCGCCGCGGAGCGGGGAGAGGACGACGACGCCGTGCGGCACCTCTCGCGTGCGATCGAGCTGGGGCACCCGGGGCCCGACGTCCGGTCGAACCTCGCGCTGGTCCTGGACCGGCGAGGGGAGCGGGAGCGGGCGATCGCTCTCTGGCGCGAGGCCCACGCGATCGACCCTCTCGATCCGACGCCCATCTCCTCGCTCGCCGAACGGGAGGACCTCTCCCGGGACGAGGACGGGAGGCCTTTCTTCCTCTCCCGGTTCCAGCGCTACGACCTCTACCGGCACCTGGATGGCCGGCTCTACGGCCCGGGGGGCGGGGAACCTTGCGGCCACGACTTCCGCCACTCGGTCGGCTGGGCCCTCTCCCGCGGCCTGCCCACGTTGCCGTTCCTCGCCCGGCTCCGCGAGTCGGGGGCGGGCTGCGACTGCGAGGTCGGAACGATCCACGCGGAAAGCGAGGACGGGGCCTTCGAGTTCGCGCGCGTCCGGGGACTTCTCGCGCCGGCGGAGCCGGAACGGTTCGCGCGGGCGCTCGTCCGGTCGGGAGCCCGTCTCGACGCCGAGCTCCCACCGGGTTCCGAGGAGGGAGAGGACGACCCGGAATCCTGGACGACCGTCGTCCTGCCGCGCGCGGAACGCTTCGAGATCCCGCTCCAGCCGGCCTGCGGCACCCGCCTCTTTCGCCTTCTCGACGAGGCGCGCGAGGATCTGGGTCCGGGCGGATGGGCCGCGGTCGTCCTCGCGTCGACCACCGATCTCGTTCCGCCCGCCGCCTGGATCCTCGAGGAGCGACGCGCCCTGGAACTCGAGGTGGTCTGGCGGGCGGTGGGCGACCTCCCCGGCGACGAGCTCGCGCCGGAACGCATCCCCCCGATGCACCCCGCGACCTTCCACATCCAGACGCTCCCGGCTCCGTGGCTCCCCGCGGATCTGGCGCGGGATCTCTCGCTGCGACACGGGCTCGTGCGGTCCGTCTCCACGGCGGGCGAGTGGGCGCTCGTCGGGAGGCGCGTCGAGGACGAGGAACCCGCGCTCGCGTCCTTCCTGGGCGATCTCTCCCGCCTCGCGCCTCCCGGGACGGGTCTTTCCCTCCGCTGGATCCGCGAGGGAAAGGTGCGCCTGGGAACGGTCGAACCCGGGCGGGTCCGTCTCTTCCGGCTCATTCCCGCGCCGGTCGTCCCCGAGGCGCTCCGGTCGGACCGCGCGGAGGCCGTGCGCGTGATCGAGAGCTCTCTCTCCGACTGAAGTCCTCGCCAGGCTTGTCCTTGGGGAGGCTCCGTGCTAACTTCCCTGACCCCTGTCCCTGGACCTCTAGAGAGCAGACATGAGCCAAGGAAAACACGTCGTCGCGATCGTGGGCGCCGCCGTCGCCGGAAGCGAAGCCGCGAGCGTCATGGCCGACCGCGGGATCCTCTCCGTGGTCTTCGACCAGAACCCCCGCCCGTTCGGGAAGATCGAGGACGGTCTTCCGCGCTGGCACGTGAAGCAGCGGAAGAAGGAATACGAGAAGATCTCAGCGAAGCTCGCGCGGCCCGAGATCTCCTTCGTGCCGCTCACCACGCTGGGGAAGGACCTGCCCTTCGAGGAACTCCTCCGGGGCTGGGGTTTCAGCGCGGTCCTCCTCGCGAACGGTGCCTGGCGCGACCGCCCCCTCCCGGTCGAGGGAGTGGACGCCTACGCCGGCAAGGGTCTCGTGTACCAGAACCCGTTCGTCTACTGGTTCAACCATTTCACGGAGAAGAACTACCGGGGGGAACAGTATCCGATCCTCGACAACGTCGCCGTGATCGGCGGCGGTCTCGCGTCGATCGACGTCGTCAAGATCCTCCAGATCGAGCTCACCCGCCGCGCCCTCGCGTCCCGCGGCATCGAGGTGGAGATGCTCGAGTTCGAGAAGAAGGGAATCCCGAAAGTCCTCGAGTCGAAGGGCCTCTCGTGGGGGGACCTGGGCCTCAAGGGCTGCACTCTCTTCTACCGCCGCCGGGTCCAGGACATGCCGCTCGCGGAGTACCCCGACGGCGCGGACGAAAAGGCGAAGGAGAAGACCCACCAGATCCGGGCCCGCATCCTCGAGAACTGCCGCGAGAAGTTCCTCTTCCAGTTCCACGACCAGCACCTCCCCACGGGGCCGATCGTTGAGGGAGGGCGGCTCGTGGGGCTGAAGTTCGTCCGCACCCAGGTCGTGGGCGGCAAGGCCCAACCCCTCCCGGGCACCGAGTTCGACCATCGCACCCCCATGATCCTGAGCTCGATCGGGAGCGTTCCGGGAATCATCTCTGGGCTCGCCATGAAGGGGGAGACCTACGAGGTCGAGGACTGGGACACGGGGAAGATCAAAGGGTACGAGCACCTCTGGGGCCTGGGGAATGTCGTCACCGGAAAGGGCAACATCCAGGCGTCGCTGAAGCACGGTTCGTTCGTCGCCGGACACGTCGCCTCGACGTACCTCGGTGTCTCGGGCGAAGCGGACGGGCCCGGCCTCTATGCCGCCCAGGAGGCAGCGGTGCAGGAGACGGCGGGGAAGATCGCCGCGAAGATCGGCGCCCGTCCGGTGCTCGCCATGGAGCGGGTCGAGGCGATCCTCGAGCGCGCGCGGAGCCGGCAACGCCAGGTCGGCTACGATGGAAACCTCGCCGCCTGGCTCGCGAAGGTCACCCCGCCTGATATGGAGTAGCCGCACCGACGTCAAGGGCACGAGGAGGACGGGTCGTGAAGAAGCGGCTCACGGCGCTGGTCACGGCGGGGGGGACGCGCGAGCCGATCGACGACGTCCGGGTGATCGCCAACCGCTCGCGCGGCCTCTTCGGCGCGGCGATCGCCCGGGCCCTGGCTGACCGGGGTGTCGAAACCACGCTCCTCGCTTCGCTCGAACTCCTGCGGAACCCCGGCGCGCTCGACGGGCGTCTCCGCCTCGCGGGCTTCGACGCGTTCGCCGACCTCGCCGGCGAGATCGAACGCCTGACGGGCGAGGCTGTCCCCGACATCGTCTTCATGGCCGCGGCGGTCTCCGACTACTCTCCCGTTCCGCAGGAGGGGAAGATCTCTTCCAGGCCGCTGGAGATCACGCTACAGCTCGTCCGGAACCCGAAACTCATAGCGACGCTCCGCGACCAGTGCGGCGACGGGACGTTCCTCGTCGGTTTCAAACTTCTCTCGCGCGTCTCCCGCGATGCCCTCGTCCAGGCCGCCCTTTCTCAGGCACGCGCGAACCGCCTCGACCTCGTGGTCGCAAACGACCTCGCGGAGCTGGGCGAGCGGGACCATCCGGTCGTCCTCGTCACGCCCGAGGGAGTCACGATCCCGCTCTCGGGGGCGCGGGAGGATGTCGCGAGCCGGCTCGTGGCGATCGCGCTCGCGCGACGGGACACCCGCCGGTGCCGTCCCGAGTCAGCGGAGGCGCCTTCTCCGGAGGCCGAGAACGTTGCGCGCCGCGAAGAGGCCGCTTCGCTCGCCCGGTTCGGGACGGAGGCCGGGCTCCTGGAAGCCGAAGAAGGGAGCGCGTCTTCTCGAGCGGAAAACGGGCGGTTCTGGATCGCTTCGCCCGGCGGTGAGCCCGTACTGGCGGATCTCTTCCAGGAGTCGGGCCGGCTACGCCACTCCGGAGCCGTGCCGCCGCGCGAGGCGGTCCTCCACGGCTGGCTCTACGAGCACCTGCCCGGGATCGCCGCGATTCTCGCCGTCCCGCGCGCGCTCGTCCTCGCCGACGCCCGGACCACGTTCCCGTATCCGCCCGACTCGATCGAGGAGGGAGAGGAGGTCCACCGCGCGCTCGCCTCCGCGGCGCTCGAGGGGTCCTGGACGGGCGGCCCGTTCGCCGTCTCGCTCGTCGGCGGGGGCGCGCTCCTGGGACTCGAACCGGGCGGCGTCCAGCGGCTCGCCAGGGAGTGGGCGAACGCGCGGCGAATCTTCCTCGCCCAACTCGAGGAGCTCGGTCTCGCCGCCGAGGCCTCGCGCCTCGTCCTCGCGCCGGCTCTCGACTCCACGCGGATCGTCGGGGTGCTCGCCACGGGACCGGGACGAGGCTGGGTCTCCCTCCACGTCCTCCCCGGCGAGCGGGGAAAGGGCACCGGTGACAGGTTTGCCGAACGACTCGACCGGACGGCAAACGCGGTCGCTGTCCACGAGCGGGCGGGATCTCTCGGCTGGTGGGCGGCGCGCGGCTGGCGCGTCGCTCGCCGCGAGGAGGGCCTCGCGATCGTGGATCCGCCATCTCGGCGCGACGACCTCCGCGCAGCCGCATCGATCTGTCTCCTGGACCTCTCCAGCCGTCGCGTGCTCCTCGGCGAACGACTCACCGATCCGTGGAAGGGGTACTGGGCGTTCCCCGGCGGCGGCGTCAAGCCCGGCGAGGATCTCCTGGCGGCTGCCGCGCGCGAGCTCGCGGAGGAAACCGGACTCTCTCTTCCCACCACGCGGCCCCACTCCGCGCGCACCGTCGCCGTGGGGACGGGGCCCGACGGCCCGGCCTACTCGATCGCGAACTTCCTCTTTCTTTCCCTCGACGCACCGGCGCCCCGAACCACGCCCGAGATGCGCTGCGAGTGGCTGCCGCTAGCCGAGGCCCGCGCGAAGAGGCCGATGGCCGCGGGAACGCGCCGGATCCTCCGGAACCTGCCACGTCTATAGTAGAATCCCGTCCAGGGTCCACGCAACGAGGGCCAGGACCATGAAATCCTTGACGTTCACGTACCCCGACGATCTCGAGGAGGCAGTCCGCCTGACTCCGGAAGAGCTCGCCTCCCAGATTCGCCTGATGGCCGCCTTGAAGATGTTCGAGCTCGGCAAGATCTCCTCCGGCAAGGCCGGCGAGCTCGCGGGGATCTCCAGGGTCGAATTCCTGGACATGTGCGGGCGCTACAAGGTCTCCGTCTTCAACTACGCTCCCGAGGAGTTCGAGAAGGAGCTGGCGGGCGATATGGAGACACTGCGGAACCTCCCTTGATGGGAGCCGTCTCGAACACGGGGCCCTTGATCGCCCTGGCCAAGGCGGACCGTCTATAGTCCCCCCAGCGGGTCCTGCGAGAGGACGAGCGGGTAGGCGAGCGACGCGAGGATCCCGTGCGAGATCCCGAGCACCCAGACGTTCGGCCAGCGCCGGTAGAGCCACGACCAGCCCGCGCCGGCCGCGAGGGTGATCGGGACGAGCGGAGCATTGCCGACGTGGACGAGAGCAAAGACGCTCGCGGTGACGGCAATCGGAAGGAAACGTCCGGGCAGGAGCAGGACAAGCCTCCGGTGGAGGACGCCCTGGAACACCAGCTGCTGGACGATCCCGTAGAGAGGATAGGCAGGGAGTAGCAGCGCGAGTTCGGGCCGCCAGAGAGGGCGTCCCGAAATGAGCGCCCATAGGACGCAGAGGAGTGCCCCCGCCGCCGTGAACAGGCCGACGGCAAACGCGCTCCTTGCCAAGTTGTCCGCCCGTAGCCCGAAGTCGCGCCAAGTCTCGCGACCCCGCAGCCGGACGAGGACGCCGTAGCCCGCGACGAGCGCGAGCACCGCGGGGACGAGCCAGCGCTTGGGGATTTCCTCGAGCTCCGCCGCGACGTAGCCGGCCACTAGAACGAGCACGATCGCGATGTCTGTCAGGGCTTCGGATAGGGAGGACGCAGGACGGTCCGCGGCTTCAGGGACGGCGCGTTCGCTGTGATCCACTTCTGGGCCTCGGCGCAGCATTCTCGACATACGTACGCCCCCGCTTCTTTGCACTCGCTGACGATGCACCCTCCGAGGAGCGGATCGTCCGTGAACGGGAACCCCTTTTCCCTCGCGTTCCAGTATCGCTGATCCTCCCCGCCCGGCCGATAGAGACCGTACTCGATGATGAGGAGCTTCGCCTCCATCCGGGTCCCGTGGATCGAACAGCGAGCCGGGGGCATGTCGTCCGGGTCCTGCCAGCGAGCCTCCGGATCGCGCGAACTCTCGCACGCCGCCAAGGCGAAGGCGGCCAGGACGGACGCGATCAACGTCCGAGGTGCAACCGCTCTTCGTTGACAGTTCACCGGCGGGTTCCTAGATTGGCGGAGGGGACAGGAATCGAACCTGCATACCCTTTCGGGTTACCAGCTTTCAAGGCTGGCGCACTCACCACACTGTGCGACCCCTCCGGATTTCCGATGAAGCGTAGCCAAGGGTCGCCGCGAAAGTCAATTCCGGACAGGAGCCGGGCGCGCGGGGCGCTCGTCCCGGCCGCCTGGGGAGGCGTGCTCCTCTTGCTCGCCGCGCTCGCCTGGACCGACCTCTGGGCGGCGGACATCTGGTGGCAGATGGCAACGGGGCGCCGGATCGTGGAGCAGGGCGCGGTGCCGCGGGAGGATCCTTTCTCCTGGATGACGGAGGGCCGGGAGTGGATCGAGCCCCGTTGGGGCTACGAGGCGCTTCTCTACCTGCTCTTTCGCGCGGCGGGTCCGGCGGGGACGGTCGTCGCCAAGGCGATCGTGCTCGCTGCCGCCTTCGTGCTGGCCGCGCGGGCGGTGCCGGCGCGCCGGGCGGCGGGCGTCTCGCTCGCGGTCCTCGCGCTCGGGGTCGTTGCCGCGAGCGATCGCTTCCGCGTCCGGCCGGAGGTCCTTTCCTATCTTCTGTTCGCCTTCTTCCTGTTCGCGCTAGAGCGGGCGCGCCGGCGCCCGCGGTGGCTCCTCGCCCTTCCCCCGGCCGCGGTTCTCTGGGCGAACGTCCACTCGATCTCGCTGCTAGCTCCGGTCCTCGTCGGGATCTACGCCGCCGGGGAGCTCGGCGACCGGTTCCGGCGCCGGATCGCGGGGCGCCCGCGCGGCCGAGACCGCCTCCTCGTGCTGGCGCTCGCCGCTCTTGCCTGCGCCGCGGCGCTCTTCGCGAATCCATACGGCTACAAGGCGGCCGTGGAGCTCCCGTGGAGGCTCTTTCGCGAGATCCGGGCCGGCCACGTCTACGCCGAGGAGATCACCGAGTTCTGGCCTCCGTGGCGTCATTCGGGGCACTACCTGTGGGCCTACTGGACGATGCTCGCCGCGGCGGGGCTCCTCGTGGCCGCCGCGATCCGACGCCTGCGGACGGCGCACGTCCTCGCCTTCGCCGCCTTCGCCTATCTCTCGATCGAGGCGGTCCGGAACATCCCGCTCCTCGTCCTCGTGGCTATCCCTGTGGCGAATGCCGCGCTCGCGGGGTTTCGCGTTCCGCGACTCCGGATCCCGCGACGGGCCGATCGCGCGCTCCTCGGCTCCATTCCCGTGGTCTCTCTCGGCCTCGTGTTCCTCGTGGCAACCGACTGCTGGTACGTGAGCGAGGGCTCGACGCGGCGCTTCGGCTGCGGCGTGTCCGAGTATCAGTTCCCCATCCACGCGACCCAGTTCCTGAAAGAGCGCGGGATCCCGGGGCGTGGATTCTCCGGCGAGGCGGATGCGAGCTACCTCATATGGTCCGGGTTCCCCGTCTTCACCGACGGGCGGCTAGAACTCCACGACGTCGCGGACTTCGAGACGGCTCTCGCGATCGGCCGCGGGGAAAGGAACCTCGAGGAGGAGCTCCCGGACGTCTCCTGGTGCCTCGTAAACCTCGCGGCCCACCAGCCTCTCGTGACGCGCCTGGAGCATCCGGATTCCCCCTGGGTCTTCGCGTATGTGGACGGGGTTTCCGCGGTCTACGTCCGCCGCGACCTGGAGCTTGCCGCGCCCCTCCCTGTCGAGGCCCTCGATGCCGCCCGCGCCGAGTGCCCGGGGACCTTCTGGCGCGCGAGCGACCCGGTTCTCTCGCGTCGCCTCGGCTGGTTCTACTTCCGGCGCGGCGACCCGGAGCGCGCGATCGAGTTCTTCTCGCGGGCGGACGGGGTCCGGCCGCTCGACCCGCGGAGCCTCCTGGAATGGGGCGAGATGCACGTCGAGCGAAACCGCCGGGCCGGTGCGCGGGAGGATCTCGAGGCCGCCGAGGGCATCTTCCGCCGAGCGGCCCGCGAGGCACCCCAGGCGCCGGAGCCGCATCGCTGGCTCGCGGGACTCGCGCTCCAGCTCCGCGACGACCGCGAGGAGGCGATCCGGGAGCTCCGGGAGTACGAACGGCTGGGAGGAAGGGACGCGCAGACGCTCCAATTGCTCCGGGAGCTGGAGAAGCGACGCGCCAAGTGACCCCTTGACGATTGTGGCTTCATCTCCGCACGATGGCGGAGAAGGAGGACGCGCTCATGCCCCGATTCCTCACGGTGTTGCTGCTCTCGCTCTGGACGATCCAATTCTCGCCGTGCGTTCGCGCCCAGGAGAACGGAGGCGAAGAGGTCCCCGAGGCGGTCCAGGCGATCCTGGATCGCGTCCATACGCTGGACCATTTCGCCGTGGCCAACACGAAGATCATCCTGCGCGACTCGACCGGCGACACGATCTTCACGTTCGAGTACGAGGAGCAGGACGGGGTGCACGTGCTCGCCGGGTTCGTGGAGACCTATGGCGAAGTCGTGGAGATGGTAGAGGTCTCCAACGTCGAGCTCGAGTTCGAGGAGTGACGCGCTCGGCCGAACAGGGAATGCCCTGAAGGCGTATACTACTGGGCATGAGTGGAACGCTGACGGTCACGGGCCCCCGGATCGGGATCGAGATGCCGGCGGACATCGCACGCCTCGATTCCTTCCGCGAGTGGGTCCGGACTCTCGGGGAGGACGGACCTCGCGTCCATTACTCGAACGGGAACGTACTGGTTGACATGTCGCCACAGGACTTGGGGAACCATCTGCCTGTCATTTCGTCCATCAACTCCGCGCTCGTCCAGTTGTCACGCCAGATGGATGCCGGCGAGTATTACGCGGACGGGGCATGGCTGACGAACGAGGAGGCGGACCTCAGCACCGAGCCGGACGGCCTCTACATCCTGTGGCAGACCTTCCGGTCGGGTGAGGTTCGCTTCGAACCGAGGAAGACGGGCGAGGGCTCGATCGAGTTCACCGGCCGCGGCGACATGGTCCTCGAAGTCGTGAGCGACTCGTCGGAGGCCAAAGACCTCGTCGATCTGGTTCGGGACTACGCCAGGGCTGGCTTCCATGAGTATTGGATCGTCGACGCGCGTCGCGGCGCGCTCGTGTTTCGGATCCTCGTTCTCGATGCCGGGAGCTACCGCGAGGTCGAGCCCGATGCGGGCGGATGGCTGCGGTCCCCCGTGTGGGGCCGTGCGTTTCGGCTCGTTCGAACGACAAACGCGATCGGGGAGCCTCGCTATGACCTCGAAGTGCGAGAGTAGCCCCTCGCGGGTAGACATCACGGTAGGGCGAGCCGCCTGAAGCCCGAACGCTCCCGCGCGGATTGACACGCCCGAGCGGCTCCCGTAACTTGGCGGCTTCGTCGTGCCAACGGGAACAGCGCCGCCATGACCGAGGAAGAACTCCGCCGCCAGAGGATCGAGAAGATCGCCCGCCTCCGCGAGGCCGGGGTTCCTCCCTACCCCGAGCGGTACGAGCGGACGCACCGGCTTGCCGAGGCGGCTCGTCTTCCGGAAGGGACGAAGGTCCGCGTCTGCGGGCGGATGACGGGCTTCCGGGCCATGGGAAAGCTCTCCTTCGCGCACATCGCGGACGTCGAGGGCCGGCTCCAGGTCGCGCTCACCGACGAGACGATGGGGCGCGAGCAGCACCGCTCCTGGGCGAAGCTCCTCGACCTGGGCGACTTCGTCGGCGTGGAAGGAGAGCTCTTCCGCACGAAGACGGGCGAGATCACGGTCAAGGTCGCCACGCTCGCCTTCCTGGGCAAGGCCCTCCGGCCGCTGCCCGAGAAATGGCACGGGGTCGCCGACCGGGAGCTCTGCTACCGCCAGCGCTACCTCGACCTCGTCTCCAACGACGAGACGAGGAAGCGCTTCCGGGTCAGGACGCGGATCGTCTCGGCGATCCGGCGCTTCCTGGAGGAGAACGGCTTCGAGGAGGTGGAGACGCCCGTCCTAACGAGCAAACCCTCCGGCGCGCTCGCACGGCCCTTCGCCACCCACCACCGTGCGCTCGACATCGACGTCTTTCTCAGGATCGCGCCCGAGACCTACCTCAAACGCCTCGTGGTCGGCGGCTACGACCGCGTCTATGAGTTCGCCCGCTGCTTCCGGAACGAGGGGATGGACCCGAGCCATCTCCAGGACTTCACCATGCTCGAGTTCTACGCCGCTTTCTGGAACTACGAGGACAACATGGAGTTCACCCGGAAGCTCGTCCAGCGGACCCTCCAGGAGGTTTTCGGGACGCTCACGGTCGAGATCGCCGGGGCGCCCCTCGACTTCTCGGGGGAATGGCCGCGACTCGGGGTGGCGGAGGTGGTCCGCGAGCACTCCGGGATCGACCTCGCTCGCCACCCGGACGCCGCGTCGCTCGCGGCGGAAATCGCAAGGCGAGGGATCGAAGTCGAGGACGCGGCGAAACTCGGCCGCGGTGCTCTCATCGACCAGATCTACAAGAAGACGGCCCGCCCGAGGCTCCGCGGCCCCGTCTTCCTCGTGGGGCACCCGATCGAGCTCTCGCCCTTGGCGAGGAAGAGCGACGCCGATCCCGCCCGGACCGATCGTTTCCAGCTCCTGGTTGCGGGCTGGGAGATCGTGAACGCCTACTCCGAGCTCGTCGATCCCCTCGACCAGCGCGCCCGTCTCGAGGAGCAGTCGCGCCTCCGCGCCGCGGGCGACGACGAGGCGATGGCGCTCGACGAGGACTACCTCCTCGCCATGGAGTACGGCATGCCACCCATCTCCGGCTGGGGCATGGGCATTGACCGCTTCGTCACCCTCGTCACCGGGCAGGAGAACCTGCGCGACGTCGTCTTCTTTCCCCTGATGCGGCCGCCTGAAAGCGACGCCGCCCGGGAACCCACCAGCTAGAAAGAGACATGGTCATGGCATCCAAGAAGAAGGAAGGGAAGGCAGAGAGAACAACCGGTTCCGGGCGGCTGTCCCGGAGCGCCCGCAAGGCGATCCGCCTCACCAAGGCCCGGCTCGCCCGTGAGGTCGCCGACCCCGACGAGCGAAAGAAACGCCTCCTGGAGACCTACGCCTCGTTCGGCGTCACCGACCCCGCGAAAACGCTCCCCAAGCGCCGCAAGGAGGCCGGCCGCCGGATCGCGAAACGGCACAAGGAGAAGGCGAAGGCCAAGAAAGAGGCTGCCGCCGCGGCTCCGGCCATCGGGTAGAGGGAGACCGGAAATGCCTGATCAGGGCGAATTCAAGCCCCTCGCGGGCCTCTGCATCATCGACGAGGGGACACCGTGACGGCGGCGGGAAAGGAGGTGTGGTGGTCCATGGAGCCGAGTCCCGGCCAGCGGATCCGCTTGATCGCGAGCTCGGGAACGCTGGCTTTCTGGGACCGGCAAGGCGAGGACATCTACTCGAACCGGCACGGCGAGCCCATCTGACCGATGCGTTGCGGGGATGTTCTGCTCGTCACGTAACCCTTCGCTGACCAGACCGGTAGCCATGCACGCGGCGTTCCTGATCGTTCAGCGCTCCTCCCGCCCGAGAGCCTCGCGGGCGGCGGCCTTGGCATGGGCCAGCGCGAGATCCGCGTATCTCTTCTCGCTCTCTCGGAGCGCGGAGTACCACCGGGAACGTGGCACCTCGTCGTAGAAGCGAAGCTCCTCGCCATAGGCGGTGAGCTCGTCCTCCGTGCCCTTCGAGTGGACCCACTCGTGGTAGATCGTCCCGGCACGATTCAATCGGGCGAAGGCCCGGTCGATCTGGTGCCCCTCGGAAAGCCCCGGCGGGAGAGGATCGTAGAATTCGACACGTTCCTGGAGCCTCTCTCCGGCGAGGTAGACGCGACGCACGGTCAGGATGGCGACATAGAAGCCCTGGCGCCCCTCCAGAGCGGGCGCGATCCAGACTCGCCGGTCGCTCTGGAGGCTGGCGAGACCTTCCGCGGCCTCCGGCCGGCCCATGACCTCGAGGTCGGCGAGGATTTCCCGGAACCGAGTTTCGTCCGCCGGCCGCTCGTCGTCGAGGACGTAGGCCCCCGGCCCCACCGCGCGCCGGACCTTCCAGAGGGCGATCGCGTGGACCGCGCCGAGCGTGGCGAGCGCGATGGCCAGGGCGCCGAGGATCTGGCGACGGGTAGGGCGCGCGAGCACGCGCTCAGGCTACTCGCGCCGGAGCGTCGCGGCGATCGAGAGGAGCTCGTCCATCTCGGCCTGGGTCGTGGCGATCAAGTAAAGGTGCAGGAACTCGCCGTCCTTCTCCTCGTCGGGGAACGGAACGATGGCTTCATGGAGACTCCTTCCGCGACTTCTCCTCCCCCGTCCCGAAGTACTCGGCATAGATCACGTCGCCCTGCCGGCGCATCTCGGCGAGGACTTCCGGCGGCGGGCGGACGAGGCCGGGGGGCTTCTCGGCGAACTTCTGCACCAGGACCCGGTAGCGAAATGCGTCGATCAGGCGGTAGAAGGCGTCGACCGACTCGGAGTTCTCGTGGTGGAAGTAGAGGGACTCGCGGCCTTCCATGCGCTTGCGGATCTCCTTCAGGTAGCGCCAGATCGCGAGGTAGTGGCCGAAGAGGTCGAGATGGTAGCCGTAGAGGGGGACGATCTTCACCTGGAGGGAGCGGAATCGGCCGACGGCACTGACGAGATCCTCGTACTGGCGGTGGCGGAGTTCCTGGCGGCGGGCTTCGCGGAGACCCGCGTCGGCGATTCCGTCGAGCGGGTCGTGGGTTCGATCGAGGAGCGACTGGTAGACCTTTCGCGGCCGGTAGAGGCTTACCGTGAACTCGTCGATCTCGTCCACGAGCTCCCGGCGGTCGGTCGAGCGGGCGCGGAAGCGCTGGTAGACGATGTTGATGCCGAAGGCGATGACGCCCAGCCCCACGAGCTGGAAGACTCCCTGCCAGAAGCCAGGCCAGAACCCTTCGAGCATGGCGGGCTACCCCCGATCCTCGGCCCAGAGCTCCAGGCCGAAGTGGTCCCAGGGAAGCCGCCCCTCGTTGGGATCGGCAGTATCGAACTGGCTGTTCATGGCGTAGAGGAGGAGGGCTCCTTTGGGCCCGGCCTTGTAGCCGTGGGCCACGCCCGACGGAATGAGGAGGAGCGCGGGCTCCTCGGCCGAAAGGAGATAGGGACGTCTGGCGCCACGGGTCGCCGACGTCTCGCGCACGTCCGCGAGCCAGACCTGGAGCGCCCCCTCGACCACGCACCAGATCTCATCCTGGACGCGCCTGGGGTGGACGTGAAAGGCGTTGATCCGGCCCGGAGTCGCGCGGGAGAGGGAGATCTGGCGGACCTCGAAGGGGACCGGGAGCCCCTCGACCTTGCCTCCGGTCACGCGAAGATGCTCGAGGAACCAGCCGTCGAGCGATCGGTGTTTCTTCAGAGGACGATGGACGACTCCCTCGATCGCTTTTGCCGGACCGTACTCCTGGAAGCGGACCGCTCCGGCGACGTCGGGGTCAAGCGGGATCTTCATGGCGCTCTCCGCCAGGTGGAAGTCCCGCGATTGTAATCGACCGGGAGATGGGGAACGACTCTCCTTCCACCTTCCACCGCCAAGAGGACGACCTCGCTCCCAGCCGCGCCCGCGAAGTGGTGGCCTGATGGCGAGGCCGCAATGTCATACAGCGGCTGTGGGATCCAGGCGACAGGCTCCTGCGTGTCCGATCGAGTCAATTCGCATCCGAGCGGAGTCGAGACGAGTCGCCATGGCTGAGTTTCGGGACCGCGCGAGAACGCGGCCGCATCCAGCTTGCCCTGGTAGCTATCAACGCACTCGCCCGTCGCCGTGTCCCAGATACGCACGCTGCCGTCCCCCGACCCGCTGGCGACCCGCGCTCCGTCCGGGGAGAAGGCGACGCCCCAGACATGGCTATCATGCCCGCGAAGGCAAGCGACCTCCCGACCCGTCGCTGCGTCACAGATTCGTACGGTCTTGTCCCCCGACCCGCTGGCGACCCGCGCTCCGTCCGGGGAGAAGGCGACGCCCGTGACATAGCTCTCATGCCCGCGGAGGCAGGAGACCTCGCGACCCGTCGCCGCGTCCCAGATACGCACGATCGTGTCCGCCGACCCGCTCGCGACCCGCGCCCCGTCCGCGGAGAAGGCGACGCTCGCGACACGCCCCTCATGCCCGCGGAGGCAGGTGACATCGCGGCCCGTCGCCCCGTCCCAGATGAGGACCGTCTTGTCGTCCGACCCGCTGGCAACCCGCGCACCGTCCGAGGAGAAAACGACATTCCCGACACGGTCCCCATGCCCGCGTAGACGGGGGACCTCCCAAGCCGACGCCGCATCCCAGATGCGAACGCTCCCGTCCCACAACCCGCTGGCCACCCGCGCACCGTCCGGGGAGAAGGCAACGCTCTTGACGGCTGCCTCCTGCCCGGGGAGGCAGGCGACCTCCCGACACGTCGCCGTGTCCCAGAGGCGCACCGTCCTGTCCTCCGACGCGCTCGCGAGCCGCGCCCCGTCCGGAGAGAAGGCGACGCTCGTGACGTTGCCCTCATGCCTGCGCAGGCAGGCGACCTCTCGACCCGTCGCCGCGTCCCAGATGCGCACGGTCCTGTCCCACGACCCGCCCGCAACCCGCGTGCCGTCCGGGGACAACGCAATACTCGTCACCTCGTTCTCATGTCCGCGGAGGCAGGCCACCTCCCGATTCGTCGCCGCGTCCCAGATGCGCACTGTCGTGTCGTACGACCCGCTCGCGACGCGCGTGCCGTCAACGGAGAAGGCAACTCCCGCGACGCGATTCTTGTGCCCGCGGAGGCAGGCGAGCTCCCGACCCGTCGCCGCGTCCCAGATGCGCACTGTCTTGTCGTACGACCCACTCGCGACGCGCGCACCGTCCGCGGAGAAGGCAACTCCCGCGACCCGTTTCTTGTGCCCGCGCAGGCAGGCGAGCTCCCGACCCGTCGCCGCGTCCCAGATACGCACCGTCTTGTCGTACGACCCGCTCGCGACCCGTGCCCCGTCCGGGGAAAACGCGACGCTCCGGACCCCATGCTCATGCCCTCGAAAGCAGGCAAGCTCCCGACCCGTCGCCGCGTCCCAGATACGCACCGTCTTGTCGTACGACCCACTCGCGACCCGCTCCCCGTCCGGGGAGAATGTCACACTCGTGACCGCTTCCTGATGCCGGCGCAGGCAGAGCTCCAGGGGCGAATCGACGGGCGCCATGGGTGGACGGAGCGAGCGGAGCCAGACGAGGTCCGGTGTCTGACTGGCCTTGGCCTCCCGCCAGACTTCGAGCAGGGCGGAGAGCCTCGGGACCCGCCGCTCCCACGGCGCCCCGCCGGGGCCCCAGCCCCCCGCGGGCGGATCGTAGTAGTGAGCCGCCTCCGGAGAGTCGTGCCACCAGCAGGAGTTCCAGAGACATGGGAAGAGGGACTCCGGGTGGAGGGCAATGCAGCCGGCGTCGCGCGCGACGCCCTTCCCGAGGAGCCGCACGAGCTCGCGGCTCGGTCGGTCTTTCGGCAGGGCCCGGACCGCTTCGGCGAAGTCCCCGACCATGTCGAAAGCTCGGCCTGCCTTGGCCTTCGCCTCCAGGTAGGCGAGGTCCGTCAGGACCGTCTCGAGCTCCTCCCACCGCCCTGCCCGGGTGAGGTGCGCCGGGAGATGGGACACCATGTAGCGCGCCATCGCCCCCGCGCCCCGCGCGTACTGGCAAAGGCCCGCCTCGGCGAGCCGAGCATGCCCCGCGTGGAGGCTCGCCCCGAAGGCCCCGTCGGTCTCCGCCTCGGAGGTGAGCCAGTCCGCCAGCGACTTGTGGTAGGCCTGATACCGTACCGCCCCATCCGGGTCGGCCTGCTGGGGCACGTAGGCCGCCAAGGGTCGCAGGGCGGATGCGAGATCCTTCTCGCCGAGGCCCGCCGCCTCCCCGATCTCCGCGCGCGCCAGGGGCTCCCGCGCCGCTACGACCGTCTCGAGGACCTGCCGCACGGGCCGGAACTTCATCTCGAAGTCAGCCGCGCGCGGGTCGAACTGCCGGCGGAAGTACTCGTCGTACAGCCCCGTCAACCCCGACGGCAGCTCTTCCAGATGGTCCAGCCGATACTGGTCCCGCTCGATCGCCTTCAGCGTCTCCACGGCATACAGGAAGTTCCCCGCGCTCTTCTCCTCGATCGCTCGGGCCGCCGGGGCCGCCTCGACGCGAGCCTCCGCCAGCCGCCCGGCGAGGTTGGGCGCCGCGAGGCGTGCCTCCACGTAGCGGCGGATGTCCTCCAGGTTCCGCGGATCCATCGCGTCGAGCTCCCGCGCCCGCAGGCCCCGCAGCCGCCCGATCACCTCCTTCTCCTTCCGCGTCGTCGCCACGACCCGCAGCCACCCCGGCAGCCGTTCGAGCCGCCCCGCGAGCACGTCCACGATCGACAGTCCCCCCACCTCCTCCCGCTTCGCCAGCGCTTCGTCCAGAGCGTCGACGAGGAGGTACCGCACTCCGCCCTCCGGCGCCGGCAGCCTCTCCAGCGGCGCCAGGACGCCCGCTTCGAAGGCGTGTATCGGGTCCTTCTCGCAGGTCGCCGTCGACAGGGCCTCCCTGACCCCCTCGTCCTCGAGCTCGGCCGCGTACCGCGCGAGCTTCTCCGCGATCATCGCCGCGACGCTGCGCACGAAGCTCGCCGGCGCGAGCGTCGTCACGTTGTCCGCGAAGCAGCAGTGGTATGCGAGAACCTGTCCCCCCGGGTTGAGATGGACGAGCTGAGCCACGATCGCGCTCTTCCCCACCCCCGGGTCTCCGGTGATGAGGAGGGCCCGTTCGTCGCAGCTCGCCCGCCAGGCGTCGATCTCGTCGAGGAGCCACTCCCGCCCCGTGAATCCCGCGCGCTTCTTGTTGAGAAACGCGGCGAAGACGTCGAGCGGCTGGAGACGCCCGTCCCACGAGCGATGCCGAGGCGGCTTCCCCGCGAGCTGGTCCGCGATCCCTTCCAGGAGGCGGGAGAGGCCGGCCTGGTATCGTTCCTCGGAGTCGCGCCACGCGCGGAGGTCCACGTAGTCGAGTCGAAAGATGCAGAAGGGCGGCTCGCAGGAGACGCCCATCACGGGGACGATCTTCCGCGGGTGGATGAAGCGCGCGAAGCTGATCTCGTCCAGGCAAACGCCGTCGCTCTCGGCGCCTCGGCTGGCCACCCGCACCGCGTGGGGTGAGAGGAGAACGACGACGAGCTCCGTGCTCCGCAGCCCGTCTTCGATCTCGACCTCCCAGGCGCGACCCGACCGGATCTCGCGCGTGTCCCTCCAGACTTCGTAGCCGGCCGCCTCCAGGTCGCGCTCCAGCCGATCGGCGAGATCCTTCGCGTCCCGACGGCCGTAGCTCAGGAAGAGGCGGGGACGCCCCCGGGACGCCGCGCTGGCCGCCTCAGGGGCAGGGTCCGCGGCCAGGGCGGCGAGGGCCGCAAGGATCGTCTTCCTGTGCCCGACCGACGCGATGCCCAGGTCCTTCAGGTCCTCTTTCGACAGTGCCCGGACAGCGGCATCGTCGGTGTCACAGAGGTCATTCGCCTCGAAGCCGTCCGCGTACTGCCCCAGGCCCAGTCCCACCAGCCACCCTCGGACGTCCATGCCTGGTCCTCGCCAGCGCGTGTGTTGGTCGTATGTTCGAATGGGGGATCCTACCGGCGGGGCCACTCGAAGGGACCGGTTGCGGAACCGCTGCGACGGGAGTCGTGACCGAGCATGAGCCAGCCGGGGCCGCGCCCCTTCCCCAGGGAGAGGGCATGGGCGCGCCCGCAGTTCGCCGCCCGGGTCTCGTCGCTCGTTCCTTTTCCTCCGACGAAGAAGGCGTCGAGACAACCGTCGCCGTCGAGGTCGGCGAGCAGCGGCGCGGAGTCGATCCCCTCGTATTCGTGTTCCCCGATCCGGGCGTCGAAGCGGGCGAGCTCCTTCCCTTCGGCGCCCGAAACGACCCGGAACACGCGGTCGTCGGCGCCGAGGGCGACCTCGAGGTCTCCGTCCCCGTCGAGGTCGGCGACGGCCGCGCCCCGGGGGATCTGCTGTCCGATCTCGTGGGTCCAGAGGAGCTCCCCCGCGGCGTTGAGACAGTAGAGGTCGCGGCCAGGGACGAGGACTTCGAGGTGGGCGTCACCCGCGAGGTCCGCGAGCGTAACGGGTCCGAAGAGGTAGCAGATAGGCGGATCGCCGAGCTTCTTCTTCCAGAGGAGCTTGCCGCCCGCGCCCGAGAGGCAGCAGGCAGAGCCGTCGGTCGAGCTCGCGACGATTTCTGGCTTCCCGTCGCCGTCCAGGTCCCCCGCCGAGACGCCGTGGTACATCGAGTCGCCCGTCTCGTGGGTCCAGAGTTCGTGCCCGTCCTTGCCGGAGAGAGCGCGGATCCTGTGGTCGCCCATCCAGGTCGTGACCAGGACGTCGATCTGCCCGTCTCCCTCGAGGTCGACCAGGCAGGGCTCCGACTGGACGTGGCCGGGCACGCGCGCCAGCCAGACGAGCGATGCGTCCTCGGCGTTCAAGGCAACGACGGTGCCGCGCCGGTCGGCCTCGGCCATGGTGCCGTAGACGATCTCGGGTTTCCCGTCACCGTCGAGGTCGGCCGCCGCGGGCGGGGAATCGGTCGAGTTGGGGCCGGCGAACTTCCAGACGACCTTTCCGGTCGCCCCCTCGAGCGCGAAAAGGGTTCCGGTCGAGGAGTCGCCGGCGATGATCTCGAGGCGGCCGTCCCCATCCACGTCCAGGGGGAGGCACGAGGCGTCGAACGGGCCGCCCTCGGACTTCATCTTCCAGAGGACCGTCCCGTCCTCGGCGTTCACGCAGTAGAGGTGCTCGTCGTTGTAGTAGGTGCCGAAGGCGATCTCGAGCTTGCCGTCGCCGTCGAGATCCGCCACCGCGGGCGAGCCATAGCACGGCGCGTGCGTGTCGAGGGACCAGAGCAGGCGGGGAGCGATGCCGGTCTCGCCGTTCTCCTGGGCGAGAAGCGGCTGCGAGAAGAAGGCGAGGACGCAACCGGCGGCGAGAATTCTCGTACTCATGGGGACCTCCCTGCCGTCAGAGGAAAGAGATGGAGTCCGCCGGCGCTTCCGGCGGCGAGGCACGTCCCCTCGAGGACGAACTCGACGCCGGAGAGCTCGGTCCGTGCCATTTCGACGGCGGAGAGCTCGATTCCTTCGGGAAGGAGCCACAGGCGGACCTTGCCGTCCTTTCCCGCGGCGGCGAGGAGCGCCCCGCTCGGGTGAAAGGTGATCCCGGCGGTCGGGGCGTCGGTGGCGAGAATGGGCCGGTCGGGCGCGGGCCCGGCGGGCCGGACGGGGTCCCGGGGGTCGAGGATCCGGAGTTCCCCTCCTTCCAGGAGGACGGCAAGGGCGGCGCCCGTCGGGCTCGCGGCAAGCGTACGGACGCCCCCGGCAGGGGCCTTCCAGAGCGGGCGGGGGATCGCTCCCGGCGCCGTGGTCGCGAGCTCGGCTACATCCGGTCCGCTCGCGAGGTAGAGCCGCCCGCCGGGACCCATCGACATCGCTGCCACGGGTGCCGGGAGCGTCCACTCGCCCAGGAGCTTCCCCGCCGGGTCGCTCACGGCGAGGCCGCCCGCCGAGAAGGCGACCGCGACCCGGTCGCGCTCCGGGGCGACGGCGAGCGCCGAGATTCCCTTTCCCGCGGCCCACTCGGGCGTCCAGGACGGACTCCCGGAGCCCTCCGAGACGAGGAGTGTTCCCCTGGTGTCGGCCGCGAACCACCTCCCTGGCCCGGGCGAGACGAACCGTCCCGGCGCCGTCGCGGCGCGGACGAGGTTCCCCTCCCCGCTTGCGAGGTCGAGGAACCGGACGCCACCTTCCTCTCGGAGAGCGAGCCATGATTCTCCCGCGGCCGCAAGGTCCAGGACCGCGCCGGAGCTCGCGGGAACGTCGAAGACCCGGCCGGCGAGAAGAGCCGTGGCGAACTGCACACGGGCAGCTCGCGCGGAAGTCGAAGGTTCGGCGGGAGACGGGAGAAGAGAGTCGGCCCGGGCGAGCTCTGCCATGCCCAAGAGCGGCCGGCCGGCGGCCAGGAGCCGGCGTGCGCTCGCGTCCGCCGCGCGCGCCTCCTCGGCCGCCCGCTGGTCCGGGTCGGCGTCGAGCTCCGAGCGCAGGGCCGCAAGGCGATCGTTCGCCAGGGCGAGCCGCGCCAGCTCCTTTTCGGTTCCCGAGAGGCCGTACTGGCCGGCGGCGATGAGTCCAGCCGAGAGGGCGAGGAAGCCGTAGCAGGCGGCCTGAGCCCAGAACCCGAGGTTGAACCGGATCCGCATGCGGAGCCGCGGAAGGGCGAAGCGGAAGCGACCCTCGGCGAACCGGGCGAGGTCCGCCGCCATCGCGGCGGCCGAGGGATAGCGCGCATCCGGTTCGAGGCTCATCGCCTTGAGGCAGATGCGCTCCAGCATCCGAGGCACGGCCGGGTTGAGCTTCCGCGGCGGTGTGAACCGTCCAGAGAGGACGCCTTTGAGAATCTGGATCGAGTTCTCCCCAGTATAAGGAGCCTGCCCGGTGAGGGCGACGTAGAGGATCGCGCCGAGCGAGTAGATGTCACTCCGCGGTCCGATCCGGTCCTTGTCCCCGCGCACCTGCTCCGGCGCCATGTAGGCGGGGGTTCCCAGGATCTGGCCGGTCGCGGTGAGGTCGCTCCCGCCGATCTCGCGCGCGAGGCCGAAGTCCACGATCTTGGGGACGCCGTCCTTCGAGAGCAGGATATTGGAGAGTTTGATGTCCCGGTGGACGACGCCGCGCCCGTGAGCGTGGTCGAGACCGAGCGCGATGTCGCGGAAGAGCGTCGCGATCCACCTGAGGTCGTGCCCCTCGCGCTTGAGGGCGCGGTTCATGGGGAGACCTTCGACGTACTCCATGGCGAAGAAGTGGTTGCCGCCCTCCTCGCCGACCTCGTAGACCTTGATGACGTTCGGGTGCTCGAGGCGCGCGACGGATTTCACCTCCCGCATGAAGCGCTGGACGTGATCCTTCTTCGCGGCGACCTTCCGCTTGAGGATCTTGAGCGCGACCTTCCGGCCCATCCGGCGGTCCACCGCGAGGTAGACGTCCCCCATCCCGCCGCCGCCCAGGCGTCGTTCGATGTCGTAGTGCCCGAACTGTGTCGCGCTGCTACTTTCCGCCATCCCGCGCGAGCGCCTCCTTCTTCGCTTCGGGAGTCATCCATTCTCCGGCGAGGAAGACGACCTCCGCGAGATCGCGAAACTCGGGATCGAGCTCTCTCGTTCCCATGGGGACGAGCGGAGTCGGATCGAGCCCCTCCGCGTCCGCGGCCGGCGTCCCCCCCTCTCCCTCCCCGCCCTCCCCCTCGACCTCCGAAAGCGCGGCCTTTCCCTCGGGGTCATATCTCGCCGCGATCTTCATCGCCTCATCGGGGGAAAGGCCGGGACTCTCTTCGCCGACCCAGAGGTCGCCGCCGCACCGCGGGCAGACGATCGTCCCGGTCTGGCCGCACTCCTCGCAGGGAGTGAGGAGATACCGATCCCCGTGGCAGGTCTCGCAGTCGTATTTCACCTTCTTGTACCCCTGGCAAACTCTGCACGGCGCGCGCACCGTGGCCGAACCGGGGATGGCGAGCGACCCCTTGCCGAAACAGTTGGGACATTCGCGCTCGAAGGAGCCCTTCGCCTTGCAGGTCGGGCAGTTCGTCTCGCGCTGCCCCTTCCCCCGGCAGCGCCCGCACTCCTCGCTCCCTTTCAGGTTGCAGGAGTCGCAGGCAAGCGAGATCGCGCGGGCGATGAATCCCGAGAGCTCGGCGTCCCCTCGCGCGGCGAGGGCCTGGGCCTGGGGCGTGCCGGGCCGGCCGAACGGGCGCAGGAGTCGCAGGAACTCCGCGGTCTTCCCTTCGGCGTAGAGCCGCAGCATGACCGGGACGCGCTCCTCGATGTCCCCCGTTCTTTTCGCGACTTCCTCGCGCGCGGCGAGATAGACGGCCATCGCGCCCTGGTCGCCCGGTTCCACGAGGAGGATCCGTGCCGCGTAGCGCATGGCGTCAAAGGGGTTCTCCACTCCGCCCTCGCGCCCCGCGGGTCCGGGCCGGCCGGCGAGAAGCCGGTGCCCCTCGACGTGGAGGACCGGGTCGAGCCGGACTGCCGTGAACACGAGCCGCTCGACGAGCTCGATCGAGTAGTCCTCGCCCAGGTCGACCTGGCCGCGCTTCGAAAGGACGAGCGCCGCGAGATCGAGGTACTCGCGCGGCCGCTCCGGTACGAGCGCCTCCAGGCGCGTCTCGATCCCGGGCCGGACCTCCACGAGGAGGCTCTTGGGCTTGGTGATCCGCCCGAACTTCACCTGGATGATGTAGTTCCCCTGGTCGTCCTCGCCGACGATCTTCCCCCGCACGAGCTCGGTCTCGCCCGCGCGGCCCCCGGCCGTCCGGAAGACGAGATCGTCGGCGGTCGTCGGGAGGGTAAGCAAGAGGAGAGCCAGAACGTACGTCCAGCGCATGGCGAGTCCTCCGAGCAAGAGTCTCATCATGACTACCCCTTCCCCGCCGCGAGTTCCGCCAGCGCGGCGAGCGCGCCCGCGATCTGTCCGAAGACCGTCTGGTGTTTCAGCCCCGTGTCGCCGGCGATCTCGAACCCGTCTCGCCGCTCCCTTCCCTCGCCTCCTGGCGTCGCGAGCCAGAGGAGCTCCAGGGCCGCGAAGAGCCGGCTCGCCGCTTGTTTCTCGGGGCTGGCCCCCACGAGGACGTCCTCTGTGGAGACCCGGAGCTCCGACCACTCCAGATCCGCCGCGGCCCGCCCGGGGGCGCGCGCCGAGAGGACCCGTGCCGCCGACCGGCGCACCAGATCGGACGCCGCGACGAGCGCCTCCCGCCCGCCTTCCGGATCGACCTTGGCCGCATCCTCGCGGAGCTCGGCTCCCGCTGCTCCCGGATCGGGGCCAGAGAGAGCCATGAGGTGACCCGCGAGGCGCAGCAGCGTCCGGACGAGGAGGACGAGCGTCTCGCTTTCGCGCGGAGCCCGCGATGGCTCCTCGAGCCACGCCGAAAGGTCGCCATGAGCGGCCCCGTACTCCACGCTCTGCTCGGTGGCCAGAAGAAGCGAGACCTCGAGGAAGCTCGCGGCGAGATAGGCCCCCCCGAGCTCGGAGCGCGTCCCTCCGGGGAGTCTCGTCCGGACACCCCGGATGAGCGCCGCGAGTAGGGGACCCGGCTCCAGGAAGAGCGGCTCGCCGCCCGAGTTCTCCACGGCACGGCGCCACTCCGCGCCCACCTCCCGCGCCTTCGCGGCGGCGAAGCGGGCGTCCTCGGGAGAGGCCGCGAGTCTGAGCCCCTCCCCGGGCGGCTCGAGGAAGGTCGGGACCAGTCCAAGCTCGGCAAGTGCGCGCTCGACCGTGGAGGGGGGGACGGGGCGCATCTGAAGCCAGCGGGCGCAGGCGCCGGCCTCTTCGGCCGAGACCCGGGCCGGGTCGAGCGCCGGTCCGGAGAGAAGGACCGCGCGCGGTCGAGTTGCGGCGGACATCCAGCGGAACCTCGCGAGATCCTCGTGGGTCGTCTCCCGGAGGGCGAGGACCGCGCCTCCCTCCACGCGCAGTCGGTGTCCCGATCGGGCGGTCTCGGGAAGGAAGGCCGTCGCGGAGGGGGTCTCGGGGCCCTCGATCCGCAGGAGCTCGATCTCCAGTCGCGGTCCCCGCTCGACTTCGAGCGGGACGTCGTAGAGGAGGGCCCCCATCCCGCCGGCGCGGAGGCGGTAGCGCCCCGGGGCGAGTCCTGCAGCGGGGCCGCCGCTCGCCAGGAAAGCGACGGGGAGGCCGGGGGACTCGCTCGCGTCCTCCGGGAAAAGGAGTGCGACAAGTCCCGGCGGCGCGCCGGCGAGCGAGACCGTCGCCTCGCCCGGAAGCTCCCGGAGGAGCGTCGCAACCTCCGGGTCACCGGGGAAGTAGGCCGCGAGCTCTCCGGTCCTGCGGGCGGCTTCCGCGAGATCGCCCTTCTTCCTCGCCGCGCGGATCCGGTCCGGACCCTCCCGGCGGAGCCGCTCGATCGACTCGGTCGCCTCCTTGCGGCGAGCGCGGGCGGCGGCGTCCTCTCCCTCCACGGCGAGGATCGCGTCGTCGAGCCGCCGGGCCGCGCCGGATCTCCCCGCCGCGCGGCGCGCCTCGGCCTCGCGGCGGAACCGCGCGAGCGTCTCCTCCTTCCACTCGCCCAGTTCGCCGGCCCTCTTCTCCTCGTTCTCCTGGTCGATCGAGAGATCCACCCGCCGGTAGCCGAGGTAGGAGAGGCCGAAGAAGAGGACGATTCCACCGAGCACCGCGGCCCCGAGCGCCCAGAGCGTCTTCAAACTCGCGACCGGCGCGCGCAGGATCGGGGCCTCGATCTCCTGGCCCTTGAGGTAGCGGTCGATGTCGGAAAGGAACTGCGACGTGGTGACGTAGCGCTCGTTCCGGTCGCGGCGGATCGCCTTCCCCACGATCGCGTCCACCTCCGGGTCGAGTCCCGGGCGGCGCGTCGAGGGAGGATCGGGGTCCTCCTGGAGGGCCCTCGTGATGACGGCGAGGGGATCCTCTGCCGCAAACGGGCTCGAACCGGTCAGGAGCTCGTAGAGGAGGGTCCCCAGCGAGTAGACGTCGCACCGCCGGTCGAGCGTCGCGCCCTCTCCGGCGATCTGCTCGGGGGCCATGTATTCGGGAGTGCCCAGGAGCGCGGGGGACTCCCCGGGCGAGGCCGGGGCGGCAGGCTTCTCGCCGATTGCCTGCACGATCCCGAAGTCGATGAGGATCGGCGCGGGGATCCCGTCCTCGTCGCTCGCGCCCGAGGGCGTGAGCGGGGTAGCGGTCGTCGTCGTCCCGGTCGGAGTGCGCGCGTCGCGCTTGACCAGGCGCCGCCGGTCGAGGATCACGTTCGAGGGCTTGATGTCGCGGTGGAGGAAGCCGCCCTCGTGCAGCGCGCCGACCGATCGGCAGAGCTCGCGGACGAGGACCATCGCCTCGTCCACCTCGAGGTTCCCGCGCTCGGCGAGGTAGGCCGAGAGCGCCGGGCCCTCCACGTAGTCCATGGAATAGTACTGCCAGCCGCGGTATTCGCCCGACGTGTGGATGCTGACGAGGAGCGGATGGTCGATCGCCCCGAGCGCCTTCATCTCCTGGGAGAAGCGCTCGAGCGCCCGCTCGTCGGCTTCCTTGCCGAGCGAGAGGATCTTCAGCGCCACGACCTTGTCGAGTTCCAGGTCGCGCGCCCGGTAGACCGCGCCCATCGCCCCCTGGGAGAGGGGGTGGAGAATCTCGAACTGCGCGAAGATCTTCTGGACCGGGAAGGCGCCGGGTGCGGCCCCCGGGCCGGCGAGGAAACGCGCGACCTCACCCACGCCCTCCCGGGAGAGCGTTTCGGCCTGGACGAGCGAGTCCTCGATCGAGAGGTGGGCGCCCTCCTTCTTCGCCACGTCGATCCGGCGAAGCGCCCGCGAGAGGTCGCGCGGCGTGAGGCGGCCCAGGTGGACCCCCGCCGAGCCGAAGAGGAGCTCTCGCGAGCCCTCCCCCGGGAAGACCACCTTGCGCGCCCGCATCCGGTGGGCCTGCATGGTCTTCTCGATCCGCAGGCGGTCCCGCTCGGAAAGGTGCCCCTCTCGAACGAGGAGATCCGCCAGCGGGATCGGTTTTCCGGCCGCCGCCTGGAGGGCCCGGCAGGCCTCGACCGCCTCCCCGGCGAAGAGCCGGTTGGCGAGCGCGAGCTTCAGGAACTGCGCTTCGTCCTCGGGGGTCATCGCCGGCAGGGGCGGGTTCTCATGTCCGGGAGGTCTTGAGCTCCTGGATCAGGCCGTCCAAAGTCAGGGCGAAGTCCTCGATCTCCTTGGCGAGAGCGTCGGCGAGGAAGAGCAGCCGGATCGAGGCCGTCTCGCCGCACTGGGCCCCGCAGCCGAGGAGCTTCAGTCCCCGCTTCCAGCCCAGGGCGACGAGGTCGTCGCGACGGCGCACCGTGATCCCGTTCATGAGGCCGAAGCCGCCGAACCCCACGAGGACATCCGGGTGCTTCTCGGAAAGCCGCCCCAGGAGGTGGCGGAGGTAGCGCCCCTTGATCTCGCTATTCTCCAGATAGCCCCGCCCCGCGAAGACGGGGTCCTCGTGGTGGAGGAGAACGTCGAGCGTTGCGTGGGAGAGGTTCGTGTCGAGGAGCTTGCCGCCTCCCCAGGTGTTCGAGTGCCAGCCGCGGTGGAGGTGTTTTTCGTACTCGGCGCGGGCGAGCGTGATTCCGATGACGGCGCTTTTCGCAACCCCGACGACGTCCGGCGTCACGCCGAGGTGCTCGGTGCAGAAGACCTTCCCGGTCCGGCCGAAGGCCTGGACCTCGTCGGCGATGAGCATCATGTCGAACCGGCGGCAGATCCGCTCGACGGCCTGGAACCATGCCGGGTTGCCGCAGACGTAGCCTCCCTCCCCCTGCATGGGCTCGGCCACGAAGCCCGCCGCGAGCTCTGCCGGGACCCGGCCCTGGGCGAAGACCCGGGCGACGCCGCCCTCGGCCGCGAGGATCTCAAGGATCGGCCGCGGGTCGATCAGGTTCTCCAGCTCCTTCGGATCGCCGTTGTACGCGACGTGGCGGGCCCAGCGGGAAAGGGGATAGCCGTAGCGGTGGGCCTTCTTGCTCTTCGTGAGCGAGAGCGCCCCCAGCGTGCGGCCGTGGAAGGCCCCGACGGTCCCGAAGAGGGCGAATGGGTATTCGGCGTAGAGAGGATCGGCCTCGGTCGTGCGGCCGTCGAGCGCGGTGTCGCGCGGGATGCCGAGGTGGGACAGGAGCTTCTCCAGCATCGCGAAGCCGTACCGGGCGACGAACTTCTTGTACTTCACCTGGTAGGCGAGCTTGAAGGCCGCCTCCATCGCCTCGGCACCCGAGTTGGAGAAGAAGGCGCGGTAGGGGCCGGCGGACGGGAAGGCCCGCGCGGCGGCCTCGGCGTAGAGCCGGGCGCACTCCTGGGGGGTCCGGACGCCGCGGACGCCCTCGGGGACCAGCAGGTAGTCGTCGGTGTTGATCTCGCGCCGGAAGAGGAGCCCGTACTGCGCGAGCGAGTCGAAGACATCCAGGAATCGCGGGTGGTGCTCGTCGAGAATCTTCTGCGCGCAGCCGAGCATCACGTCGAGGTAGACGCCCGCCCGGCAGGCCACATAGCTCCCGGCGGTCGCGTATCCCAGC
The DNA here is from genome assembly GCA_016209595.1 of Planctomycetota bacterium. Classification (GTDB taxonomy): domain Bacteria; phylum Planctomycetota; class JACQVV01; order JACQVV01; family JACQVV01; genus JACQVV01. The sequence continues at coordinate 33,378 of JACQVV010000151.1, forward strand.
TCCAGGACCGGGGCGCCCTTGTCGTGGGTCGTCGTGTAGATATAGCGGTGGTGCTCCTCCCGCGTCGCCTCGTGCTCGGGCGGGTCCATCTCGCCCTCGATCTCGACCCGCGCGGTGCCGCGGTTCAGGGTCTTCCCGAAATAGGCGATGTCGGGGAAGCGATATCGTTCCTTCTCGGCCGCGAGGTCGTATCCCTCGATCGTCGAGAGGCCGTTTTCCGTGACGACGCTCATGCAATTCTCCTCGGCGCTTGGCGAAAGACCGACGAGTCTACTCCAAGGAGCCTGTCGCGGAAAGCGCTTCGAGGGCGAGCGGGAGCGATTTCGGCCGAGATCGAGGCGCGGACCCGCTTCGCGGGTGCCCCCCAGGCGTAGCCCTGCTACGCCGCGCCCGAGTAACGAAGAGATCGGCCGAAATCGCCCCGCGCAGCCCGAATGGCTTACCGCGACAGGCAGCTAGCCCGCGAGGGGGTAAAGCGGCCCATTCCCTCCGCTCAGTCTCGATCGCGTCCCAGGAGCACGAGGAGAAGCGCCTTCTGCGCGTGGAGGCGGTTCTCGGCCTCGTCGAAGACGACCGACTGCGGCCCGTCGATCACCTCGGCCGTCTGCTCGTAGCCTCGCGCGGCGGGAAGGCAGTTCATGAAGATCGCGCCCGGAGCGGCTTTCTTCATCTTGCCGGAGTCGACCTGGTAGGGCTTCAAGATCGCGACCCGTGCCGCTTCCTGGTCCTTGGGGACGTGGTAGCTCATCCAGCTGTCGGTATAGACGACGTCGGCTCCGGAAACGGCCTCCCCGGGATCGTGCGTCACGACGACCCTCGCTCCGGACTTCTTCGCCGCGGCTCGCGCAAGAGACAGGACTTCGGGGAGCGGCTCGTACTCCGGTCCGGCGGGGCAGCCGACCGAGATCGACATGCCGGTCTTCGCGCAGCCGAAGAGGAGCGAGTGCGTGACGTTGTTCTTCGAGTCGCCGAGGTAGGCGAGCGAGAGGCCCGCGAGGCGCTTCTTCTTCTCGCGAATGGTCAAGAGGTCGGCGAGGATCTGGCAAGGGTGGCTGTAGTCTGTGAGGCCGTTCACCACCGGGACGCCAGCGTTCGCCGCGATCTTCTCCAGCGTCTCGTGGCTATAGAGCCGCGCCATGATCGCGTCCACGAGGCGCCCCGCCGTCTTCGCCGTGTCCTCGATCGTCTCCTTGCCGCCGATGTTGGACCCCTGGGTCGAGTAGTAGATCGCGTGGCCGCCGAGCTGGGTCATCCCGGCCTCGAACGAGAGCCGCGTCCGGAGCGACGGCTTCTCGAAGAGCATGAGGAGCGTCTTCCGCGCGAGGCGCGTGGCGAAGTCGTCCGGACGCGCCTTGACCCGGTCGGCGAGGTCGAGGACGGCGAGAATCTCCTCGCTCGTCCAGTCGGCGAGCGTGAGCAGGTGTCGCGGTTTCATGGTCTTTCACCTCCGGACGGATGGGCTTCCAGTCTACCGCGCCCCGAGTGGTTCGTCCCGATCGGTCCAGACGCCGTTGACGTGCGAACCCGAAGCGGGCACGATACGGCGACGTGGGGGTAAGCCCCAGGGGCCCGATCAAGAAGAAGGAGGGGGAGAGATGAAGCGCTTCGCTCGGGAAGTCGCCGTCGGGATCGCAGCCGTTCTGGCTCTGGGAATCCTCTGGAGCGGGATCCACAGGGTGGCCCGCGACCTGCCGCGCGTCGCGGCGGACGAGGAGAACGGGGGCCGCACCGCGAAGGCGCCTGGCATCGATCTCGCCGACCGCTTCGATCTCGCCCCCGACCGGGGCGAGCTCTACTACGGGGCGATCGATCTCGCGGTCCATGGATCGGGCGAGCTCCCCGGCCTCCACCACATGGTCGCGGCACGGACCTACCGCTCGATGGCCCCCCGGACCGACTCGGTCCTCGGGCCGGGCTGGCGGTTCTCGTTCGACACCTACCTCACGGTCCACGAGGAAACGAACCAAGTCGTCCTCGCCGAGGGAACGGGAGACCTCATCCCCTTCCAGGCCGTCGAGGGGACGAACCGCTACATGGCGACGGTCGGCTCGCAGGACTCCCTCTTCCTGGTCGAAGGGGAGAAGTGGGTCCTGGCGAGCGAGAACGGGGGCGTCGCGGTCTATGGCGAGACGGGCGTCCTCCTCTCGACGATGGGTCCCAACGGTCACTCCCTCTTCTTCACGAGCGACGAAAAGGGGCGGGCCACCCGGATACAGGACGGTCTGGGGCGCTCCATGGAGCTCGCCTACGAAAGCGAAAGGCTCGCGAACGTTCGGGACTCGCTCGGCCGCGAGGTCGGATTCTCCTACGACGCCGAAGGCCGGCTCGCACGGGTCGCCGGCGCGGACGGGACGGTCGAAGAGTACCGCTACGAGGGAGAGGACTTTCTCACCGGCATCCTCGTGGGCGGCGTCGAGGCGGCACGGGTTTCCTACGACCGTGACCACCGGGTCGAGGAGATCGCGGGAACGGGCGTCGCCCGCCGCGCCTTCGAGTACCGGGTCGAGGACTCGCTCTTCGAGGTGACGGAGGAAGAGGCGGACGGGACCGTCATCGTCCAGACGACCGATCGAGCGACCGGCACGAAGCGCGTCACCGTCAATGGAGAGGAGATTTACGAGGCCCGCTCCGACGCGTCCGGCAGGAAGCTCACGCTCCGCTCGGGCCGGAACAGCGCGACCTATTCCTACGACGACACGGGACGCCTTGTCGGGCTCCAGGACGCCGACGGAAGCCGCGACTACCGGTACGACGACTTCGGCCGGCTCGTGGAGGTCGCGGGTCCCGCGGGGCGGGCCACCGTCCAGTACAGCGACGAAGGACGGGTGCTCCGGATCGAGCGACCCGGCCTCCCTCCCATGGCCTTCACGTACGACGCGAAGGGCCGGCTCGCCTCCTATGACGCGGGCGAAGGCGCCCGCTCGGTTCGCTATCTCGAGGAAGGCGAGAAGACCCTCATCGAGGTCGCCGGGCCCGGCGGATCTCTCGCCCGCACTCGCTACAACGGCGCCGGACTGCCGGTCGAGGTCGAGTACGCGAATGGCCTCGTCGCCACGTTCGAGTACGACCGGGCGGGAAACCTCGTCCGCGCCGGGAACAGTCTGGGCTGGAAGATCGAGTTCGAACGCGACGGCGCCGGGAACATCGTCCGCTGGACCGAAGATGGGAATCGCACGACGCGCCTGGGATATGACGGGCGCGGCCGCGTCGTCGAGAGGACGGACGCGGCGGGCGGCGTCACCCGCGCCCGGTACGACGAGACCGGACGGGAGGTCGAGATCACCGACCCGATCGGCGGGACGATCGAGCTCGCGGCCGACGCCGCCGATCGCGTGACTTCGGTCAAGTGGCCTGACGGCGGAGCGGAGGAGAGCGAGTTCGACGAGATGGGTCGAATCCGCACCTACCGGACCGCGGACGGAGAGGTCGTGGAGTACGTCTACGATGCAAAGGGACGCCGGACCGGGGTGAAGGCCAAGGGCGCGTCCTATTCGTTCCAGGTGGGCGAGGCTGGAAAAAAGACGGGCGAGAAAGGCGAGGAGGTCGATCTCGCCTACGCCTACAACGCCGTCGGCCGCATCGTCGAGACGACCGACACGGAGCTCGGCAAGTCGATCCGCTACGTCTACGACAGGAACGGACGACTCGAGAAGCTTGAGACGCCGGTCGGAACGATCGAGTACTCGCGCGACGCCCAGGGCCGAATCACGAAGGTCTCCCGGGGCGATGTGTGGGTCGAGTTCACGCTCGGAGGCGATGGCCTTCCCGTGGAGACCCGCTACTCGAATGGTGCCATCGAGAGGCGCTCCTACGACCCGCTCGGAAACCTCACGAGAGTCGAGTTCGACACCGACGACGACGAGGTCCGCGATCGCACGATCGAGTACGACTACGACCCGAGCGGGCGGCTCGTCCGGCTGAGGGACTCCGAGGCGGGAGAGACCCGCTACGAGTACGACGCCCTCGGGCAGCTCGTCGCCGCGGTCCCCGCGCAAGGCGAACCGATCCGGTACGAGTACGACGCCGCGGGAAACAGAGTCGCCGAGTCGCTCGGGTCCGAAAGGGTCTCGATCGAGGTCGACAAGGCGTCGCGGATCGAGAAGAAGGGGGACGAGACCTACCGCTACGACGAGTGCGGGCGGCTCGCCAGCAAGGAGGGCCCGGCCGGAACCCGCGACTTCACCTACGACGGCCTCGGCAGGCTCGTCCAGGTGAAGGTCGAGTCGGGCTCGGTCGTCCGCTACGGCTACGACTCCGCGGGCCGGCGTCTCTGGCGAGAGGTGGACGGGGAGCGGACCCGCTATCTCTGGGCCGGCGATCAGCTCCTCGCCCAGTACGACGGCAAGGGTGAGGTCGAGACGAGCTACCTCTTCACGCCGGACGTCGACGACTCGCTCGCCATGACCACGGGGGAGCTCACACAGTTCTTCCACAAGGACGTGGGGGGTTCTGTCCGGCTGCTCTCGGGCCCCGAAGGCGAGGTCACCGGCAAGTACGACTACATGCCGTTCGGCGCTCTCGCCGGCCCACCGGGGGATTCCTGGAGCCCGGTCCAGTTCGCGTCGCGCGAATACGACGAGGTCACGAACCTCTACTACATGAGGAATCGCTGGTACGACCCGTCGGACGGGCGGTTCATCACCCGCGACCCGAACGGCCTCGCCGGAGGCGCGAACCCGTACGCCTACGTCGAGAACGCGCCTCTCACTCGGGTCGACCCCTTCGGGGTCGGCTGGAAGGACTGGGTCAAGAAGATCGCGGCGATCACGCCCGTTACGGGCGCGGTCGTCGGCGGCCTCATCGACACCGTCGTGGCCATCGCCGAAGGAAAGAGCGCGGGCGAGGTCGCGATCGAGGGGCTCGGCGGGGCGCTGGAGGGGGCGATCAGCGCACTTCCCATCTTCAAGACCGGCGCGGGTGCGGCGCTCCTCTCGGGCCTCATCAGCGCGATGAAGGAGGTCGCCACGCAGACCCTCGTCCATGGCAAGTCGTTCTCGGAGCTCGACGGCGGGGAGATCCTCACCAACGCCCTGATCAACGCCGGGGCGGCGGGCCTGGTGAAGAAGCTCGGACACTTCGCGAACGACATCGTCGCCAAGCTGGGGAAGGACTCGAAGGTCGCGAAGATCGTGGGCTTCCTCTTCGATGCGAAGCCGACGATCAAGGGGGGCCTCCCGAACATCGCCAAGCACTCGGCGCTCGACGCCAGGGATTTCGCGAATTTCGTCCGGGGCAAGGGTCTCCTCCCGGACAACCTCTTCGACAAGAAGCTCGCGGGCGGAGGCCGGGCGTTCGCCACCCGGATCGCCCAGAAGATTCTGCAGAAGACGACCGGCAAGATCCTCAAGGCCCCCGTCAAGGCGCTCTTGAAGAAGCTCACCGGCAAGAAGGACCCGCGGGACGAGGCCCAGGAAAAGATCGGCGACACGCCGGCCGGACAGGACCCCGCGAAGCAGCAGGCGACGAACAATGTCCTGGACGGCGTCGATCAAACGCTCGAGACGGGCGACACTGGGGACCTCGACCAGGCCCTCGAACAGGCGCTCGGACCCGGCTCCCCTCTCACGCCAGAGGAGCAGCAGGATCTCGTCGACTCGATCCTCGACTCCTACGGCGAGGCGATCCGGGACGCGCTCGCGCAGCTTTCCCAGATCGCGACCCGCATCAACCAGCTGATCGAGCAGAAGAAGACCGCCGTGAAGCAAGGGAATGTCGAGCAGTACAAGCAGCTCGAGGCCCAGATCGATCAGGAAGAGATCTCCTACGAGGAGCAGCAGAAACTCCTCGACCAGGCGGTCGCCAACTGGAACGAGGCGAGGGCCGCGCTCCGGCAGAAGAAATAGTTTGAGGAGACGGGCGGCGGTCGCCGGAGTCCCCTAGAGGCAGGAGCGTCCTTTCTGCCCCCGGATCTTTCCTGCCGGGGCTGGAGGGACGTGTCATGCGTAAGCTCCTTGCCTTCATGGGATTGGGAATCGCGACACTCCTTGTCCTTTCCCGGGTCCGCGAGAACGGGTCGGGAGCGGCGAGCCCGGAATGGTCGGGCGAGGAGCGATCGAGAGACACGATCCGTGGTTCGGACCGGGTGAAACCGGCGGCCCCGACTCGGGAAGACCTCGCGCCGGGAGCCCCGGTCCCCGCCGCCGTCCAGGAGGTCGCCGCCCTGCCCGGGGCCGCGGGGCTGGAATCGCTCGGGCAGGACGAGCTCCTTCTCGTCCTGGCGAACGAAACGGACGACAACCGGAGAGTCTGGGCGCTCTTCCACCTCGTCAATCGGTTCGGCGTCGCGCCCCAGACGACGGGAGTCCTGTATGGAATCCTCGGTTCCACCGATGATCCCGCGCTCCTCTCCGCCGCGCTCTGGGGTCTCGCCCAGAGCGAGGAGGAAGGGGCGGGGCCCGCGGCGGCAGCCGTGGCCTCGGCCTCGCTCGTGCCGGAGCTCCGGCTGGAGGCGGTGCGGACGCTCGCGGCGCTCGGCACGGATTCCGCCGCACGGGCCCTGGAGGAGATCCTCGTCGCGGACCCGGCCGAACAGGTCCGGGCCCAGGCCGCCGTCCACCTCGGACTCACCCGTCCGGGCGACCCGGTAACGGCGGCCGCGCTCGGGCAAGCGGCGCTCGAGGACCCAGAGCCGATCGTCCGCTCGGCCGCGATCGACGCGCTCTCGGCCTCCAGTCTCCCGGAGGCGCTTGCCGCCCTGGACGCGATTTCGAGCCGAGGCGGCCTGGAGGGCGAGCGTGTGCGAGCCGCCGAGCACGCCGAGACGGCGCGCTACCTCGCCGCAACCGCCGGCGCCGACCGCACCACGACATTCTCCGAACCCCCCGATCCTCTCGTCGCGGGCGCCCAGCCCGTTCGCTGAAGACAGCCTGAGGATTTCCCGGAGCGTTCGCGGAATTCTCGCTGGAAGGCGTCCTGCCCGCGGCGCGCACTCTCTTGGAGGCGACCCATCCCATGAACCGAACCTTCGCCCTTCTCGCATCACTCTCCTTGGTTTTCCTCTTGCCGGCGGCGTCGGCGTTCGAGCTCAACAAGCAACAGGGGTACGGCGACTCTCGCCTGGGCGATCCGATCAACCAGACGGGGACACGCCGGACCGCGTCGTCGCCGCCGGTCGAGCTCCGAGTGAACTTGCTTCGCTGCGACGACGCCAACCTCGACGGGGGGGTGGAGAGCGCAAGCGACCTCCCCTCGGCGGACCTGTCGCGGCTTTCACAGCTGGTGGACGCCTCCGGGCGCTATTGGGAACAGGTCCCGTCGTCCTTTATCCAGGTCCGACTGGGCGGCTCCGACCGGACCGCGACCTATGTCAACCTCCGGCCGTTCATCCTGGTGACCCTGGGCACGACGCCCTCCGGCGTCGCCGGGGCGGCATGGGGAACCGTCTCGGGCGGACAGTACCTGCCGATGGGGATCATCATCAACATCGCGTACTTCCGCGCGGTCTCCGACGCGACGATCCGGGACACGATCGTCCACGAGATCGGACACTCGCTCTCGGTCGCGCACTCGAGCTGCGATCGGTGCCTCACCCAGAACGCGCGCTTTGGCTTCACCGACTCGCTCGGCGCGTTCATGTCCTATGGCGACGCGACCGGCCGTGCCGTGCTCCACACCGACGACGTCGCGGCGATCGCGCTGGGATACCCCGAGCCCTCGGCGACGACCGAGTTCGGGACGATCGCGGGCGAGCTCGTGGACGCCGCGGGCTCGGCGATCTTCGGCGGGAACGTCTTCGCGGTGAACTCGGCGAACCTCGCCGTGGTGAGCCGGATCTCGGGCCTCACGGACTTCTCTAGCCTCACCACGAAGCACGGGAAGTTCCGGATCTCCGGGCTCGCCCCCGGGACCTACACGCTCGTCGGGGCCTCGGTCGCCGACTCGACCTACCGGATCGGGTCCCGGCCGAGCATGCCCTATAGTTCGTACTACCAGACGGGATTTGCGCCCGCGGTGAGGACCCAGGTCCAGGTCTACGCGGGCCAGACGACCGATGTGGGAAGGCTCACCGCCGGGACGGACGGTTCCTCCTCGGGGACGCTTGTCCAGTGGGCCGCGGTCGCCGGAGCGACGTCCTACCGCTTCTATATTTACAGCTACACCGAGGGGCGATGGGTGGTCTACGGCCAGCTCGTGCCAACGAACTCCGTCCGGGTGCCTCTCCGGGACGGGCGCTACTGGCTTCTCGCGTACGGCTATGCCTCGGGCTACTGGCGGCTGGCGGAGAGCCGTATCTTCCGGGTCGGGGACGCGCTCTCCCGGCCACCCGTCGTCACCGCCCTTTCCTCGGTCGAGGGGATCGCGGGTCGGGCGCTTTCCATCAAGTACTCCGCGGCGGATCCGTACGGCGGCCCCTTGCAGATCCGGGTCGAGGGAATGCCCGCGGGCATGATTCGCTACTCGAACCAGCTCTACTGGGCGGCCCCCGCCGTCGGAACGTGGACGATCCGGATCGTCGCCACGAACGAGGCCGGCGTCACCGGGAGCGCCTCAATCGCCCTCTCGGTGCGGGAGCCGCGCTCCTATCCCGTGACGATCCGGTGGAGCCGCCAATCGAACGACGTTTCATACGGAGTCCGCATCTACTCCTACGACCTCCGGCAATGGGTCGCGCTCGCGACCACGACCCAGAACGAATTCCGGCAGGACCTGGTCGAGGGGACTCACTACGTCTTCGTCTACCGGACGTTGAGCTACACATACGTCTACTACGGGCGCACGTACACCTACTACTACACGCGGACCGTGGGGTGGAAGGTGTTCAACCAGAGCGCGGAGACGACGATCCAGTTCCCTTGAATTCTAGCCCAGACCCGCTGCCGTCCCCGCCCCCATCTCCCCCGTCGTGCCCGTAGGAGCCTGTAGCGGATAGCGCTTCGAGGGCGAGCGGGAGCGATTTCGGCCGTGATCGAGGCGCGAGGGCGCTACGCGTAGCCTTGTCCTACGC
>JACQVV010000152.1 GCA_016209595.1 Planctomycetota bacterium
ATCCAGGAGCGGAGGACCGGCCTCCACGAGCCCCTGGACACCGGCCTCCCGGACGGTCGGATCAGCGTGGGCGACGGCCCAGAAGTGATCCTCGACACGCGACTCGTCCGCCGCGCCCGCGCGCCTCTCGTCCTCGAGGTAGAGCCTGCGGACTTCCTCCGGCTCCGCCTCGAAGAGGTCGATCGAGATCGCCCAGGAGCTCGTGATCGCCAAACTCACCAGGGACTCGAGATCCATGACCTTCGAGAACTCGCCCTGACCGACAAGGGCCCGGAAGACCCCGATGATGTTCTCGAAGTCGTTGATGTCGAGCTCCAGGGCCTTCAGGAAAGCGTCCTCCGCCCGCTCGTAGTCCTCCTGGGCCATGAGCGCCTGCCCCAGCATCTTGAAGTGTCGTGCCCGGAAGGGATCGAGACGGACAGCCTCGGCGGCGTCCGCGTGCGCCTCCGTCCCTCTCCCCAGCGCCAGGTAGGCCTGGGCCCGGTGGTAGAAGGCGTCGGGCAGGGCGGGCATCGCCTCCGCCACTCGCCGGAAGCGGTCGAGGGCTTCCTCGGGCTTCCCCGCGAGGAGCGAGAGGCGCCCCTGGTAGATGTCCACCTGGTACACGGGCTGATAGCCCCCGGCGACCGCGGCCTCCAGGTCCGCCTGGGCGGTCCGGAGTTTCTCGCCCGTCTCGACCAGGCTCGCGCCGTGAAAGAACCTCGCCTCCACGAGGTCGGGCCGGCGCTCGAGGACTTGATCGAGGTCGCTTGCGGCTCCGCGAAAATCGTCCAGACGGAACCGCGCCCTGCCCCGGCGGAAGCGGAGGTCCACGATCCGGTCGAGGGCGCTCGCCTCTTGCCCCTCGGACAGGTAGGTCCCCACGAGCGCCGCGTCGTAGAAGGGCAGGGCCTCGGCCAGGAAGCCCTTCCCCTCGGCCACACGCCCGCGGAGGTAGACCGCCTCGTCCCCCGCCTTCGCGTCGACCTTCGCGCTCGCGAGGTCCTCCTCTGCCCCCTGGTACCGGCCGAGCTCCACGAGCACCCTTGCTCGCCGGACCCGGTAGCTGGAGTCGTTTGGCTCTTTCGCCACGCAGATCGAATAGGCCCCCAGGGCCTTCCCCAGGGATCCCTTCGCCTCGAGGATGCGCCCGTACAAGAGCTGCACTTCCAGGTTGTCCCTGAGGCTCCCCGCGTACGGTTCGATCCGGGCGAGGGCCTCGATGAGCTTCCCCGCGCCCAGGAGCTCGCCGGCCTCCAGGAGGACGTTGCCGACCTGGAGCTTCCGGCACCTCTCCTCCTCGGTGCGGTCGCCGATCATCTCGTCGCGGAGGCCGAGCTCCTGGTAGGCGTCGCCGCGCCCCTTGTACCCCTCCGGGTCGTCCGGGTAGAGGCGAATGGAGTCCGTGAAGTGGCGGACGGCGCGCTGGTAGCACTCGCTTGCCGCGCCCTCCTCTCCCTTCCCCCTCTGGGCCGCTCCCTCGTCGAGGGCGATCCGGCCGAGCAGGAGGAGAGCGTCCCGATCCCCGGCCTTCTCCTTGAGGACCCCTTCCAGGATCGAGCTCGCCCCCGAGAAATCGCCCAGGGCGGCGAGCGATCGGGCGAGGCCGAGCGAGGCCTCTGTGAAGGTGGGGTCGAGCGCGAGCGCGCGCTGGAAGGCCTCGGCCGCGTTCGCGGCCTTTCCAGACTCCAGGAACCGGAGCCCTCGCTCCAGTTCGACCTCGGCCTCCCTCCGGGCGATCTCCGCGGGCGTGACGCCCGGGCCGCCCGTGTCCGAACGCGACAGGAGGAACGCGATCCCGACCGAGGCGACCGCGATCGCGACGGCGAGCGATAGCGCGAGAGTGGTCCGGGGGTTCGACTTCACCTTGCGCCAGGTCCGGCTCATCTTGCTCTGGGGCCGGGCCCGGATCGGCTCCCCGGCCAGGTATCGCTTCAGGTCGTCGGCGAACTCCCGGGCCGTCGGATACCGGTCCTCCGAGTGCTTCGCGATCGCCTTGAGGCAGATCGTGTCCATCGACTTGTCCACGGCGGGGTTGTGCGTCGACGGGGGCTCCGCCTCCTCGTGCAGGATCTGGTTGTAGAGCTGCGCCTGGTTGTCGGCCCGAAACGGCAGCCGCCCGGCGACGACCTGGTAGAGCATCACCCCGACCGCGTAAAGGTCCGTCTGCGCAGTGATCCGGATGCGCCCTCCCGAGACCTGCTCGGGGGACATGTAGTGCGGGGTGCCGACGGCCGACTCGGTCTTCGTCAGCTGGCTCTCCGAATCGATCCGCTTGGCGAGCCCGAAGTCCGTCAGGAGAGGCTCCCCGTCGCGGTCGAGGATCACATTGGAGGGCTTGAGGTCGCGGTGGACGATCCCTTTCCGATGGGCGTGGTCGAGGGCGGAGAGGATCCGGATGAAGACCTGGACCGCCCGCTTGGCCCCCATCGCACGGTTCTTCAGCGCGTCCTTGAGCGTGGGGCCGTCGACGAAGTCCATCGTGAAATAGTGGTAGCCCTCCTCGATCCCGAACTTGTGGATCGCGACGATGTTCCGGTGTCCGAGGGCTTTCACGAGGTCCACCTCGCGCTGGAAGCGCTTGACGTGGATCCTCGAAGCCTCGTCGCCTCCCAGGAGGACCTTGAGCGCGACGACCTGGCCGGTCACGAGGTCCCGCGCGCGATAGACGGCCCCCATCCCTCCCCGCCCCAGCTCATCGAGGATCTCGTGTCCGGCGAAGCACTCGCCCTGGCGCCTCCCCAGCGGCGAGGACCCCTTGTCCAGCCGGTCCACCAGCGTGGGCTCCTTCTCTCCGACTCCGCCCGCGCCCGAGGACGCGCTCGCCGTGCGGAACTCGGTGAGGATCTCCTTGAGCTGGCTCGGCTGGAGGTAGTTGCGCTTCACCGCGTAGTGGACGATCGGGAGGAAGCTCCCTCGGACCCGGTCACCCTCGCCGTCGGTGCGGCAGATCTCCACCTCCGCCTCGGTCAAGAGCCCCTTTTTCAGCAGCAGCCGCTCGTACTCCCGGTCCCGCCGCTCGAAGTCCTCCCGATCGGTCGACGGGACGTTCGAGGCCGTGCTCCTCGAGGCCGACCCGCTCCCTGAGGAGCCTCCCCGAGCCCCTGCGGGCGGGGGGCTGACCGAGCTCGTCGGGCGGCGCGCACCGGGAGGGCGGCCGGAGGCGGAGCCGACCCCGGACGAGGACTTCGCCGCCGCCCGGGTCGATCCGGCGCGGCGGGCCCCCGCGGCTGGAAGCATCGGGTCCACGGCGGTCTCACGGTTCGAGTCGGCCGGCTCCGCGAGGACCTTCTCCACGAGGACGAGAGAGTGACCGTCCGGACCGGCGCGGACCGTCGATCCGCAGAACGGGCAAGGAAACGACTCGCCGGCCTCTCTCTGCGACGGGGGTATCTCCTTCCGGCAGGCCGGGCAGCACCCCTTCGCGCGCCAGTCCCGGGTCTGGACCTCCAGGCTCGTCCGGTCCGGGGCCATCGTCAGGATCGCCTTGCAGCTCGGGCAGCGGAACGGCTTGCCCGGGACCTGCCCCTCCACCTTGAGCGACGTTCGACAAAGAGGACAGGGAAGCGCCCCCGGCTCCGCCGGGCGGAGCGCCAGAATGACGTCCTTGTCCACGCCGCCGTGCGTGACCAGGATCCTCGCCAGGGGAACGGCCCGCCCGAGCTTCCGCTGTTCCTCCTGGTAGCGGAGGCAACGATGGAGCGTCTCCGACGTGAGGACCCCCCTCTCGATCAGCGAACGGCCGAGAAGGAGGTCACGGTCAACGGCGGTGCTGTCCTGGGACCCCGAGCGGGCCTCGTCGGCCATGGAGACATTCTAGCCGGGGTCCGAGGCAAAATCAGTGTTCAGTGGTCAGTGGCCAGTGAAGGAAAAAAGTTTTTCTTCCTTCACTGGTCACTGATCACTGATCACTGGACACTGGCTTGGCCTTGGACCTGCCCTTGAGCGCCTTCTGGATCTCCGCGTAGTCGGGGAATCGCTTCTCGGCGAGCTTGCTGAAGGCGAGCTTCCCCGACACGGTGACCTCGAACCGTCCCCCGTCCGAGGGCACCAGGGTGAGCGAGGTGATCTTCTGCTTGTGTTCCTTGAGGATCTGTTCCGTCAGACCGACGGCTTGCGGCTCGTAGCTTCAGGCCGCGCAGTATTCGATCTTGATGTCCACTGTCTCGCGCCTCCTCTAGAGAATTTCGATTCTAGGAGCCTGCCTTCCCGGCCGCAAGCTCCGGCCGCCTTGACCCGTTTCCTGGCCCTGCTAGGATGAGGCTCATGCTCGTCGTCATGGACGTCAGCGCCACGCCTCGCGACGTGGAGGCGGTCTGCGCGGAGATCCGGCGGCTTGGTTTCACGCCCCACGCCATGCCGGGGGCGAGTCGCACGGCCATCGGGATCACGGGAAACCAGGGCCCCATCGAGGCCCAGACGATCCGGGAGCTCGCCGGCGTCCTCGAGGTGATCCCCGTCACCAAGCCCTATAAGCTCGTGAGCCGCGAGGTCCGGCCCGACGACACGGTCATCCGTCTCCCGACCGGCGCCGAAATCGGAGGGAAGCGCCTCTCCGTGATCGCGGGTCCCTGCTCCGTGGAGACCGAAGAACGCTCGCTCACCATCGCGCGGCGGGTGCGGAGGGCGGGGGCCACGATCTTCCGCGGCGGCGCGTACAAGCCCCGCACCTCCCCATACGCCTTCCAGGGACTGGGCGTGCGCGGCCTTGAGATCCTCGACCTCGTGCGGGCCGAGACGGGACTTGCCACCTGCACCGAGGCGCTCGACGAGGAGAGCCTCGAGCGCGTCGCCGAACACTGCGACATGATCCAGATCGGGGCCAGGAACATGCAGAACTTCTCGCTCCTCAAGAAAGCCGGGCGAGCGAAGAAGCCCGTCTTCCTCAAGCGGGGGATGTCCGCGACGCTCTCGGAGTACCTACAGGCGGCGGAGTACGTCCTGTCGGAGGGGAACTACCAGGTCGTGCTCTGCGAGCGCGGCATCCGGACCTTCTCCGACCACAGCCGCAACACCTTCGACGTCGGCGTCATCCCGGCCGCGAAGAACGCGTGCCACCTTCCCATCCTGGCCGACCCGAGCCACGCTTCCGGGAAACGCTATGACATCATCCCCCTCGCGCGTGCCGCGGTTGCGGCGGGCGCCGACGGCCTGATGGTGGAGGTGCACGACCGGCCGGAAGAGGCCCTCTCGGACGGCGCACAGTCGATCCTGCCCGATCAGTTCGACCAGCTCATGCTCGACGTGGCGCGGATCGCGGAGGCGGTCGGGCGGACGGTCTAGCTACTCTATGGTGCGCAGTTCGAGATTGGCCGGAGGAATAAGTATGAGGAACCCAGGAAACCAGGAATCGAGCTGGCTTTTCCTGGGTTCCTGGGTTCCTAAGAGCTATTTCGCACATGAGCGTAGCCCGCTGCGCTAGTCTCCCAGGGCCTCCTCCCAGCTTGCCGGGAGAGTGCCCGTGATCCGGATGCGGATCACGGTGAGCGGCTGGATCAGGGCACGCAGGGCCACACGGCCGGCCGCCGCCGCGGGGAGCCCGCGCCGCACGAGCGGCTCCGCGCCGAGGATCTCGAGCGTCTGTTCGCCCCCGTCGAGGCGGGCGACGAGGACGGAGGGGAAACCATCGAGCTCCAGGTCGGCCCTCGGCTGTCCCCCCAGCCCGTAGAGCTGCGCGCGGAACCGGTTCCCGTCGAACGGGCGAACCACGTGGAACACCGCTCCGCTCCCCCCCGACGCGTCGGTCGCGACGTGGAGGTCGAATCCCGCCGTCATCCCATCCTCGCAGCGCGAGTCGAACTCGACCTCGAGCGGGGTCGCGAGCGGCAACCGGTGGACCAGGACCCGCCCGGGGCGGTTCCCTTGCCGGACTAGATTTCCTCCCGCGATCCGCCAGGCGCGATCCATGGGACCGACCGCTCCGTCCTGGGTGTCGACCTCCCTCCAGTCGTCAAGCTCCGCCGGGGCCGCGAACCGATACTCGAGCGTGACGCGCATCCCGGAGAGTTCGACCAGGCGACCACGCAGGTGCTCGCCCAGGCTCTCCCGCAGCCTCCCCTCCTCGATGCGACTCTCGAGCTCGGCGAGCTCCTCGCGGCGCAACCGGAGGAACCCGGGGCCGGGATATCTTTCGGCGAGCTCCGCCAGCCGCTCCTCGGCGGCTTTCCAGTCGCCGGCGTCGGCGAGGCCACGGAGCCCGGCGAACGAGGCGTAGGCTGCCGGGTCGCGCCGTCCAACTGCCAGGAGACGGGGCTCCGCCTCCGCCCAGTTCCTCTCATAGAGAGAAAAGAGGGCCAGGGCGAGCGCGTCTTCCTCTTGCGCCGGATCGAGATCCGCCCAGGTCAAGAGGTCCTGGCCGGAGAGGTCTCGGGGCATCAGGTCCACCATCGTCCTCTCGCCCGGCCGATCCTCTTCCACGCGAATCCCCCCGCCGGGCCGCGCCTTCACGTGGCCTCGAACCCGACCCCCCTTACGCCTGGTCAGCGTCACTTCCTCTTCGCATGCGACCAGCGCCTCCCGGGCGCCCTCGAAGATCCGCGCGCGAACGAGCCGTACGCCGGCGGCCTCCGCCTCCAGACGGACCGAGAGAGGGGCGAGCGCTGCGCTCGCGCGAGCCGCGTCGAGATCCGCCAGGGCCCCCTCGTACTCGCGGTCCGCGAGCCGCGCCAGGACCTGTTCGAAGAGACTCCAATAGGCCCCCTCCGCCCGTTCCAGGTCGGCCCGCTCGTCCGCGATGCCCATGGCCTCCACGATCCGGACCTTGCGTTCCTCCAGGGAGGACCGTATCGGCGCGAAGCGCGGATCGGCGGAAAGCCCGCGCACGAGGTGCTCCGCCGAGCCGAAATCGCCCTTCTCGATCGAGCGATCGACGGCGCCGAGCGCACCGGCCGCGAGAGTCCGCATCTCGTCCCGGATCCGCTCCCGAACCGACTCCAGGGCGCTCCTTCCCGAGTGGCGGGCGACCCATTCCGGAACGGCGTCGATCCTCGAGAGCGCTTCGGGGAACCGCCCCTCGGCGAGGAGGAGGCCGACCTCTCGCGCGGTCCGGGCGAGGAATCCCCTCGCCTCTGCCTCCTGGACTCGCCAGAATTCCCGGTATCGCTCCCGCTCGACACGCGCGGCATCCGCCGCAGCCCGTAGGGCCTCGAGCTCGCGGCGTTCCGCGCCCCCCACGGGAGCCGGGTCCAAAGCGGCGCCGGCGGGAGGGGGCGAGGACGCCGGCGGACGCTTCGCCTCCGGCATCCGAGACGGCAACAGGCCGAAGAGAAGGACCCCGAGGAGCGCCACGCCCAGCACGGCGTTGGCGGCGAGCGAGGCCGCGAGCCAGCGCCGCGGAGGCGGGCCGGACTCCTTCTCCGGGGGCTCCTCCAGCACGTAGGGGGCGAGCTCCTTCACCATCGTCTCGGCTTCGCCCGCGGCGATTCGCGAGAGGTCCGCCATGAGGGCCGCAGCGTTCGGATGCCGCCTCTCGGGGTCTCGAGACATCATCCTGCGGACGAGGAGATCGGCGGCCGGCGAGATCTCGGGACGGCGTTCCCGCGGCGGGACGAGCGGGCCGCGGAGGTGCTGCACGAGGATCGCCGCCGCGCTCTCTCCCGCGTAGGGCGGAGAGCCGGTGAGCATCTTGTAGAGGGTCGCGCCCAGCGAGTAGATGTCGCTTCGCCCGTCCACGTCCCGGGCTCCCAGGACCTGCTCCGGCGACATGTAGTGGGGCGTGCCGTGCGTGTACCCGGTCCGGGTGAGGGTCTGGTCGGGAGCGGGCGGCCGGACGAGACCCAGGTCGCACAGCTTGGCTACTCCTTCGGGGGTGACCAGGATGTTCGCCGGCTTGATGTCCCGGTGAACGATCCCCGCGCGGTGCGCGTGATCGAGGGCCCGCGCCACCTGTACGGAAAGTTCGAGGGCCTCTTTCTCAGGAAAGGGGCCGCGCTCCTTGATCCTCTCGTCCACGGTGTGCCCTTCGACGTACTCCATCACCAGGAAGCGGCGGCCCGCCGACTCGCCGACCTCGATCGCGGAGACGATGTTCGAGTGGTGAAGTCGTCCCGCGGCTCGCGCCTCGCGCTGGAAGCGCTCCACGTAGACGGGGTCCGCCGTGAGGCGCTCGGAGAGGATCTTCACCGCGACCAGCCGGTCGAGACTCACCTGGCGCGCCTGATAGACCGTTCCGGTCGATCCCTCCGCGATCTTGGCGAGGATCTCGTATCCTCCAAGCCTGGGGAGATCCGAGCGAGGCTGGACCTTCCGGTAGATGGTCCGCAGGAGGTATCGGGAGAGATACCCTTCCTCGAGGAGGATCTCCCCCAACCCCTTCGAGGCGATCCCCAGGTCGCGGTACTGGCTCTGGATTCGCCGCGCATCGAGGATCGCCTCCGCCGGGACGAGGTTCTCCTCCACGGCGATCCGGCCGACCTCCCCGTCCTCCCAGGACGTCACGGACGCTCCATCTTGGTGGCCCCGGTCGTCTTCCGGAGTTGGCGGAAACCGTCAGAAGATGACATCGACTGACGCTTTTTCGAACACATCGTTACACCCCAGCCATTGCCGGAACGTCGCGCGAGTCTGGCGTCCCCATTCGTAAGCCATGTTGAGGCAGAATGTTACGCTACACGACTCCTGCGAGATCGGACCGGGCACGTCCCTTGCACTTCAGGCTCTCGACACTGGACGTCGCCTTGGTCCTCGACGGGCCAGGGACGGATCACGGCAGGGGGGTCGGCCATGGAGATCAATAAGGAAGTGACCGTGGAATTGTACCTCAAGGAGATCCGCAAGTTCCCCCTCCTCGACGCACGGACGGAGGAGGACCTCGCTCGCAGCTACCGAAACGGCGAGCGCGCGGCACGGCAGGCGCTCGTCACGAGCAACCTGCGGCTGGTCGTCAACATCGCCAAGCGGTACGCTGAGATGGGGCTCCCGCTCCTCGACCTCGTCGAGGAAGGGAATCTCGGGCTCCTCCACGCAGTCGAGCGGTTCGACCCCGACCGCGGCTGTCGCTTCTCCACCTACGCGACCTACTGGATCAAGCACGCGATCTGCCGCGCGCTCACCGACAAGAACCAGGTCATCCGGATCCCCTCCTACATGAGGAAGATCCTCTCGAAGGCGCGCGACGTCTCGCACCATCTCATCCAGTCCGGAACGGAGCCCACGCCCCGGGAGATCGTGCGGCACCTGCGAATCCCGGAGAAGAGCGCGCGCCTCGTCGAAGAGGCCCTCCAGACGAGCCTCTCGATCGAGTGCACTCGGAGCCTGAACGTCATCTGCGAGACCAAGGACCTGATCGAGGACAAGCGGGTTCAGGGCCAGGAGGGCCAAGTCGCCGACCGGATCGACATGGAACGCCTCCAGATGATCTTCGGGAAGCTGGACAAGCGGAAGGTCCGGATCCTTCAGATGCGCTTCGGCCTGGGCCCGTTCCGCGAACCCATGACGCTCCGCGAGATCGGCGAGAAGGTAAACCTCACCAAGGAGCGCGTGCGGCAGATCGAGAAGGAGACGCTCGACAAGATCCGGGAGATGCTCGAGCCTGCCGCGGCGTAATCGTCCGGAACCCGGGGCTTACGCCACGGTCACGGTCACGGTCACGGTTGACGCTCACGGTCCACCGCGTCCAGGGCGGCACTACCCCCTCCTGCGCTTCTCCAGCGGAAGCCGGATCGTGAAGACGGAGCCCACACCCCGCTCGCTTTCGGCGAAGAGATCCCCTCCGTGCTGCTCGACCATTTTCCGCGAGATGTAGAGGCCCAGGCCGATGCCTTCCTCCTTGCTCGTGTAGAAGGCGTCGAAGACGCGTGAAAGGACCTCGGGCGACATCCCGACTCCGGTGTCCGATACCCGGATCTCGACCTGCTGGTCGGCCAGGGCGACCTCGACGCGGATCGTCCCTCCTTCTGGGCAGGCGTCCGCCGCGTTCGAGAGCAGGTTGACCAGGACCTGCCGGACTTTGTCCGCGTCGAGCACGGCGGAAGGAAGCTCCGCCGGGATGGAGGCCGCGAGCTCCACGCCGCGAGCCCGCAGGCCCGACTCCTGCTCCTGCAGGACATCCCGCACGAGATCCCCCGGGTCGGTTCGGGACAGGCTGAGTTTCGTGTCGCGCGAGTAGTTGAGGAGCTCACGGATGATCCGGCTCGCCCGATCGATCCCCTCGATCACCATCCCGGCGTACTCGCGCTCCTTCTGGTCCTCGCCGAACTTCTTCATGATGAGCTGGGTGAGGCCCCTCATGATCGTGAGGGGGTTCCGGAGCTCGTGGGCGACGCCCGCTACGGCCTCGCCCATGGCGGCGAGCCGTTCCGAGCGGCGGAGTTTCTGGGCGAGCTCGCGCTCCTCCGTAAGGTCATGGATGCTCGCGACGGCCCCCTGGAGCTCGTCTCCGGCCCGGAGCGCCGAGGCGTTGACCCTGAGCGGGCGGCGAGCGCCCCCACCTGGAACCGCCTCGACCTCCTCCGTCTCCATCCGCTCCCCGGTTTCCAGCACGCGCTTGAGGATCGGCCAGACCTCGACGAGGGGCGCCAGGTCCTCGACCGGCCGGCCCTTCATGACGGAGGCCTCCAGGCCGAAAATCTCCTCCGCCCTGCGGTTCACGGTCGTCGTGCAGCCGACCGTGTCCACGGCGATGACGCCGTCGCCGAGGCACGTGAGGATGGCCGCGTTGTGGTCCGCCATCCCGCGAAGCTCGCCATAGAGCCGCGAGTTCTCGATCGAGATCGCCGCCTCGTCGCAGATGATCTTCAGGAGCTCCAGGTCCTTCCTGCCGAAGAGCCCGGAGGCGTTCTGGCTGTCCAGATGAACCAGGCCGACGACCTTCTCCTCGCGAAGGATCGGCGCGCACATGACCGCCCGCAGGTTCTGGGCGAGGATCGAGTCCGAAGCGCTGAACCGGGCGTCCCTCATGGCGTCGAAGGAGAGGACCGGGCTCCTCGACTCGATCACCCGGTCCACGATCGACCGGCACACGGAGATCGGTTCGTGATTTCCCGTGCGCCCGGCGATCGCGGCCATGTTCTGCGCGTAGCGGCCGTCCGGGCGCTCCTCGAGGAGCAGGATGAACCCCCTGTCGGCGCGGAAGGTCGAGATCAGGATATCGAGGACCCGGTCGAGGACCTCCTCGGGCAGGAGGCTCGCGTTGCACTGCCGGGAGACCTCCAGCAGGACCTCGAGGTTCGTCCCCGCAGGAGCCTCCTGCGCATCGCCCCCTTCGATTTCGCAGGTGCGCAGGATGTTCTCGCTCGCCGACCAGACGATGTCGGAGTCCTCGTCCGACCCTCCCTCCTTGAGGATGACGCTCGAGTCGGTGTCGCGTTTTCCGGAGTCGCTCTTCCCGGCGGCCGACTCGAAGCTCATCTCGGTCACGCCGATCCGGATCGAGTCCCCGAACCGCAGCTCCGAGGTCTCAATCCGGGAACCGTTGAGGTAGGTCCCGTTGCGGCTCCCCATGTCCTCGATGTGGAAAGTCTTCCGGTCCTCGCTCGCCACGAACCGAGCGTGGAAGGAGGAGACGGAGGGGTCGTCGAGGTGGATGTCATTTTCCGTGGAACGGCCGGCCGAGACCGGACGCTTCCCCACCTCGAAGATCAGGCCCTTGTTGGGGCCCGAGACGACCCGAAGTACTGCCACCCCTCGAACTCCCTCCTCCATGGATCCGTGCCGGCAAGAGTTTAGCAAGGGCTGGACGTTGACACAAATCAGGGGTCGGGGTTCGGGGTTC
>JACQVV010000153.1 GCA_016209595.1 Planctomycetota bacterium
ACGTCACCGAATGGGCGCTACAGGAGGGTCGCTCGAATGTCAACCGCGACCGCATGGAGTACGTCCGGGCCAACAAGGGCGTTCTGATCCAGGAGATCATCCCTCTCTACCTCCACCGGTCCGGCTTCCCCCGCCATTTCGAGGACGCCTCGCCGTGCATGCTCCAGTACGCCTCGGGCGACCCCGACTACGTCCGGTCCGTCGACAAGGGGACCCGATTCGAGAGCACGGAGAACCTCGTTCGCGACAGGGACATGGCGCGGCTCTACGGGGACACACCAACCCCGCGGCCCACCGGGATGGGGGTCCAGGCGAACGAGATGTGGAAGTACCGGATCAACTACCGCGAGAACTTCCTCAGCCTCCGGTGGGACCACGACAACATAGAGCCGGCGATCGACCTCGGTGCCGAAGGGCAGACGCTCATGAAGCAGGTCCTCTGGATGGAGTACTTCTTCCGGGGATCGCACCACGGCGGGAAGTACCTCGGAAACGACCCGGAGGAGGGGTTCCGCGGCGCGATGCTGAACCTCATGGCCGTGAGCAAGATGCTGATGCTCAAGGGCTCCCTCCTCTACGATGGCGAGCGCCTGGGCGGGCGCGACCCGAGGGACTTCAAGGCCGGGTCGGCCTGGTTCCCCCACAGGGTCGGCGTCCGGCTCCGTTATGTCGGCGACCTCCCGCCCCGCCCCGAGGAGTTCTCGGTCGAGGACGGTTCGAGCCGGCTCTTCGACCAGGCCTCGCTCCTCTGGGGTCTCTCGGAGTTCTATCACTTCGCGGATCCGACGACAGGGAACAAGAACTGGCACAAGGTCTTCGGCGAGGACCCGCGCTACGACGGGACGATCATGGAGCGAAAGTACGTCGTTCTCGCCGAGGCCCTCGCGAGCATGGTGCTCCAGAACATCGCCGCCATGCACCGCGGGAAGGGCGGCGCCCCGGTCTCCGAGTGGCTTCCCGGAGCAGGACCCGGCCGCGAGATCGCGACGGCCGACCTCGGCATGGCCATGGTCGCGCTGGCCAACTCCGCGCGGCACCTGCCGGCCGATTCCGAGGATGCTCGACTTTCGAGGAAGCTCATGGGCGAGCAGGCGGACTTCCTCGTCGCCAACCTCCAGGCCCAGGACGGATCGATCGCAGACGGCTACGACCTGTCGGCTCGCCAGCCCCTCGAGGGTCCCCCCTCCCTTCTCGCGCAGGGGTTCGGCGTCCGTGGTCTCGTGGAGGCGTTCAAGGTCCTCGGGGACGATCGGTATCGGAAAGCGGCGCTCGACGCCTACGCGTACATGAACAGGAGCCTCTGGGACGAGAGTACCGGCGTCTACCGCTCCCATGCCGGCGCCGGCGTGACGGTCTACACTCCCCTCAACCTGGGCGCCGCGCTCGGCGCGGTGCGCGAGATCATCCTCCTCACCAAGGACGCCCGCGAAATCGAACGCTTCAAGCGATTCTGGGTCCAGGCGGTCGACTCGAGCGGCATCCAGCAGAGCGAGTACGAGGAGACGGGCGAGCGCGACTTCGCCGTTCGCGACGGCGACGGGGACGGGATCCCGAGAATGGAGTTCGCCCGTGGGAAGCACGGCCACGGCATCGCCCCCGTCTACGCCGCCCGGGTCGAGATCCGGACGCCCATCCCGGGAGCGGGCGCTCGCTGACGCGCTCGTCCGGCAGCCGGCGAGCCCTGACAACCTCCTCGTGCTCGACGTCGCCCGCGGGTCCCGATTCGCGCCCTTTCGCCCCAGCTGGGGGCTGGTCATCGAGTTCGGGAGCCGCCCGGGCCGCTCGAGGCTCCGCTATCGAAAAGTGAGCTCGACGATAGTCACGTCGTCCTCCGCGTCGCCGTTGCGAAGGGCGTCGGCGGACGCGGCCAGGTCGTCGGGCGCCTTCCCAGGCCGGCTCGAGGCGAAGACGCTCTCGATCTTCTTGAAGCCGAACGGCCCGCTGGGGGTTTTCGACTCGAGGAGGCCGTCGGTGTAGAGGAGGAGCCGGCCTCCGGCCACGAGCTGGACCCTTTCCATCCGGCAGGCCTCGCCGACGAGATGCGGGCCGATGCCGAGGAACGTGTTGGCCGAGCAGAGTCGCCGGGGAACCGTCGCCTCCGGCTCGAGCCAGAGGGCCGGAGGGTGCCCGAACCCGGCCCAGGTCAGAGAGCGGCGGTCGAAGTCGACGAGGACGCTGAAGAAAGTCACGAACAGATTGTGCAGGTGACTGGTGAACTTCTCGTAGAGGAAGGCGTTCAGATCGGATGCGAGCTGGCAGGGATCCTCGACCCGTGGGATCACGGAACGCACGTGCGAGCTGACTCGCGTGGCGAGGAGGGCCGCCGCGATACCGTGACCGCAGACGTCGGAGATGCAGGCGAATACCCGCTCTGAGTCTCGAGCAAGGACGGTCGTGTAGTCCCCACCAATCCCAGCGCTCGGATGGAAGTGGGTCGTGACCTCGAATCGGTCGTCCCCGGAGTGGGGGACGACGAGGCTCGCGTGGATTGCCGCGGCTAGCTCGAGATCGCTGTTCGAGAAGAAGGGAGTTGCCACAACACAAAGTCAACGAGGAAGTGCCGGTGGGCATTCCAGGAGCGGCGTGGGGACTGCCGGCAGATTCGTCCATCGCTCCAGCGGACTCCGCATGAGGGGTTTCCCCGGCTCAGTGTTGGCGATTCGGGTCGCTCCAGTACTTGACCTCCTCGTCGGCTTCACGTCGCGCTTCGGCCTCCGTCCGAAACGGCCCTGCGCGGACCCAGACGGTCTCGCCGCTCCTCGCCAGAGCCGCCACCCTCTCCGTAGAGTCGATGGCAAACGGCGCGCTCGCGATGTCCCCGGGCTTCCAGTCGCGCGCGGGAACGACGCAGAACCAGTAGGAGGGAAGCGTGAACTGCTCCGCCGGGATCCTCTCCAGAATCTGGATCCCGGGGTTTTCAGCCTGCAACGTGTCCAGCTGCTCGGCAGACACGAACCTGCGCCGGCCGCCGTGCGGCAGCTCTCCTTCGAACACGTAGGTGACGAGGAAAACCGGGGAGTCTCGCGTGGAGGATTTCACGGTGTTCGACATGCTCGTCAACCGTCGGCCCGTCCCGCGAAGAGCTCGCCGATCCGAGGAATGAACACTCCGGCTCGAGCCCTTTAATCCAAGAGCTTATCCAAGAACCCTCCCGTCGCCAGGCCGGCGGCGGCGCTCCGCCGGGCTCGGTCCGGGTTCATGGATAAGCTCTTAGTACCAGCGTTTGTCGTCGGACGGAGCCTCGCGGTTCGAAACGGTCAGCCGCTCCAGGACGCGCCCTAGGTTCTTCGGGTGGCTCCAGGCTTCCTTGTAGGCGACGCGTCCGAGCTTGTCGATGACGTAGGAGTTGTTCGGCAGTCCGCCGTAGGTCCTCTGGACGGTCGCGTCGAGCGAGTCGACGAGGTAGGTCCGGTCGTCCCGGAGGTCCTCGCGGCAGTCCTTCGCGAATTGACACTTTTCCTCGAAGGTGCGCGTTTGACCCCGGCCTCCGATGCCCGGATGGGGTTCGCGGGTGTAGACCACGAAGAAGACAACCTCATCGCCGAACCGATCCCGGACGGCCTCCATACTGGAGACCTTGCCGCGGAAGGGCGGTCAGGTGATGGCGCCGAACTCGAGGACGACGATTTTTTCGCCACGGAGCGCGGAGAGAGTCACCTCGTTCCCCTCCGTATCTCGCAGACTGAAGTCGGGGGCCAGCTCACCCACCCGGGGCGTGCGCGTCTTGAAGTCTTCGAACCAGCTGCCCTGGGCGAACGCGGGGCCGGCCGAGAGCATGGAGAGGGCCGCGAGGGCAAGCCCGACGAGGGGCGTACGCATGGACGGAATCTCCTGGACGAGTTTCGTTTTCAGTGGAGGTTTTTCTCGAGCCAGCCGGCGAGCTCATCGGGCGGAACGAAGCCGTCGACCCGGTCGAGGACGCGGCCCTCCCCGTCGAGCACGAGGAGCACGGGGGTCCCGTAGACGTCGAGCCGTTCGCGGGCCGGTCGGTCGGCGCTGAACTCGAGCCGGACGCAGTGCAGGGGCACGAGGGCATGGGCGATCCCCGGCCGTCGGAACATGGCGGCATCTCCAAGGAGGTTGGCACAAGGTCGACGGGATTGTCTCGCCTCCATGGCGAGGTTGATGCTACGGGCGCGGGTGGGCCGGTGTTGGAGGCCTCGACGCTCCTTCCCTACCTCTGCCCGATGGCGGGAGTGACGCCGCACGTCCTGGTCGTCCATGTCGGGGGCATCCTCGCCGCTGCCATGCTGGACTCGCTCGCGCCCCGCCTTCCCGGGCTCCGCTGGATGTAGATCCTGGCGCGCTCTCAGCGGTTGCCCCGAAGGAGCCGCAGCATCTCGACCGGGTCCGTGGTCGGCAGGTTGCAGGCGTAGTTCTCGCAAACGTACGCGGTGGCGTTGCCCTCCAGCGCGTCCTGCCCCTCGAGAAACCCGATGATCTCCTCGATCTCGCGGGCGCCATCTCCGGGAGGATGCAGCGCCACCACCATGTTCGGGAAGAAGCCGCGGTCGAGGGCTCGCCGCATGGCGATGAGATCCGGCGCCGTCGGATCGCCGGCCAGGACCACCTCCTTCGACGGTCCGAGGGCGAAGTCGAGGGCCATGAGCATGAAGGGGTAGCCCATGGGAAACGGGTCGATCTGGCCGGCGAAGAACTTGAGGTTCTGCTCGGCATGCCGCTCCAAATCCCCGTCCATCGTGAGGCGGCCGACCACGGAGAGGGCAAGCGTGGCCGCGGAGTTCCCCGAGGGAATCGCTCCGTCGTAGAGTTCCTTGGTCTCTGTGATGAGCTGCTCGCCTCCCTCTCCCACCAGGCGGAACCCGCCGCGCTCGCCGTCCCAGAAGAGCTTCACCATCTCGCGGCAGAGCCGCCGGGCCTCGCCCAGCCAGCGGGCCTCGAAAGTGGCCTGGTAGAGTTCGAAGAGACCCAGGGACAGGAAGGCGTGGTCGTCGAGGAAGGCCGGGATGGAGGCATTGCCTTCGCGGTAGCGGTGGAGGAGGCGTCCCTCGGATTGCATCGTCCCCAGAAGGAACTCGGCCGCGCGCCGGGCACGCTCGACGTAGGCGGGTTCGCCCAGGACGCGACCGGCGTAGGCCAGGGCCCAGATCATGAGGCCGTTCCAGTCGGTGAGGATCTTGTCGTCCCTGTGAGGGTGAACGCGCCTCTCGCGGGCCTCGAAGAGCTTCCGCCGCATGACCTCCAGTCGTTCCTCGAAGGGAGCCTGGTCGAGGTCGAGATCCGCGGCGACCTCGGCCACCGGCGCCGGCAGGTGGAGAATGTTCTCGCCAGTCTCCCCCCCGGAAGCCTCCTCCCGGTAGTTGCCGTCCTGGGTCACGCCGTAGACGCGGGCGAACAGAGTCCCGTCCTCCCGGCCCAAGAGGCGCAGGATCTCTTGCTCTGTCCAGAGGTAGAACTTCCCCTCCACGCCCTCGCTGTCGGCGTCCTCGGCCGAGTAGAACCCGCCCGAGGCGTCGGTCATGTCCCGGAGGACGTAGCGAAGCATGTCGCGGGCGACCTCCGCGTACCGCTCCTCCCCCGTCACCTGATAGGCCTCGACGTAGGTCCGGGCCAGAAGGGCCTGATCGTTGAGCATCTGTTCGAAGTGGGGGACGAGCCAGACCGGGTCGGTCGAGTAACGATGAAAGCCCCCGCCGAGGTGGTCGTACATCCCGCCGGCGGCCATGGCCTGGAGAGTCGTCTCGACCATCTCGAGCGCCCGCGCCGTCCCCGTCCGCGAGTGGTAGCGGAGCAGGAAGGAGAGCGAGTGGCTCCGCGGGAACTTGGGCGCGCCGCCGAAGCCGCCGTGCGCGGCGTCGAACCGCTCGGTGTAGTTGGAATACCCCTTCTCGAGCGTCTTTGTCGTGAGTTCGGCCTCGCCGGTGCGCGCCTCCGCGCTCTGGGCGCGGATGTGACCGGTCAGCTCTTCGGCACCACGCTCCAGCCTGGCCCGATCCGTCCGCCAGAGGTCGGCGATCTTCTGGAGGACGGTCCGGAAGCCCGGTTGCCCGAAGCGGTCGTCGGGCGGGAAGTACGTCCCCCCCCAGATGGGCTTGCCGTCGGCCGTCAGGAAGACGCTCATGGGCCAACCGCCGCTGCCGGTCAGGGCCTGGACGGCCGCCATGTAGATGGCATCGACGTCGGGCCGCTCCTCGCGATCGACCTTGATCGAAACGAAGTTGTCATTCATGAGGCGCGCGATCGCCTCGTTCTCGAAAGACTCGCGCTCCATGACGTGACACCAGTGGCACGTCGAGTAGCCGACGGAGAGGAAGACCAGCTTCTCTTCCCGGCGTGCCCTCTCGAACGCCTCCGCGCCCCAGGCGTACCAGTCGACGGGGTTCCGGGCGTGCTGGAGCAGGTAAGGGCTCGATTCGAAGATGAGCCGGTTGAAGTCCGGGCCGCCGTCCGGCGGGAGCTTGGCGATCTCCTCTTTGG
>JACQVV010000159.1 GCA_016209595.1 Planctomycetota bacterium
GAGGCGGGTCTTCACCCGGCCGGCCTGCGGCGACTTCACGAAGATGCAGACGCTGCCTCGCTGCTCCACAGGCCTCACCTCCACCAGCCGAAATACCGATCGAGAATTCCCCGGACCCACGGGGTCAGCCGGGTCCGCATGTACTGGTCGCCCAGCCTCTTGAGCGCCTCGGCCTGCGTCGGGTACGGATGGATCGTCCGCGCGATCGCGCCGAGATCGAGTCCGGCGGTCATCGCCAAAGATGCCTCTCCGATCATCTCGCCGGCATGTCGGGCTACGATCGTCACGCCGAGAATGCGACCGTTTGGCTTCTCGTAGTGAACGCGCGCGAATCCCTCCGTCTCACCGTCGAGGATGGCGCGGTCGACCTCCTTGAGTTCGACGGTGAGGGTCGCGACGTCGAATCCCCTGTCCCGGGCCTCCTTCTCGTAGAGACCGACGTGGGCGATCTCGGGGTCGGTGTACGTGCACCAGGGGACGACGAGCGCGCTCGCCCTCTTCCTGCCGAGGAAGAGAGCGTTCTGGAGCGCGATGCGGGCCATCGCGTCCGCCGCGTGGGTGAACTTGTATGGCGAGCAAATGTCCCCGGCGGCGAAGATACGACGGTTTGTCGTCCGGAGGCGGTCGTCCACCTTCACGCCCGTCTTGTCGAACTCGACGCCGGCCGCCTCCAGAGCGAGCCCGTCCGTGTTGGGCACCCGGCCGACGCCGACCAGGATCTCGTCGACCGTGAGCTCGACGTTTTTCCCGTCGTGCTCGGCCCGGAGCGTCTTCCCCACGGGGGACCGCTCGGCTTCCATCCGGCACTCGGCGCTCCCGATCTTGCAGGCAGTGACGATCCGGACGCCGTCCCGCACGAGCGCCTTCTCGACCAGAAGCGCCGCGTCGCGGTCCTCCTTGACGAGGATCTGCGGCAGCGCCTCGAGCAACGTGACCTGTGAGCCGAACCGGGCGAAGGCCTGGGCGAGCTCGCAGCCGATCGGTCCGGCGCCGATCACGGCGAGCCGTCGCGGGAGCTCCGTGAGCGAGAAGACCGTCTCGTTCGTCAGATACCCTGCCTCGGACAGGCCGGGGATCGGAAGGGCGGCTGCCCGGGCGCCGGTCGCGATTACGGCACGCGAGAACTCGAGCCGCTCCCCGGCAACCTCGACCGCGCCGGGCGCCACGAAGCGCGCCTCGCCCAGGTAGACGTCGACGCCCTCGCGGGCCAGACGCCGGGCGCCGTCGTGCGGAGCGATCGATGCGCGCAGCCGGCGCATTCTCTCCATGACGTGGGCGAAGTCGACCTCGACCTCGCTCCGGATCTCGACCCCGAAGGAACCTGCGACGCGGACCGAATGGGCGGCGCGGGCGGCCGCGAGGAGCGCTTTCGAGGGAACGCAGCCGTAATTGAGGCAGTCGCCACCCATGAGGTGGCGTTCCACGAGCGCGACCTTCGCGCCCAGGCCGGCCGCGCCCAGCGCGGAAACAAGCCCTGCCGTCCCCGCGCCGACGACGACGAGGTTGTAGCGCCCGGCTGGCTTCGGGTTCTTCCAGGAACTCGGGTGGACCTCTTCGAGAAGCGCGCGGTTGTGGAGGTCGTCGGGGAGAAGATTCACCACGGTCACGGCTTCGCCCCCCCGGCGCGCTCGAGAGCCTCGCGAAGCGCCTTCCGGGCGACCCTCGTGATCACGACGGTGACCGCGATCGTGGCGACGAGCCCCGCGACGAGGAGGACGTGCCCCCACGGACCGGCTCCAGGCCGGTCTCGGCTCAGGAGTTCGGCGGCGCTCGTCACGAGAGAACCCAGGTAGACGAAAAGGAATGTCCCCGGGAGCATGCCGACCCACGACGCCAGGACGTAGTCCCGGAACTTCACGCCCGTGAGGCCCAGGGCGTAGTTCGTCAAGTTGAAGGGGAAGACGGGCGAGAGACGGAGAAGGAGCACGATCTTGAAGCCGCTCTTGCCAATGGCCTCGTCGATCGCCACGAAACGCGGATCTCCCTGGACGCGCCCCGCGACCCACCGGCGCGCTACGAACCGGCCGAGCAGGAACGAGGCCGTGGCCGCGACGACGCTCACCGGAGAGACGAGGAGGGTCCCGTACAGGGGGCCGTAGGCGAAGCCAGCGCCCAGTGTCAGGACCGAGCCGGGCAGGAGAAGGACCGTCGCCAGGATGTAGGCAAGCGAATAGAAGAGAACGCCGGCCGCGCCCGCGCCCCGCACCCACTCGACCACCCCGAGGAGCCACTCGTCCACGGGCAGGAAGGCCCATGCCGAGACGAGCCCCGCAACCCCCGCGAGTACCGCCGCGACCCGAAGCGCCCGGGCGCGCCCGGCGGAGCCCTTCGCGGGCGCCGATTCCCCCTGGACGCTGGCCGCCGGTGTCATGGGAGGATCCAGACCCCGAGCGCGCCGAGGAGTGCCGCGGCCGGCAGCGTCACGAGCCAGGCGAGGGCCATCTGCCGCACCGTCTCCCAGCGGATCGACTTCCCGCCCCGCTCCAGTCCCAATCCAGCGATCGCGGCCGAGGAGACGTGCGTCGTCGACATCGGGAGGCCGCCCAGCGCCCCCGCCGTCACGAGGGCCGACGTCACAAGGTTCGCCGTGAACCCTTCCCGGTGGTCCATCGGGGTGATCTTCTCCGCGAGGACGCGCGTGACCCTGCGGCCGGCGAAAAGGCCTCCCCCCACCATGCCGGCGGTGACGGCGATGAAAACCAGGGGCCCGCTCGGCGCGCCGGCGGCCGAGAGCGCCCCCGCGGCGAGAACGAGGGCGACCATCTTGGGCGCGTCGTTCAGTCCCCGGGCGAAGCTCGCCAGGCCGCTCGTGACCCAGTGGAGATGGTCGAGCGTCAGGCGAATGGCGACCCTTCCGCCGTCCGAGCAGGCCCCGGACGGCCCCGCGGTCACGCGCAGGCGCTCCTGGGTCCGGACCGACACCACCGCGGCCATCCCACCGGCGGCCACGATCTCGCGGGCGGGCTCTACCGTTGCGCAGAGGCAGTCGGTCGCGCCGCTCGACCTCCCTGCCACGACCCTCCAGGCGCGCGAGAGGCCGATGGTTAGCGCCAGCGAGACGAGCGGCGAAAGAAGGAGCGGAAGAGCGATCCTCGCGCCCATCGGCCCCCACCTCACGGCATGGGGGCCGTAGGCGGCGAGCCCGGCTCCCGCGATCGCCCCCAGGATGGCGTGCGTCGTCGAGACAGGGAGGCCGGTTCTCGTGGCGAAGAGGACCCACGCCGCCGCGCCGAGGATCGTGGCCAGGGCAGCCGAAAGGCTCGGAGCCGTGCCGGGTTCGAGGAGACCCTCTCCGAATGTCGCGAGCATCGCGCCCGAGAGGCCGGCTCCTGCGAGGCCTCCGAGAGCGGTGGAGAAGGCTCCCCATCGGATCGCCCAGGGGTAGCTCGCCCCGCCGCTCCCGACCAGAGTGGCGATCCCTTTGGAGATATCATTGGCGCCGTTCGCGAGGGCCATGAGCGCGCCGGCGGCGAGAAGGAGCACGATTCCGGCGCTCATGTGACCGACCCCCCGCAGCTCGACCCGGCGCCCGCCGTGCAGCCGAAGCAGTGGCTCCCCGTGGCGATCCGCGCCCCGGCGAGCGTATCGAGGGAGTCGATCTCGAAGAGCGTCCGGGGGCCGGCGCCAAGCGGCATCTCGAGCATCTGGTTGAAGTCGCAATCGTAGAGAAGTCCGTCCCAGCCGACACTCACGAGCGAACGACACATGAGGCCGGGGACCGCGGCCGGATTGAAGTGGTTCACCAAGAGCCCCATGTACGCTTCGTACTCGCCGCTTCTTTGGAGGAGCTCGGCAAACCTCCGGATCGGCATGTTGGTGATCGCGAGCAGGCAGTCGAACTCGATCCCATAGCGCGCGAGGAGCTCCCTCTTGTAATCCGCCTCGAGCCGGCTCTCTTGCGGAGGGAGATACGGGCCCAGCGGGTTGTAGACAAGGTCCAGTTCGAGCCCGGCGCCCCGCCTGCCATAGCCGAGCGCATTCAGACGCTGGAGGGCATCGATGCTCTTCTTGAAGACACCCCGGCCCCGCTGGCCGTCGACGTTTTCCTCGAGATAGCAGGGGAGGCTCGCGACGACCCCGACCTTGTTCTCGGCGAGAAACCCGGCCAGGTCTTCTTGCCCTGCCTCGAAGAGAATCGTGAGGTTGCACCGGTCGATCACCCGCCGGCCGAGGCGGCGGCTCTCGGTCACGAGCCGGCGGAAGCTCGGGCAGAGCTCGGGGGCGCCACCCGTGATGTCCACGAGCTCGATCCCCGGGCTCGCGGCAAGGACCGAAAGCGCCCGCTCGGCGACCCACGGGGACATGACCTCGGTTCGCTTCGGGCCGGCCTCGACATGGCAGTGATGGCAGGCCTGGTTGCAGAGCTTCCCCACGTTGATCTGGAGCGTGGTGACCCGACCTCGAACCGGCGCCGCAAACCCATGCTTTCCGAGGAGAGCTTCGAAGTCCGGGCCGGCCGCCCGGGTCGGACCCGGGACCGGCCACGTCCGACTCACGGAGGCGCTCATGGACAGCAGTTCCCGCCCGTGCCGCCGTTCGGCCCGCAGGAGCTCGTCTCCGGCTCGGTCGTGAGGAAATAGCTCACACCCTTGGTCTCCCGTGGATCGCGCAAGATCGCGCCCTTCCCGCACGGGAAGGACGGCGCTTCCTCGAGCGGGACGAGAACATGCGGCCACACGAGCTCGACCTGCTCGCGGTAGGGCTCCCTGGAGTAGATCCGGAACGTCTTCTCGCAGACCGCGGTCCTCGCTCCGCGCAAGAGAACGTGCCCGTCGTCGTCCTCGACCTTGCGGAAGGGCCCGCGATAGACCACCGCCTGCTTCTGGTCCAGGCACGTACCCTCCTTGCCCTTGTAAGCGATGACCGTGACGCTCCGGAACTCGATCCCTTCGACCGTGCGCCAGGGCTTCTCGCCGCACTCGGCGAGGGTGATGCCGTAGAAGCCCGCCCTCTCGAACGCTTCAAGGAAAAGATCCTCGCGGAACGCCCCGGAGACGCACCCGCTCCAGAGCTCGGGGTCCCGCGCGAGCCGCTCCGGGATCTCCTCGTCGCTCACGATGTCGGAGATCACGGCCCGGCCTCCGCGCGCGAGAACGCGATAGATCTCGGCGAAGAGTCGCTCCTTCTCCTCGGGACGGACGAGATTCAGGACGCAGTTGGAGACGACGACGTCGATCGAACCGTCCGCGACCAGCGGCCGGGTTCGCCGGAGCTCCGCGATCTTGCCCTCGAGCCGGGAGAGATCGTCCGCCGAGCGCACCGGATTCCGCTCCAGGTAGAGGTCGAGCGCCTCGATGTCGAGGGCGAGGTCCTGAATCTTCCCCTTCCGGAACGAGACATTCGCGAATCCGAGACGCCGCGCGACCTCGGGAGCCGCGCCGCGCGCCACGGCGAGCATCTCGTCGTTCATGTCGATCC
Organism: Planctomycetota bacterium; assembly: GCA_016209595.1. GTDB lineage: Bacteria > Planctomycetota > JACQVV01 > JACQVV01 > JACQVV01 > JACQVV01. The sequence goes on from JACQVV010000159.1 coordinate 5,419, forward strand.
CGATGACCTTCCCCTCGGGTCCGACTCTCTGGCTCGCCAGGAAGCAGGCCTTCCCGGCTCCCGAGCCGAGGTCGAGGACGACCTCGCCCGGTTCCACATGGCGGGACGGATCCCCGCATCCGTAGTCCCGCTCGAGCACGTCCGCGGGAACGGCCGCGAGGAGCGCCGGATCGTAGGTCACGGGACAGCAGAGCCTCGCCTCGGGCGCCCTGGCCGCGCTCGAGTAGCGACTCCGGACCGCCTGTTCGACGTCTCCCACCGGAAGATCCGCGTCCTTCATGGCCACCTCCTTTGATGGTACTGTCCCGCCAAGCGGCCCGGCGTTACACTCCCGCGAATGAGTGGCACGAGCGGGATGGCGGCGCCCGATCCAAGGAAGACCAGCTCCGCTCCGCGGGACGAAGCGCCGCCCGGTCCGGCGGATTCGTCGCGGGCGTCTCGCGGCGACATCGATCTGGTCCGGCGGCTCCTCGCGGGGGACGAGGCCGCGTTCACGTCTCTCGTCGCAGCTCATCATGGGGCGCTTCTCCGTCTGGCCCAGATTTTCGTGACGAGCCGCCATGTCGCCGAGGAGGTCGTGCAGGAGACGTGGCTCGCGGTGCTCGGCGGGATTGGCTCCTTCGAGGGCCGTTCCAGCCTCAAGACCTGGATCTTCCGCATCCTCATGAACCGGGCGAGGACGATCGGCGCGCGGGAAGGACGCTCGATTCCCTTCTCATCGCTGGAAGAGCCGGAGGGCGACACGGAACCGGCCCTCGATCCCTCCCGATTCCGCCCCGGAGGAGGGTGGGGCAGGCCCCCTGGGCGCTGGGACGGCGACACGCCCGAGAAGATCCTCCTCAGGAAGGAAGTCCTGGGCCAGATCGAGGAGGCGATCCGCCGGCTCCCGGCCGGCCAAAGGGCGGTCGTGACGCTTCGCGACATCGAGGGTTGCGGGTCGGACGAGGCCTGTAACATCCTGGAGTTGAGCGAGACCAACCAGAGGGTGCTCCTCCATCGCGCCCGATCGAAGATCCGCGCCCTGCTCGAGCCCTACATCGAGGAACTCTAGTCCATGCTCACCTGCCAGGAGCTGACCGAGCTCGTGACCGACTGGCTGGAGGGAAGACTGCCCTTCCGGACGCGGGTGAGCGTCCAGATCCACCTGGGGATGTGCTGGCGCTGTCGCGCCTACCTGCGACAGATAAAGATGACGATCCGGACCCTGGGGAAGTTGCCGGACGAGCCCATGCCCCAGGACATTCGGGAAGAGCTCCTGGCGCGCTTCCGGAACATGCACCCGTCCGGTTCGAAGAACCGCCGGTCCGTGGTTCCCTCCTCCCCGACCTCCCGGCTCGAAGGGAAGCGTGGCGGACGTCTCGGGTGGGGCATGGCCGCCCTGATGGTCGCGGCCGCCGCCGTCCTGGCTCTCGTCACTGGCGGAGACGAGGGTCCGATCCTCCGTCACTGGGGCCCCTGCCTGGCGGGCGAGATCGCCGCCGCGTCGATTCTGGTCATCGTCGGAAGCGCCGTGGCGTCCGCGCGGCAACGCAGATTGTCGTCCGGCGCCTCCGCGGCGCTCGCGTCCGCGGGGGGCCTTGCATGCTATGCGCTCCTTGCCCACCTGTGCCCGATGGCGAAAGCGACGTCGCACGTGCTCGTCGTGCACGTGGGAGCCATCCTCGTCGCCGCCCTTCTGGGCTCGCTCGTGCCCCGCCTCCAGGATCTCGCCTCGGAGTGAATCGCTCTCGATCGGTCACCTGCCCCCTCCGCTCGCCCCGCGAGCCGCCATGCCGGCGTGGCCTCCGCGCCGATCGCCATCCTCCGCCGGATCGCAGCGCCCCGGGAGATAGCTCGGCGACTCCTCCTTGGTTGGCTATTTGTTCTGCTCCTTGACGACCTCGAAGAACTTGATGGTCACCGCGACCTGGCCGCCTGTGTGCGTGTGAGCCCGACCGCGGATCCGGAGCACCTTGCCGGGCTCTCCGGCCCACCGCGCGATCTCGGTAAACCTGGTGCGCGTGTCCTCCTCGTCTCCGGGGAGGATCAGGATCTCCTGGCTCCGGCTCTGCAGGCTCAAGGAGAGCGCCTCGGTGCCTTGCACTTCCTTGCGGGAGACGGGTCCGACCACCTCGATCTCGGTCCACTTCAGGTCGAACCCGGCCTCCTTCGTCATTGTCTTGACCGCCGCGAGGTCCACGTTACGTCCCTCGACGAACGTCACCGTTCCGATGCCGGTGTTGATGTCGAACTCGAACCGTTGAACGCCAACCTGGCGTTCGAGAGCCTGCTTGAGGCTCCCCGCTCATATGGGTCACGTGACCCCGCCGATAGCCACGTAGGCCATGAGGTCCGGTCCCTCCACCGACGCGGGCCGGGCTTCATCGGCTGGCGTTCCCGGGCGCGTGTCATTCGAGGTGGAGCAGCCCGCCAGAACGACCGCCGCCGCCATCATAAGAAGCCGTGTTCTCATCGCTTCATCCTCCGATCAGAAGAGCCACCTGAGCCCGATTGTCGCCCGGAAGTCCTCGCCGAGCTGCGGGCCATGAAGATGCCGAAACGCCGGGATCTGCACGCCGGCTTCGAAGAGCAGGTTTTCGCTGACGATCGCCTGGATGCCCGGAGATGCGAAGAGCTTCAACCCACCCGTTCCCTCAAGGCGATTGCCGTCGAGCGTGTCCTTCTCGGCGTACTCCCCGTTGAGCTCCGAGATCAGGTTCAGCGTGAACTGGTCGTAGCGCTCGTAGCGCGTCGGGTACGCCCGGAACTGGCCGCCGGCGTCGAAGCGTAGGACGTTTCCGAAGCGGTAGTCGTTCGCCTCCGAGTTCGCCTTGTAGAACAGGTCCGCGTTGAGCTACCAGCGCCCGCCATCCCAGAGCCGGGTGAAGGCGGCGCCGACAATCCCGTCTACGGACCCCGAACCGGGCTGCAGCGGCTGCGGGAGACGCATGCTGGCGTCGCGCACGTCGTCCCGGCCCGTCGGGAGCTCGATGCCGAGGAGCGCCGCCAGTTCGGTCGTCCCACCGAGCTCCGGATCCTTGTAGAAGCGCCACTTCCCCATGGCGGACATGTCCCCCAGGCCGTCCGAGTGCAGCCGAAGCCGGCGGCCGCCCATGGTGGTATCGAGCTCCTTGACCACGTAAGGCACGTTGAGCGCGACCGTCACGTCCTCGTGGACCCCGAGGACGCCGCGCACGTTCGCGAGGTAGACCCGCAGCTCGCGATCCATCGGGTCGCTCTTGCGGCTGTTCCCGTCGTAGGTCGTCGTTGCCTGGAAGTAGGTGAAGCGCGGGATGAGCCCCTGACCGTTGAAGTTCCTCGTGCGCGCCGACTCGGTGAAGATCGTATCGTCGTAGGTGAGGCCGATGGTGTCCGACTCCTCCTTCGAGAGCGGTGGCTCTCCTCCACTGGCCCCGGAAGGAAGTGCGGGAGCGTTGGTCGTATGAGTCCACGGCAGGGCCGGCTCCGGGCTTGGCGGGGTGGAGGCACAGCCGAGGGTCACGTGGGCGAGAGCCGCGAGGAGGAAAGGGACTCGCGTCTTCGGCACCGATCACCTGCCGCTTCCGCTCGCCCTGCGACCCCCACGAGCCGCCCGCAAGATCCCGAGGACCTCGCTCGCGTCCTTGAACCCTATGAAGCGCGCGACCTCTGTGCCGTCGGTCTCCAGGACACGCGCGTCGGGGATCCCGGCCACACCGAAGCGCTTCGAGACCTCGGGATGCTCGTCCGCGTCGATCTTGAGGAACACGAAGTGCTCCTTTCGTTCTACGGCTCGACCTTCCCCGTGAAGCCCCGTTCCGCGATGGCCTGGAGGACCGGGACGAGCGACGCATCAGGGGTGATCGTGACCATGGCGCGCCTGTTCTCGTAGTCGACCTCCGCGGCTTGGACGCCGGGAAGGCCGGAAAGCCGGGCTTCGAGACGACTCGCGCAACCGGCGCAGGTCATGCCGCTGACCGCGATGTGGACCGTGCGGCTGCTGGCGACGGATGTTCCCGAGTAGCCGGCCTGCTGGATCGCGGCCCGGATCGCTTCGTCCGACGGACGCGGCTCGCCCTCGATGAAAACGACGCGCGCTGTCTTCTGCTCGAACGACACCTCGGCCCGCGCGACTCCGGGCACCTTGCCCAGCTGCTCGCGGAGAGTGACGGCGCACGCCTCGCAGGTCATCCCCTCGATCCGATACGTCTGGCTCTCGCCGGAAACCGATGCGGCGGCCAGGGCCTGCGGGTTGCCACTGCCCAGGAGGTAGCCGACGTAGTTCGGGAAAAGGGCGAAGGCGAGGACGACGGCCGTCGCCACCCAGAGCATGATCTTGTTCAAGCGCCGGAGGCGCGGGTTGGGGACGGCGCAGGCCTCGCCTGGACTGCACCGCTCCTTGCGAACGTAGACCAGGTAGAAGCCGCTGGCGAGGAAGAGGCCGGTCCCGCCGAGCAGGTAGAATCGGTATGCCTCGAAGAACCCGGACACGCCCGCGGCCGAGGCGCCGAACGCGATCAGGACGAGCGGAAGCCAGCAGCAGGCCGAGGAGAGGATGGCCGAGACGACCGCGCCGGCCGTGGCCAGGAGCCCGGTGTTGCGCGGGCGGCGGGCGGCCGCCTCCGGCGCCTCTCCAGGAGCTACCGAGCAGCAGCATTCCGTGTCAGCCGCCGCCACGATGGCCGGATCGCCGGCGTGCCGGGCCTGGGCCTCCTTCACCGCCCGGCGGACGTTGCCGAGGCAGCAGGAGCCCTGCGGGTTGGTCTCCTCGCACCGGTCGAGTCCTTCACGGCACTTCTCGGTGATGTCGTCGGCGACCTTCGACGTTCCGGTTGCGAGGACCTCCGCCTCGACCTCCTCGACGGTGTGCTCGAAACAGTAGCAAACCGGACGCGGCGCCTCGGTCTCCTTCTGGCCGATGCGGACGCGGACCTCTGAACGCGCGATCCGGGCGCCGCTCTCTGGATGGAAATAGGCGACGTCGCACGACGGCTCGGCGCAGAACCGGAAGCCGTCCGTGCGTCCGGCATGTGTCCGCGCCTCCTCGACGACGAGGCGCTCGATGGTGATGGGCTTCACCGGCTTGCCCCGGCTGCCGCACGAGGGGCACGTCTCTCGAGACGTACCCTGTCGATCCGCTCTCTGCATGGTGCATCCTCCAGGGGGTTTTAAAGCGCCCCGGCGATGGGACTCATCGCCGGGGCTTCGCGCACGATCGCCTACTTGCCGTTCAGCGGGCAGCAGTTGGGGCAGGGCAGTTCCTCCCCCGTCAGGGGACAGACGTACCCCGCGTTCTCCTGCGGCTCGTCCGCCCGGACGAGCGTCTGTCCGTACGCCAGACCAGCAGCCGCCAGCGATACCGCCACTAGCCCGGTCAGCAGCCACTTCTTTCTGCGCATGATGCACTCCTTTCAGAATCGGATTCGCGCCGCAGCGAGGACCACCCCCGCGTTCTTCACGAATCAAAGGTCATGGTTCGCCGTCATCCAGGGCGTCGAGGATCGGGCACTCCGAGATCCCCCCGCGGCTCGTGCATTCGGAACTGAGCTTCGAGAGCGCCCGGCGCATGGCCTTGAGCGATTGGATCTTCTCGTCAATGTTCTGAATCTTGGCCTCGGCGCGCTTCAGGACATCGCCGCACTTCGCCTGCGGTCGGGCCCGCAGCGAGAGGAGATCCTTGATCTCGTGGAGCGTGAAGCCGAGCTCCTGAGCACGCTTGATGAAGAGGATGCGCCGGACGGCCTGCTCGCCGTACACGCGGTAGTTAGACGCAGTCCGAGACGGCTTCGGGATGAGGCCCTCCTTCTCGTAGTAGCGAACCGTCTCGAAGTTCACGTCGCAGCGCTTCGCCAGCTCGCCTCTCGTGAGCGTCTCCATGTCGTGCGTCCTTTCGTGGAGGAGCCTACGCCTTGTAGCCACCTACAAGGTCAAGGGGAATCTCCAGATTTTTTCGCGGAGCGACCGGAAGGCGGACCAGAATCCAGAATCCAAGGCCCGACGCAACTACTCCCGGCCCGGCAGCGCGGGCCCCCGCCCTGGGCCGGAAGAGAACCAGCGCCGGAGGACCTCTTCCGCCGCCTTGTCCTTCGGGCTGAACCCGAGCGCATCCTCGTCCTGGCCGAGCGGCCAGTTCCAGAAGTAGATCCCGGCCAGCCACTCCCTCTCCCAGAAAGCGGAGAGGACCGTCTCGTAACCCAGGGCCTGCTCCGCCTCGTCAGCAGAGGCCCCCTTCACGGGAGCCGCCCAGGGCTTCTCGGTGGCGCTGGCGACGCTCGGCAGGCCCGCCTCGGTCAAGAGGATCGGCTTCCCGGTCTTCTCGTGGAGGGCCGAGAGCTCCCGGACCGCGCGCTCGACCCCGCCGCCGGCGAGCGGGTAGTAGAGGTTGACGCCGACGAGGTCGAGGGCGTCCCAGAAACCGATCCGGTGCGCCTCCTCCTCCCAGTGCGCGCCATAGGTCAGCGGGCCCGGGTAGGCCGCACGGACGTCGCGGACGAGCTCTCGCCAGCGAGCCTCCTGGCGGGTCGCGGAGACGTATTCGAGACCGACCGACAGGATCTCGACCTTGGCCTCGGCCGCCAGCCGGGCGCAGTGGAGCAGGAACTCCCGGTACCGGGAGAACCACGTCCCCCAGTCCTCGTCGCTCGACATCGCGATGTCGGCGCCCCATCGCGGTGGATCCTCGTAGAACTGATGGCTCCACAGCTGCGGCATAAGCAGCACGCGCAGTCCGGCATCGTGAAGGCGGCGGATCGCGGCGGCCTGGCTCGACGAGAGGTCGCCGAACCGGATCTCCGGGCGCGAGACGTCGGGCATGTAGCCGTAGCCGATGACCTCCACCCATTCGACTCCGTCGGCCCGGAGGCGCTCGATCGTCTCGCCCAGCCCGGCATCGTCGTAGCTCCCGTCGAAGTCCGTGAGGCATACGCCCTTCTGGAAGGGAACGGTCGCCCGCGTTTCCGATGAATCGTCGGCTCGCATGAAGAGCGCGATCCCACACGCGGCGAGGATCCCGGCCGAGAGGTATAGGGCGCCACGCGACAGGGTCGATGGTCTAGGCATGTGGTGGCTCCCCCACGGAAACGTCTCCGGGTCCGAGGCTGTAACGCTCTATCTTGCGGTAGAGATTCCGCAGACTGATCCCCAGGGCGCGCGCCGCCTGGCGCTTGTTGCCCTCGAAGCTCGCCAGGACGCGGGAGATGTGCTCGGCCTCGATCGTCGCGAGCGTCGCGTGGACCTTCCCGTCCGGCGAGATCGTCGCCCCCGACAGCCCTGCGAAGACGATGTGCTCGATTCCGATCGCGCCTTCGCCGTGGCAGATGACGGCCCGCTCGACGACGTGGACGAGCTCGCGGACGTTGCCCGGCCAGGAGTGGGTCTTCAGCGCCTCGAACGCCTCGGGCTGGAAGGTGCACCTCCTCCCCAGACGCGCCATGAAATGATCGACGAGGAGCGGGATGTCCTCGATGCGCTCGCGCAGCGGCGGGGTGCGCAATCGGAAGACGGCGAGCCGATAAAACAAGTCTTCCCGGAAGCGCCCGCGCTTGACCTCCTCGGCGAGACAGCGGTTCGTCGCCGCGACGAATCGAAGGTCGGCCTGGCGCGATTCGGTGGCGCCGACCGGCCGGAACTCGCCGGTCTCGAACAACCGGAGGAGTCGTGCCTGGCACGACAGGCTCATTTCACCGATCTCGTCGATGAAGAGAGTCCCTCGATCGGCCACTTCGACCAGCCCGAGCTTCTCCGAAGTCGCTCCGGTGAAGGCCCCCTTCCGGTGGCCGAAGAGCTCGCTCTCGACCAGGGTCTCGGAGAGCGTCGTGACGCCCAGGACGACGAAGGGCTGGTCCCGGCGCCGACTCGCGCGATGGATCGCCCGGGCGACCAGTTCCTTGCCCGTGCCGCTCTCGCCCTCGATCAGGACCGTACCGTCCGTTGGCGCGACCCGGTCGAGCTGACCCAGGAGGTCGTGGAGGCACCGGCTGGTGCCGAGGATCTCGAAGTACTCCTCGCGGTGCTCCAGGTCCTCTCGGGACGACAGGGCCCTCCGCTGGAGGGCCCGGATCTCGAGAGCCTGGTCGACGACGCGGTCGAGGGCCGCCAACCCGATCGGTTTGGTCAGGTAGTCAAGGGCACCGAGCCGGACGGCCTGGACCGCGTCCTCGATCCTCGAGTGCCCGGTCAGGATCACGACGGGGAGATCGGGCCAGCTCTCGCGAATCCGCCTGAAGAGTTCGATGCCGCTCCCGCCCGGCATGCGAACGTCCAAGATGGCCAGCCCCGGTTCGCAGCGCGAGAGGATCTCCAGGGCGGCCTGAGGTCCGTCGACCGCGACCACCGGATGCCCGCGATCGCGAAGGTGTCCGGCCAGCGCCTCGAGAAGGTCGACCTCGTCGTCGACCAGGAGGACGTCCGGGCTATCCGACAATCCCCACCTCCCTCTCGGCGAGGGGGAGATCGATCCGGAAGTGCGCCCCCGGCATCGGACCATCGACGAGCGAGATCTTGCCCCCCATGCCTTCGAGGATCCGGCAGCAGATGGCAAGGCCGAGACCGGTCCCCTTCCCGGCGGGCTTCGTGGTGAAGAACGGTCGAAAGATGGAGGTCTGGAGCTCGGCCGGAACGCCGGGGCCGTCGTCGGCGATCGTGATGGCCACGCCCCGGGCTCCCATTTCGCCCCATACCTCGACTCGACCCGTCGGGCCCGCCGCGTCCGCGGCGTTGACCAGCACGTTCACGAAGACTTGCAGCAACCCTTCGGGATCGCATTCCATCCACGGGATGGAATCGGGGATGCGGATCTCCACGGCCGTGTGCCGGTGCGACCCGCTCTGCCTCAGCAAGGCGACCGCCTCGTCCAGGACGTGGCCGAGCCGAACCGGTCGTGTCTCCCCCGAGCCGCGCCTGCTGAACCGCAGCAGGCTGTCGATCGTTTCGCAGCAGCGGGCGATGTGCTTCTGGACGACCTCCGAATGCCTGGCGATGGCTCCCGGCGAGTCCCCCTTGGCGGCGACCTCGACCAGCCTCTCGACGTGCGCGCGGATCACTGCCAAGGGGTTGTTGAGCTGGTGAGCGATCCCGGCCGCCAGCTCGCCGACCGCGGCGAGCTTCCCCGCGTGGATGAGGTCCTGCTCCATCCTTTTCTCGCCGGTGATCTCCTGCACGAGCTCGACGACCTGCTCGACCTGCCCGCTTTTTCGGCGGATCGGCGTCGCGGAGACGAGGAAGTCGCGCCTCCTTTCGCCATCGCCCACGTGGAACCCGCTCCGGTGCGTCTTCCCATCGCGGAACGTGGCCCCGGCCGGGCACTCCGCCCTCACGAGGCACCTATCGCCCCCCCCGAACGGGCACCGGACACTCCTCGCGTCGCCGGCGGGCGCAAGTTCCGCGAACCATTCCCGGACCAGATGATTCGCCCAGACGACCCTCGATCGTCGATCGATGACGAGGAGTCCGGCGCCCATGCTCTGGACGATTCCCGAGAGCTTCTGCCGCTCGCGCTCCAGATCGGCCGTCCGCTCCAGGATCCGAGTCTCCAGCTCCTCCTCGTGGCGGCGCAGGCTCGCGATCGTCTCGGCCAGGCGGTCGGCCATGTCGTTGAATCGATCCCCGAGCCATTGGAGCTCGTCCCCTGTCCGGATCGACACGCGCCGCGCGAGATCCCCGGATGACATCGCCTCGGTCGCCGCGATGAGGGACCGAAGGCTCCGGGTCAGGCGCCGGTCGACGAGGAAGGCAAGGAGGAACCCCGCCACGAGCGCCGCGCCAGTGACGCCGGTCGATGTGCGAAGCGCCTGTCTCTGGGAAGCGCGGATCGAGTCGCCGGAAAAGCGCATCCGGAGCGTCCCGATCCGCTTGTTGCCAGCCGAGACGATGGGCGCCGCGATGGCCAGATCGGCCTCGTCTGGCGGGACGGGGTCCGTGGCGGCCAGGATCTCGCCCGTCGCGCTCTCGACGACCACGTACCGGCAGTCCGGGCCATGCTGGGCGGACGCCTCCACGACGAATCGGTCGAGGTAGCCGCGGTCTCCGCTCTCCACCGCCACCACGCAGCCGTGGGAGACGCAGTTCGCCGCCGTCGCGGCGCTGCGCTCCTCGAGACGCCGCCAGGCTCGCGCTTGCTCGATCCAGATCACGAGGTTGAGGACGCCTGCCATCAGCACCTGGCAGAGGACGATCGCGAGGATGACGCGCTTCCGGAAGTTCATCGCAGGGGTCCAGTTGCGAATCGCGTGCCTGGACCGCCAGCTCGCGAACCGGCCAGAGGGGCGAGTTCACCAGGTCCAGATGCGATCCGGCTGGAAGATCCGGCCGGGGCGTGCGTTTTTCCCCACATCGGCTCGCTGCTCCGAAGCCTGGCACATGTGCCAGCTTGTCACATGCATCTCCCGGTCTCGAGGACAACTCCTCCACCGATTAACCATGTCTCGAAGGCGCGGATTCCCGCCGTTTTCGAAGGGCGCTCTCCCAATCGAGCTTCCGCGGCACGTCCATTGCGTTCTGACCGCAGCGCGACCACGCAGAAGAAGATCAGGAGATCATCGAATGAAGAACCTCATCCTTGTCGCCCTCGTCTTCCTTGCAATCCACCCCGCCCTGCGGCTGGCTTCGGCTCAGGACGGCAGCCTCGAGGGCCGAGTGCTCTTCCAGGGGAAGGAAGAGCGGGGCAAGTCGGCCGATGTCGTCGTCTATCTGGAGGGCGGGGAGGCCGCGGACGCACGCCCCGAGGGCCCCGTTCCCGTCCTCAGCCAGAAGGACATCACATACGTCCCGCATGTCCTCCCGGTCCAGGCCGGCTCCGAGGTCGAGATCGACAACGAGGACGAGATCCTCCACAACGTCCACGCCTTCGCCGAGCTCAACGAGTCGTTCAACGTGGCGCAGATCGCCCATATGAAGTTCCGCCGGACATTCTACCGGCCCGAGATCGTTCATGTCGGGTGCGACATCCACTCCCAGATGAGCGCCTACATCGTCGTCCTCAGGACGCCGTACTTCACGAAGCCCGGCAAGGACGGCCGCTTCGCGATCCGCGGAGTCCCGCCCGGGAGGTACACGCTGAGAGCGTGGCACGAGAAGTCAGGGACCATCACGGTCGGCGAGGTCGAGATCGCAGCCGGCCGGCCGGGCGAACGCGACGTGGACTTCGAGTGAGAGGCCCGCCATGCGACGCGAGAGACACCACGCCTTCCTTCGGACCACCCTGGCAGTCGCCGCCTGCGTCTTCCTTCCGGCGGGCCCGGCCCGGGCCCAGGAAGAGGAACAGCGCCCGCCCAGCTATCGCGACATCCCCGCCGAGGACGAGCAGTACAGGTTCCTTCGCCTCGGCGAGTCGAAAGACTACCTCGAGACCGAACGTAAGCGGATCGTTGACCAGATCGAGCAGGCGATCCCGCCGCTCTACGAGCCGGTCCGCCCCTTCCACGGCTACACCTTGCCGCCCGGCGCGTGGCGTGTAGCTCTCTCGACCAGCTTCACGCGGAACCCGGGGGACTTCGGTACCGACGACGACTACGCCCTCTTCTTCAACAAGGTCGAGGTCGACACGCTCGCTGCCGACCTTTCCCTCCAGTACGGCTTCGAGCTCGGCCCGGTGAAGGATCTGACCCTCGACCTGAGCGTCCCGTTCAAGATGCAGCGCACAACGGGAACCGGCCATCCCTTCCGGATCAAGCCGATGGAGATGACGATGGAGGGGTCGGCCCGCGGGCTGGGAGACGTCTCGCTCACGCTCAAGAAGAAGTGGTTCGACCAGGGCAACTTGCCCTTCACCTTCTCGACGATGCTGGGCGCGATCTTCCCGACGGCGGACGACGATGAGGAGTTCAACAACTCGCAGACGATCTTCATCAATGGCGTGCCCGTCATGCCCGTCTCGGGAAATGTCGCCGGGAACCCGTCGATCGACGTCTTCAGCCGGAACTTCGGCGAGCGGCTCTTCCCGCGCAAGGGCCAGCCGGGGAACGGCAGCTGGGGGGCACGGTTCGGCGTCGGGTTGACGCGCCAGTTCGATCGAAGCGCGCTGCATGGCGGAGCGATCTTCGACCTCCTCGCCAAGAACGACGGCATCACTCCTGGGCACGAGCTCAAGTACGGGATCTCCTATGTCTTTCCGCCCACACCGAGCGACCAGTTCTCGATCGACCTGTCGCTCTTCGGCCTCTGGAAGGGGAACGAGAAGTTCCCTGGCCTCATCACCCATCCCATCCGGGACGTCGCGACCGGCGGTCCGGTGATGGACGCCGCCGGGAACATGCTCCTCTTCACGACGAAGCGTCCAGACTTCAAGCACGGCAACGCCACGTTCGCGAGTCCTTCGCTCATCTTCATCCCCTCGCCCAACACCCGGATCTTCATCAGCCCGGCCTACCGAATCATCGAGCCCCGGCGGGGTCCCTCTCCGGAGTGGATGATCACGGCGGGCATCACGTTCACCTTCTAGCGGATCGGAGCACGACGATGTCCCGCCACGGAAGCAAGCGGTCGCTGGCCGCGCTCACATGGACCATTCTGGCCCTCTCCGGTTGCCTCTCGCTCTCCGACCAGGACCGCGGGAACGGGGACGACCCGCCCCCCGAAGCCCTCGTCGGGGCTCCCGCGCCAAACTTCCGGAAGTACCGTACCCCCATCGACGCGCGGGTGGTCGACCGGCGGTTCTACACCCGCGACGCGATGTACCTGGCCTCCGAGATGCAGCTCGGGAGCTTCGGTCTGTTCGAGCAGGCCCTCGCCGACGGCGTGGTGACCTCCGATCCCGACTTCCAGTACATGACGACGGTCGAGTCGTACTGGTATTCGCGTTACAACATGTCCGCGCTGGTCACGGAGAGCCGGCTCGGCCTCCACGTGGTGTTCGGCCCGTACGTCACCGAATGGGCGCTACAGGAGGGTCGCTCGAATGTCAACCGCGACCGCATGGAGTACGTCCGGGCCAACAAGGGGCACCGGGACCGGTGGAGACACCTGGACCTCGGCTCGAGGCTGACCGAGGCCGGCCGGGAGCCGAGAACGTCTACGCCGAGCAGATCACGGGACAGCCCCTTCTGACGATCGACGTCGACGTCGAGGCCGCCGGCCGCCTGGGCGTCCCGGCCGAGCACGTCCTCCAGATCGTCGAGTCCCTCGGAGTGACTGGTGTTCCTGATGCTAACGGGGCGCCGCCCCAGCCCGCACGAGCATGTCGCGCTGGCGCGTCCTCTCTTGGTCCGAGTCTCTCGCCTTGGTGGCGGCGGCGCCCCGAGTCGACAGTCGACAGTTGACAGTCGACAGTTCCGGAAAC
>JACQVV010000160.1 GCA_016209595.1 Planctomycetota bacterium
CACGGTCACGGTCCACGGTCACGGTCCACGGTCACGGTCCACGGTCACGGTCCACGGTCACGGTCCACGGTCACGGTCCACGGTCACGGGTCGTGAGCGTGTTCCTTAACCTTGACCGTGACCGTGTTTTCCAGCGACCCTCCTGTGAAGAATGGAGCCTTGGCGGGTAGTGTAGCGGGCATGCTTGCGCATCCCTGGGCTCTCGCGCTTCTCGTGCCGATCGGCGTCCTCGTCGGGTGGCAGGCGTGGCGGCGGCGGCCCCCCGGGTTCGGGCATGCCGCCGTGGCCGCGCTCCTCGCCCTGGCTCTCGCCGGGCCCGGGCTCCCCGGAGACCGGGCCGCCCGCCGGGTGGTCCTCGTCCTCGACGCGTCGGAGAGCGTCCTTGCGACCGAGGGGGCGACGGCGGACGATCTCGGCGACCTCGCGGAGGAGTTTCGAAGCCGACTCGATCCCCAGGACTCGTTCGCGATCGTCTACGCCGGTCGCGAGGCGACCCTCGCGCGCGACCTCGCCCCTGCCGGGGAGGGTCCCGGCACGCCTCCCGGCCGGCTTCTGCTCGATCGGGACGGGACCGACCTCGCCCTCGCGCTCGACCTTGGCCGCGCGCGGCTCGCCGGCGAGCCCGGGGACGTCTTCCTCGTGACCGACGGCCGCGAGACCCGCGGAGACGCGCTCCCCGCGGCCGTGCGACTCGCCGCCGCGGGCGCGAGGCTCCATGTCGCCCGGACGGGACGCGAGCCCGTGGGCGACCGGCGCGTCCTTTCGTTCACCGCGCCGGATCCCGTCGAACCGGATCGTTCCTTCCTCGCCACCGCGGTCGTGCTGGCACCCGAGGGCGGGACGCTCGTCGGGACCCTCTCGCGGGACGGCCGGGAGATCGAACGCCGGATCTTCGACGCGCCGGCGGGCCTCCCCGTGCGCGTCTCGTTCGAGGTCGCCGGCCTGGAGCGCGGCAGCGCGACCCCTGACATGGACGCTGCCGCGGGGAATGCGCTCCTGGAGTTCGAGCTTCGCCCGGCGGCCGGGGGCGCCGATCCGATCCCGGAAAACAACCGGGGCGCGGTCCGCGTGCGGGCGCGCATCTCGCGCCCACCCCTCGTCCTCTCGGCGCGTGAGTCCCCCGCGACGGCGCGTCTCATCTCGGGAGCGCGAGTCGTCCCTCCCGGCTCGGCCCCGATCGAAGCGGCCGACTACCGCGGCATCCCCCTCGTCGCGATCGAGGACGTCCCCGCGCCCGCGCTCTCGGCCGCGGCTCAGGACGCCCTCGCGATCGCGGTCCGCGACCTCGGGATGGGGCTCCTCGTCGTGGGGGGTCGCGGCGCGTTCGGGCCGGGCGGCTACGCCGGGAGCCGCCTGGAGGACGCCCTCCCCGTCCGCTCCGACCCGGCCCGACGGGAGGGAGAGGAAATCGCGCTCGTCGTCTGCCTCGACCGCTCCGGATCGATGGGGGAGAAGCCGCCGGGCGGCTCGGCGACGAAGCTCGAGATCGCCAAGGCCGCGTTCGCCCGCCTCGTCCAGAGGCTCGATGAAGGGGACGCGGTGGCGCTCGTCCCCTTCGCCGCGGCGATAGACCGCGAGTCGCGGATCCCCGCGGCCGGAGGCCTCGCCCCCATCCGCGGCCCCGAGGACCGGCGCGCCCTCGTCGCGGCGCTCGACTTCGGAGCCGGCGGCGGGACCGCCCTCGGACCGCCGATCGCCGACGCTCTCGCGTCGCTCGCCGGCGCGACTCAAAAGCTCCGCCACGTCCTCGTCCTCTCCGATGGACTCACGAGCGAGGACCTCGGCTGGGTCGAGGAGGAGGTCGCGCGATCGGGAGCGACCCTCTCGGTTCTCCTCATCTCGGGAGACCCCGCCTCCCCCGCCGCGGCCGCCCTGTACCGGGCGGCGGGCGGCAGGATGCGCCTCGTGAAGGAGATCGCGCTCCTCCCGGAGATCTTCCTGCAGGAGCTCGAGTGGAAGAAGGAGAAGCTCGTCCTCGACGAGGGGGTCTATCCGGTCCGGTTCCTGGCGGCGGGCGAGGTTTTTCCTGCCGGGGCCCCTGCCGGCGAGATCCCGCCTCTCAGGGGCTACATCCGTACCGCGGCGCGCGACGAGGCGACCGTGCACATGGAGGCGGGGGACGGCGATCCCCTTCTCGCGACGTGGCGCTACGGTCTCGGGCGCGCCGCCGCCTTCGCGAGCGACCCCGGGACGGCATGGACGGAGCCCTGGGACGCCTGGCCCGGAGAGAACGAGACGTGGTCGGCGCTCGTCGCCTGGCTCCGGGCCCCCGCGGCGGACGCCGCCGTCGAGGCCCGGGTCTTCCGCCGCGGCGAACGGGTCGAACTCCGCGTGCGGACGGCCCCCGGCCGGTCGCCCCTCGTCCACCCGAAGGCTCGGTGCGACGGGGAGGACGTGGAACTCGTGCGCGTTTCGCCGTCTGAGTACCGCGGGGAGTGGCTGCTCTCGCCCGGCGCCGCGATCTCCTCTTTCCGGCCGGTCGCCGTCAACGAGGAGGGCCCGGCCGGCCCGGTGGTCCTCGCCGGCGAGGTCGTGGTAGTTCCTTTCTCCCCGGAACTCGAGGCCCTCGGGCCCGACCCGGCGGCCCTCGCGGCGCTCGCCGCGGCGGGCGGGGGCGAAGTCGCCGACTCCACCCTCCCCGCCCTCGCCCGGGAACTCCCCGGCCGCCGCGCGCCCCGCCCGCTCGCCGGCTGGACGGCCTTCGCCGCCCTCATCCTCTTCCTTATTCTGCTCGCGCGATCCAGAATGAAGTAGTCGTCGCAACGTTTCTGGAGACCCCGATGGACAAGTTCTCCTGGTGGAAGAAGGTCCTCGTCATCGTCGTCCTCGTCGTTGCGGTGATCCCGCCCCTCTCGCTCACCGAGTGGGCCTGCGACACGTACTACTGCTGGGCGAGGAAACACACCGACTCCGGCTTCGCCACATGGCTCTTCTACACGGTGGGACGGATCCATGACTTCATGGGGCGAGACGACAAGGCCGTCATGGTCTACGGCGACTTCTACGAGACGTACAAGGCACCCAGCATGGCCGACGTCGAGAGCGAGGATGAGAGAGTCGCCAAGGCGAGGTATCGCCTGGCCATGGCCCTCTACGACCGGGACAGGAAGTCCGACGTCGACTGGGAGGCCGCGCACCGGTGCCTCCACTACTTCGCCGTCAAGTACGCGGGGACGACGCGAGCCGACAACGAGGATGTCCGGAAGGCCCAGGAGTACAAGGTCCAGTGCGAGATCGACGGGAAGGAGTACGGATACCCGAAGCTCAATCAAAACGTCTATCCGCCCGAGTACTCGCCAGCCTATGAGCCGTTTGGCTCCGCCCTGCCGAGTCCCTGCGACTAACAGCCTGTGGATAAAGTGCTTCGGAGGCGAGCGCGAGCGATTTCGGCCGAGATCGAGGAGCGAACCGCAGTCGTATTAGGAGGATACGACGAGGATTCGCGACGAAGAGCTCGGCCGAAAGCGCCGCGCGTAGCCAGAATGACTTTATCCACAGGCTGCTAAGGTCTTCGCCGGCCTACCAGCCCTACAGACCTCCGCAGCCGGCTGGTCGCTCGGGTGACCGACACCCGGCCGGCCGGCTTGATCCCGACCGCGACGAAGCGATTCAAGCCCGATGGACCCGAGTACCCGCGCCGAAGACGTCGAGTTCGGGAAGCGCCTGATCCGGCTGGGACTCGCGACGCCGGAGCAGGTCAAGGAGTGCCTGGGCCAGGAGCGGCAATCGCAGGAGGGAGAGATCCGCCTCGGCGACCTCCTGATCCGCAAGGGCTACGTGACGTTCGAGAGCCTCCAGAAGGCGATCCGCGCCCGAGGAGAAGAAGAGGGCTCGGCCGCCCGGACGCGGGTCCTTCCCGGCCACGACTCGCCCGGGCCCACCGGAGCCGGTCTGGCCGACCTCGAAGGCGCACCTCCCGACGTTTGCCAGGCCGCGCGGGACGCGAAGCGGCGCTTCGGGAAGTACGTCCTCGTTCGCGAGCTCGGGCGGGGCGGGATGGGAGCGGTCCACCTGGCCTGGGATACGGTTCTCTGCCGGTGGGTGGCCCTGAAGTTCCTTACTCCCGCCGGGGACGAGCACGAGGTCGAGAGGTTCTTCCGAGAGGCGAGGACCGTCGCGGGGCTCTCCCACCCCCACATCGCACAGGTGTTCGAAGTCGGAGAACGGGACGGGAAGCATTTCCTCGCCATGCAGTACGTGGACGGGCCGAATCTGGGAGACAGGAAGCTCGCGCCCCGCCGGGCGATCGAGGTCGTTCGAGACGCGGCGCTCGCCGTGGAATTCGCCCACGCGAAGGGGATCGTCCACCGAGACCTCAAGCCGGACAACCTGCTCGCCGACCAGGAGGGCACGCTCTTCGTGACCGACTTTGGGCTCGCCCGGTCGTTCGCGACGGGGAGCCGGATCACGGTCACGGGATCGATCGTCGGGACGCCCGCCTACATGTCGCCCGAGCAGGCCCGGGGCGACACGAAGAGGATCGGCCCGCTCTCCGACGTCTACTCCCTCGGGGCGACTCTGTACGACCTCCTCACGGGGAGGCCGCCGTTTGCGGGCGAGAATGCGCTCGAGACGGTCGCCCTCGTCCTGGAGAAGCCCCCGGTCCGGCCAAGTGTGCGGTCGCGGGACGTCCCTGCCGCCGCGGAGGCGATCTGCCTCCAGGCGATGCAGAAGGACCCGTCGCGCCGATATCCGAGCGCCCGCGCCATGGCCGAGGACTGCGATCGCTTCCTGCGAGGGGAAAAGGTAGCTGCCTCGCCGACCGCCCAGGGGCGGAGGCGCCGGGCGCGAAGTTCCAGCCGGAGCGCCCCGTGGGCGATCGCGGTGGGCGTCTGCGTCGGGATTCCCGTGCTTGCTACCGCGGTCATCCTTGCGGGCGGCCGATCGTCCGGGCCGCCGGCGGAAGAACCTCCGCCGGACGCCGGAGGCCCCGCAAAGACTCCGGACTCCGGAGTTCCCGCCGCGGACGACCAGGCGCTCCAGAAGCGCCGGACCGCCGAGTCCCTTGCCGAGAAGGGAGTGGCCCGGATCGAGGAGGCGACGCGCACCGGGTACCGCCCCGACGCCCGGCCGAGCGACGAGCAGCCGCTCCTTTCCGGCGCCGTCGAGATCCTCGCTCTCGCGATCGACGCCGACCCGACCTGGGCGCTTCCCTGGCGGGAGCGAGGGCGGGCCCGGCGCCTCCAAGGAGATCTCGAGGGCGCGGTCTCGGACCTCTCGAAGTCGCTCGAGATCGATCCCGGCGATGCGGTGGCCCGCCTCCAGCGCGGGAAGGCCCTCTTCCGCCTCCACTGGCAGGATCTGGACCGTCTGGGCGCGCGCTGGGTGGCGCCCGAACTCTGGCTCTCCCGCGAGCGTCTCGACAGATCGGCAGGCGACTTCGAGGCCGTCGTCGCAGCCGGCGGGGCCAAGATGGACCTGGCTCGTGCCTACGTCGCCTTCGCGCGTCTGGACCCGGAGAGGTGCGTCCGGATCCTCGATGGCGAGCCGCCCGATGGCGTGGCGCCCGACGAATGGCCCTGCTTGCGGGCCGAGGCGCGGCACTGGCGAGCCTCGGTCGTGCTCCCCGAAACGGACACCGAGGGACGCCGGCGCGAGTGGATGACCGCCCTGAAGGACTACCAGCGGGCAGTCCTCGTGCGCCCCACGAACATTGTCGCCTGGCTCCTCTATGCCGACTGCACGAAGCAGACCGGGGACCGCGAGGGCGCCCGGAGCATGTTCCAGGTCGCCCTGGGCTACTTCCCGGAGAGCCCCCTTGTGCTCTGCGGGCTCGCCGAGCTCTACTTCCATGACGCCCGACTCCAGAAGGGCGCCGGACAGTCAAGCGCGGCAAACGAGCTCTACGCGACGGCCCTCGAGCTGTACGTCCAGGCGATCCGCGCCGACCCCGACTACGTGCCGGCCCGCTACGGTCGCGGCGCCGTTTACGCCGAACTCGACAGGTGGGGCGATGCGGCCGAGGACCTCGAGCGAACGGTTGCGCTCAACCCGAAGCACGCCTACGGCCTCTACACGCTGTCGCTCGCACGCATGAAACAGGGGCGGAACGAAGAGGCCCTGCGGCTCCTCGACCGGGCGATCGAATCGCGCTCCGACGTGGCGAGCTTTTTCTACTTCCGCGGGCTCCTCCACGAGCTCTTCGGGCACAGGCCGGAGGCGATCTCGGACCTCGAGCGTGCGACCGAGCTCGACACCATGGGCCTCTTCCGCGCCGCCATCCAGGCCGCGCTCCAGCGCCTCCGCGACCGGTGAAACTCGCCGGCCGGGACCGGTCGCTCGGGTGACTGACCCCCGGTCGCGGGGTGACTGACACCCGGTCGCTGGGCTCCTGCGAGGCATCATCGAGGGACTCGAGGAGAAGAGGAAAGGGAAGCGCGGTCGCTCGGGTGACTGACACCGGTCGCTGGGCCGTCGCGCCGGAGGGGTGCCGGCACGGTAGACACGGCGGTCACTCGATCGCGGCCCGTTTGAGGACCTCGCAACGGACCTCCTCGATGTCCTCGAGCTCCCGATTGAACCTGTCCCCGGAATTTCCCGAGCTCTTGATCCACTCGTAGGCCTCTTTCGCCTTGTCGAGGTGGACTCCGATCTCGGTGATCTCAGCCATCGTGTAGGTGCTCTTGACCTGCATGATCTCCTGGCGTCTCGCCTGCGCCGTGGCGAGCTCCTTCTCGGCTTCCCGGTAACGGTCCCACGCCTCGAACTCGGCATCGATCGCGTGCTGCTCGATGTGGCCGAGGGCTTCCTTGTAGACCGGCTTCATGTCCTCCCGGAGGCCCTTCAGGTCGTCGATCCACCGATCCCGTATTTTGAGAAAATCCGCCTTGCGCTCCTCGTCGTTCCTCCCTTGCTGTGCCGCCAGCACGCCCAGGAGGTGGACATAGACGATCCGGGGGTCGGGTCCCGAGTTGAGGTAGTCGTCGAAGAAGCGGTCCCGCTGGTCCTGGCTGACGAACGGGGCAAGGACAAGCCCCATCCAGTGGAAGTTCTCGCGTTCCTTGAGTCTCTCCACGAGGCGGAGCATCCGGTCCCTGATATCGCCGGGCTTGTCCGTGACCTTCGGATGCCCCGCTCTCATCCGCCTGGATAGGCGATAGGCGGCCTCGACGGCGACGGCCTCGTCGTCGTTCGAGAGGGCGTCCTTGAGCTTGTCGATCATCTCCAGGGCGTCCATGATCCCGACGGCAGCCTGTCGGACCTGGGGTTTCTCGTCGTGGAGCGCCTTGTTCATGACCTCGTCGACGGCGGCGCCCTGGTTCGGAAACTCCTTCATCGACTGGATCGCCAGTTCCGCCACGCCCGGGTCCCGGTCCGTGAAGAGGCGCCCCAACGCGTAGACCGTTTTCGGGTCCTTGATCGCCTTCATGTAGTTGACGGCGTCCATGCGGATCTGCTGATCGTCGCTCTGGGCGAGGACCTTCTCGTAGTAGGCGATCGCCCTGTCGGCCATGCGCTTCCGCGCCGCGCCAGCGTCGAGGTAGACTCGGTTGATGTCAGGACGGAGCGGGTCGTCGGGCGGGGCGCCAGCGAGCAGGGCTTCCGCGTCACGCTCCGCCTGGCGGTAGCGATCCCATGCGAGCCGGTCGTCCCCGGCTTCCTCGGCCTTGCGTCCCACTTCGGTCTGCTCCTCGATCCTCTCGACATCCTTCTTCGAGACTCCGCCCGTGCCGCTCCCTCCCCCAGCGTCCTCGGCCTTGCGGCTGCCCCCAGCGAGCAAGAGCCCGACGACGAGCGCAAGCCCCGCGATACACCCTCCCACCGCGACGGTAACCGACTTCCCCCGACTCCATCCGGCGAAGCGGGCCGGAGTGTCGGCCGGGGCCGACGCCGGCAGGGGAGCGGAACGGGATTCCCGCCGGGCAGGACGGCGCCTCCCGGACGATCGGCCGGCGGCGCGATGCCTCCCCGAGCCGGGCGTCTCCGTACCTCTCTGACTGGACGCCTGAATCGACTGCAGGGCCGCGACGACCTCATCTGCGGACGCCGGGCGCTTCGCGGGATGCTTTTGCAGAAGCCGAGTGACGAGAACGTCGAGGTCCGCCGGAACTCCGGTCTCGGAACCCGCGGCGCCGGAGAGCGACGGGACCGGCCGGCTCACGTGAGCGGCCATCATCTGAGGGAGTCCCTGGGCCTCGTAGGGGGGACGCCCTGCAATGAGGTGGAAGAGCGTCGCCCCCAGGGCGTAGAGGTCGGCGCGTCCATCGAGCTTCTTCCCCTCCCATTGCTCGGGCGGCATGTAGAAGGGCGTGCCCATCATCTGACCCGTGAACGACAGGGTCGCGCCCATCGCCAGTTCCCGGGCGAGGCCAAAGTCGCCGAGCTTCGCCCTGCCCTCACGGTCGATGAAGATGTTGGATGGCTTGATGTCGCGATGGATGATTCCGGCACGATGCGCGGCTCCGAGCGCCGAGGCTACCTCGGTCGCGATACG
>JACQVV010000161.1 GCA_016209595.1 Planctomycetota bacterium
CAGCTGGGGTGTCCCTTGCGGGCGAGGACCAGACGGTCGGCGACGGCGTCGGGGGTCTTCAGGGCAGGCTCGCGGGGGATCGAGGGACGGTCCTCCAAGCCGCCAGGGCCACTGGCCTGCTGATGGCGGCCCGCGGCCGTCCCTCGGACCAGCTCCTGCTGGGGATACAGGAGCACCGGGGCGCCCGCGGAAGATCGGGCCTCGGTGACCTGGAGCAAGTTCGAGGGCTTCCGGATCAGCGATACTGAAGCAGTGACCCGAGCTCGGTCCGGAGGAGGGGCTCCGTCGCCTGGTGAACGTCGTCCTGGCTCATGTGGCCTCCCAGGGGCACCCCGCCGTACGTCGTGGTGGTGTAGCTGACCGTGTCCGGGCTCTTGACCAGGAAGCGCGCGGACCAGAGCGGCTCCTCCGAATCCCGGCCATGAAGGTGGATCGCGACCGAGATCTCCTCGCCGTAGGGGCCGAGGATGGACGCGCCCCTCCCCACGCGCGAGAGGTCGGTCGGGCTCGAGTAGACAAGATCACGGTCGTATTCCACCTTCCCCTCGACACGGACGTCTCCGGCCGCGCGCACTCGCACGGTCGCGATCCCGAAGACCAGCAGGCATTCCTCGATCTTCGCCTTGACCAGCGAGGCGCAGTGCGACGACGCGTCGAGGGACAGAGTGGCCTCGTCGCCGGAGAGACCCCCGAGGAACTTTCGGAGCGTCTCGACATCGGGCGCGCGGTCCGCCCGGACCGGGGCGCTGATACTCTCCACGAGGAGGCGGCGGACCTCGCGGCGGTGCTCCGAGCCGGGATGGTTCGAGAAGAACCGTCCGGCGGCCTCAAATCCGGGCGCCCGCTGGAACTCCTCGAAATCGATCGTCGCGATGGCATGGCGCGCCTCGCTCGCGTGGACCCCGTTGGGGCAGACGTTCAGGTACTCCTGGTATCCTTTCCTGACACCCGACTTCTGGACGAGGCTCCAGAGGATC
Organism: Planctomycetota bacterium; assembly: GCA_016209595.1. Taxonomy (GTDB): domain Bacteria; phylum Planctomycetota; class JACQVV01; order JACQVV01; family JACQVV01; genus JACQVV01. The sequence continues at coordinate 978 of JACQVV010000161.1, forward strand.
GCTTCGGCTTGGGGAGCTTGCCGGGAATTCCCAAATCGCCGGAGGAAATCCGTGGCCCGGGTGAGGCTCGGGCTGTCCTCAAGGTCGCTGAACGCGGCCTCCTCCGCGGTCTGGGTGACGGCCCCGACCAGGACGAGGACGAGCGCGATGCCCCAGCCCACGGCGGAGATCTGCCAGCCCCGCCACGGATTCGTTGTCGCGAGGTCCGCGCCGTCTGCCGGAGGCGGGAAGGCCCGCCTCATCACCGCCGGGACGGCAACCGATTTGCCGCACTGGGCGCACGTCACGGAATCGGCCTGGGCCCACACGAAGAGGATCTGCTTGCCGCATTCGCACCTGAGATTCCACTTGAGCGCCATCGCACCGCCTCGCTTCTACATGAAGAGGAAGAGATCGACGAGGACGATTCCGGCGACCGCCGCGATGAGGAAGAGGAGGTCCACGACGCGCGCCGAAAGCCGCCACCGCCCCCGCGCCTTGGCGAGGCGAGCTCGGGCGATGGCCGCCTCGACCCTCGAACTCACCTCCGCCTCAGCGAGCTTCATCTTCGCGCCCAAGGCCACGAGCATCTCGTACTCCTTCTGATGGAGGATCCCGTCGGCCAGCACCATCTGGATCGCGTCGGCGAGGAGCTCGTCCCTCTCCTCGTCCGTCGCGACCGCGAGCGGCTCTTGCCTTCCCCCGAACACGAGCGACAGAATTCGCCGGGCCTCCTCCTCGGGGATCTCGAGCTCCGCCTGCTTCGCCCGCAGGAACTCGAGTTCGCGTTCGTCGAGGTTCCCGTCGATCCAGGCGAGGACCGCCAGGTTGAAGAAGCGCTTGACGGACTCCTGGTTCTGGGGAAGGAGACGGACCCGCGTCTCCCACCGATTCTCGGATTCGCTCATGGCGCGACCCTTCCTCCATCGGGGATCTTGAAGAGCCCGAAGACGCCGAGGACTCTGCCGACGAACGCGCGGACGAATCGCCGGCGCCTGGCGAGCCGCGCGATCCGGCGCTCGGCCGGGGCGAGATCCCCAAACTCCTCCAGGCGCTGGAACTGGAGGAGGGCCCATTCGTCGAGCCCCGCCCGGGCGAGTTCGGTCGCGAGACGGGAGCAGAGCCCGCGATCGGCCGGACCCAAGGCGGATGCGACCTGGAGCTTCTCGATCCCCTCGAGCGGGCGACCCTCATCGAGGAGCGCGTTCCCCTCCTCGGCCAGGCGGTCCGGGAGGGACTCGATGTAGAAGAGGAGCGATAGGTCGGTGCGACATCGCGGACAGGCGTTCTTCGCCACCGCCTCCTGGCCGCACGCGGGGCATTTCATCGTCGAGAAGAGCCTTTCGCTACTCGTCCAGCGTTGAGGCGTGGACGGTGGGCCGCTTGAACTCGCCGACCAGATCCGTGGGGACGAGCTCCTGGCGCTTCGCCTCGGGTTCCCGGGCCTCGATCAGCATCGCGACCAGGGCATCGTTGGTCTGCCTCGCCTGGTCCCCTCGTTTCTCCTTGAGCTGGGCGATGAGGTCGCGCCGCAGGCCGAGAATCCGGTCCGCCTTGACCGGATCCCGCTCCTGCACGCGCGAGAAGACAACCTGAGCGAACATGATGTTCCAGACCACGGCGGGCAGCGCGTCGAACATCCGGACGAGCTCCTCCTTCCTCGCGATGCCAATCTCCGCGTCCCGCGCCTCGATGTCGTTGGCGAGCTGGCGGGTCACCTTTTCCATCTCGTAGGCCGCGTCCCCCTGGAGCAGGAACCCGGCGTCCCGGATGGTCGCCTCGCAGAGGTGGACCCAGAACTGCGCATTCGGAATCCAGCCGTCCTTCCCTCCGGAGGAGGTCTCCTCGACCCGTTTCTCGACCTGGCGGAGATCCCGCTCCGCCTCGTCGAGATTGCCTCCACCGAGGTTCTGCACGACGCGATCGACGTCGGCCCGGAGCCGCCGCCGTGTCTGGGCCCCCTCGGACCGCCGTGACTCGGCGAGGGTCTTCTCAACCTCGTAGAGCCGGCGCTCGACCGCGTCCCGGCGCTCCCCCCCGCGATCGAGACGGAAGCGGACCGGCCCCCCCTTCGCGCCGTGGACGGCTACCTGGGACGCGCCTTCATCGAAGTCTCCGTCTTCGGTCACCTGGAAGGTGACTTCCACGGGCGTGTTCATCGCGACGTTTTCGGGCAGCGGGATCCAGGCGATCGCGATCCGCTCGTTCTGGGCTGCGACGGCCGACTCCCCCTGGAGGACGGGGATCCGGAGCCGCCTCATTCCGGCGGCGGGCGTGTAGAACACCCGTGAGACGCGGCTCCCGAACGCGGTCCCGGCCCGGAGGATGACGCTCATGGCCCCGCCATCGGTCTCGATCCCGATGTCCATGCGCGTGACCCCCGTCGGGACGTCGACCAGGTGAACGCGCTGGGCGCACTTCCCGCAGGTCTGTGCTCGCGAGGGCTGGGGCGACCCGCAGGAAACACATTCGACCTCGTCCACCTCGCGCAATCGATCGGCGAGGACGGCCGCGCCGCGGGCCACGCAGGTCATGGGATCGACCTCGACGCTCGAAGAGAGCTTCTCGGCCCCGAAGAGGCGTTCGATCGACTGGCGGACGAGCGGGATCAGGGACGGTCCGCCGACCAAGAGCACGTTGTCCACCTCCTCGAGGACCAGGCCGGCGCGAAGCACGGTGGCGCGAGTCAACTCCACGGCCCGCTCGACATCCGCCGCGATCATGCTCTCGAAGAGCGCTCGCGTGATCTCCGCCTCGACCGTGAGGAGCTCCCCGCGAGCGTCCCGGAGCTTGCCCGGGATAGAGATCGTGGCGCGCTCCGAGTTCGAGAGCTGGATCTTCGCCTGTTCGGCCGCCTGCCGCAGATGGAACAGGAACTCCTTCTCCTCGCGGCCATCGACGCCGTGGCGAGACCGCACCTCGGCCAGGACGTGGTCGGCGAGGCGCTGGTCCATGTCCTCGCCGCCCAGCCAGCGGTCCCCGCCGTGCTGGAGGATCTCGAACGTTCCCCCCGTGCACATGAGGACGGAGATGTCGAAGGTCCCCGCGCCGATGTCGAAGACGACCACGCGGCGGACCTCGTCGGCCCCGATGTTGTCGACGCCGTAGGAGATGGCCGCGGCGAAGGGCTCCTGGAGGAGCCGGAGGACGGAGAGATTCGCCTTCTCGGCCGCGTGACGCGTGGCGGCGTACTGTTTCTCGCTGAAGTTCGCGGGGACCGTGATGACGGCGTGAGTGACCTCGCGGCGCAACCGCGCGCACGCGTCAAGGCGGATCTTCTGAAGGATGAGCGACGCGATCTCGATCGGGGAGCGCTGCGTCCCACCGAGTACGACACGGACATCGTCCTGGGTCCCGCCCTCGACCGCCGCGATCTCGAAGGAGACCCGTCCATTGAACCGCTGAACCTCCTCGTCCGCGAACCGGCGGCCCAGGAGCCGCTTGACTGCCCAGACCGTGTCGCGCGGCGCGAAGAGGGCGCGGCTCAGTGCGGGCCGCCCGACCAGGAACTGGCCGCTCTGCCAGGAGACGACCGAGGGCGTGAGTTCCTCATTCTCGTTGCTCTTCAGAACCTGGACGCTCCGGGTCCGGTAGGCGGCCACCGAGTTGGAAGTCCCGAAGTCGATTCCGATCGCCTCTCCCATCTTCAGCCTCCGTTGCCGTCGTCGGACACGACGACCTGGCCCTCGCGCAAGAGAGCTCCGTTCCAGAGATATGCCTTGCGGTACTCCTTCAGAATCGTCCCCGCGGGCCGCCCGGCCCCGGGCACGGCCTCGACGACTCGATGGTATCGAGGATCGGCAGGATGTCCCGGCCCCGGCACCTCGTGGACGCCGGCCTCCGCCAGGATCCTCGCAACGAGCCGCTCGAGCTCCTGAAGGTAGCGGGCGGCGGGGGAGGGATCCCCCTCGCGTTCGGCGGCGTAGGTCCCCGCGAGGTCCGCGACCTCGAGGAAGCGGCAGAGGAGCTTCCCGCGCTCCTCTTGCTCGCGCTCCTGGCTCCGGGCCAGACGATCGGCGAGCGAGGCCTGCTCGATGAGCAGATTCTTGATCCGCGATTCGAGGACCGCGAGCGGTCCGGGGGGCCGCTCGCTCACGTGATCCCCGCCAGGCAGCTCCGGTTCGCCTGGGCGAAGCGAATGCCGAAGCCCGGATTCCGGAACAGCACGTCGAAATGAACCGGACTGAAACTCATGATGGTGGCCGCGGCGTCCTCGGCGGCATGGTCCGGCCCGAGCGCGTCTTTCGGGACGAGGAGCCTTGCCGCCCGGATCGAGATCGCGGTCGCCGCCAGCGCGTGGAGGCCCCAGATCGCAAGGCCGATCCCGAACGGCGTCTGATGGCGCAGCTCGCGCGGGAATTGAGGGTAGATACAGGCGAGGAACACGATCGCGAGGGCGATCCAGAAGAAGACGGCGAGGCCGATTCGCATCGTCGCGCGCCACCAGTGCTTGCTGCACGCGTGGCAGTAGGGAATCTCCATCGACATCGTCCGGCGGATATTGTCCTCCTGGGTCGTGTCCGAGATCTGCCGTGTCATGCCGGCGTTGGGTGACAGACAGCAGGCGCACACCTGGGGCACGGTGTACGAGAACCCCCCCGCGCGGTCGCCGGTGCGGATGCGGACGACCACCGGCCTTCTCTTCGGCGCGACTTTGGCCATCCGCCGGCGGGCGATCTCGGTCGGCCTGGCCCTGCCTTTCAGAAACGCGAGGAAGGCTTCAGCTCCGGCGTCGACATGGCCCGCCGATGCCAATTCCTGGGAGAGGAGGCCGACCACGATCGGATAGCCCTCAACCGCTCTCGGGTAGCAGGGATCGAGATCCAGGACCCACTCGATGTCGGCGACCCCGCGCAGGAGGACCTCGATATCGCGGGCCTCCTTGCCCTGCTTTACGCGGATCGAGGCGCGGTCGGTCAGGGAGACGACGAGCAGATCCTGGATCTTCTGGCTCTTCGAGAGCTCATGGACCGGCTGCAGGAGGTCGATGACCTGATCGTATTCGGCGCAGTTGATCCACTCGGTGGCCGCCGCGTGGCAGGCGTTCAGGACCTGGGGCAGGATTTCCCCTCCGGCCCGTTTTGCCAGCTTCGCGGCGGTGAGGAATCCGGCCATCCCCTGGCGGAGCGTCGCGTCGTTCGAGATGTTCGCGACGGCGCGCGCGAGCTCGATCCTGGCCTGGAGTGAGATCGCGCCCTTCGACTTCCGTTCCGGAGCCGGGCGGGATTCGAGGAACGCCTCGGCCTCGTCCAGCTGGCCGCTCTCGACAAGCCTCTGACCACGGCCCATCGGGGAGAGGAGCTCGCGGATCCTCGCGATCTGGGCGGGCGAGAGATCCCCCGCTTGGAGCCGGGCCTCGATCGCTTCCGTCGCCTCAAGGATTCGCGCCATCCGGGGACCGCAGACGGGAGCGGGTTGGATCGCGGGGACGGCGGGCAGCGCCGCGAGGGCCTCGGCCGCGAGCTTCTCGATCTCGAACTCAGCGCGGATCGCGCCCCAGTCGGTCTCGGGGCGCTTGGTTTCCACACGCGGTCCCTCGGCCTCGAGTTTCACGGCCCAGGAGGCGATCTCCTCGAGGATGCGCTGGCGGGCCCGGTCGAACTCGTCGGGCCCGCAGCGGTCAAGGGGTAGGTTCGTCCGCTTCCGGAACCTCTCCCAGGTCGCGGGAAGGTGGAGAGCGTGGATGACTCTCGCGACCGCTTCGAGCGCGGTCTGGATCGCGGGCGCGACCATTTTGGGGGAGCCGGGGCCCACCTCCCGGATCACTCGTGCCGCGTGCCACCAGGCGAGGACGGCGAGAGTGTGGTGGAGCCTGGCGTCCTCCGGATTCTCTCGCTCGTGCGCCCCCAGTTCGGAGAGCAGATCCTCATGCCTCCGCGCGCGGATGCCCTCCTCGATCTTCGCTCGGTCCGCGAGGTCATCGAGGTCGTAGGTGAAGAACGCGAGGGCGAGGCGTTCGACTGGATCTGTGAGACGCCGGCGGGCCTCCATTGCCTCGCGGAGGTCCTTCTTGCGCGCCGGGTCTTTCATCAGCGCCGCGAAGGCGTCGTTGATATCGCGCAGCGACGCCGACTCGGGCACGCCCAGCAGCGTCGCAGGCGAGACGCTCTTGTCTTCGGGATCTCGCAGCATGCTCATCAATCTTCGCTCGAGTCCTCAGTGGCCGTCTCACGGGCAGCGTTGTCTGTTCGCGAGAGCCCCTGCTGGCCCCAGAGGTCGAGGAGGCGGCGGGCCTCTCGCTCGATCGACTCCGGGAGGCCTCTTCCGATCGCGTCTTCGAGGGCGCGGTACGCCTCGAGCCCCCGCTCCAGTCGCCGCAGCGCGATGGCTCTCTGCCAGTGGAGGAGGCCATGCTCGGGGGCCGTCGCGATCGAGCGATCGAGGAGCAGGGTGGCCTCCTCGAACCGGCCGGACTGGTTCAGGGCCCGACAGCGTTCGAGGCATTCCTCGGCATTCAGGGGGCCGGACTCATCGGGCCCGCGTCTCCCGTTCTTCGCTTCTTGCGGGGCCCTCGCGGGTCGGCTGGAGGAGGCGGGATGGAGGACGTCGTCGAGCTCGCGGCGGACGGCTTCTCCGGTCCCGGGACGCTTCGCCGGGTCCTTGTCCAGCATGCGAGCAACGAGGCGGGAGAGGCCGGGATCGACGCCGCCCGCGATCTCGTGGGGAGAAGGGGGATCCTCGCGCAGGACCCGCAGCCGGACCTCTTCGTTCCCTTGCGCCAGGAAGGGGTGGATTCCCGTCAGAACCTCGTAGAAGACGAGACCTAGCGAGAAGACGTCGGACGGAAAGGAGATCGGCTCTCCCTTCTGCCCTTCCGGCGCCAGGTAGAGGACCTTTCCCGACGGGGCCAGCCCTCTGGCGCCTGGCTCGATCCGCTCGGCCAGGCCGAAATCTCCGATCTTGGGCCGTCCCGATGCGTCGAACAGGATGTTGTCGGGGGAGAGATCCCGATGCAGGATCGCGGCCCGGTGCAGGACCGCGACGCCCGCCGCGATCCCCCCAATGACAGCAATCCCCTCCTCGCCAGGGATCGGCCGGGCATGGCCGAGCTCACCGAGGCGGTCGCGCAGGCTCGAGCGCGGCAGATACTCCACGCAGAGCACGTATTGGCCGTCGAAAATCTCGAAGCCCAGGGTCCGGACGAAGAGGTCGGTCGCGGGCGAGAGCGCCCGCGCGATCGAATTCTGCGCGTAGTCCCCCTGGATCAGGGCCAACCCTCGCTCCAGGTCGCGGGGCATCTTGAGGACGACTCGCGGTCCCCAGTTCGCGGCGAGCCCCGAGTCAAGGACGTCGGCCAGGTACGTCGTGCCGAATCCCCCTTGCCCCAGCAAGCGGACGAGACGGAATTTCTCCACCCGTGCCATCACGCGCGATTGTATCAGCCCGCGCCCTGGCAGTTGCGAGGGGAATCAGTCCGGCGCGGGCCGCTCCTCGGGCCGGAGGAAGACGAAGGTGTTGACGAGAGAGGGTCCCAGGGAAATGACATCCCCGGACTCGAGCCGCTGGCCGAGCTGCGCCTCTTCCCCCGGGTCGCCGAGCGAGTCCGGGGGCGTCAGGGCCTTGCCGTTGACATAGGTCCCGAGCCGGCTCTTCTGATCGACGAGAACGTAGGCGAACGCGCCCTCCTCCTTCCGGCGGAGGATCTTCGCGTGGACCCGGGAGACCTCCCGTGGGGTCAGCGTGATGCAGTCGTTCACCGAGATGTCGATGACGCGGTCCGTCCTCTCCTCGAGAGGTGAGGGCGAACGACCGATCACGATCTCGTCGACCGAGAGCGGATGGATCCCGACCGTGTATGGGCCGGTCCCGACGAGATAGGCCTGCTGCGGCATCTGCTGGAGGACCGCCCGGATTCGCGCGAGGCGCTGGGCGCTTCCCTCCCGCATCATCCGCTCGACATCGCGAACGCGCGACTCCACGAGGAAGCGTTCGAGAAGCTCGCTCACGGCATCGAGGTCGGCGGGCATGGCGCAGGCATCCTACACCAGGTATCTCGATTCGAGATCTATCACGCACGCGCGACGGACGTTCTGCCGGGGGGAGGGGGACCCCTTCCCCCCTCCGCTCGCCCTGTTCGGGCCATCCCTGGCCCTCGCGACCGGCTCGCTCCGGGCCAGGGCGGCCTCGAACGATTCACCGGATCGTTCTCGGCCGCCCGTTCGCCTGCCATCCTGGCCGGCTCACCCCCCCGGATCGCGCCCCGGCTCGAACGGATCGGGGAGGGGCTGGAGATGCGACGCTGGTTTGGAGCCCATCCAAAAACCCTCCCTTCGCCGGGCGGGCGGCGGCGGCCCGTCTGCTTCGTTGCTTCGCCCTAGTCGTGGCAGGGCCACGACTTCGGGCTCGCGCCTCGCATCCGGGCCGCCGGCGCTCCGCCGGGCTCGGTCCGGGTCTATGGATGGCCTCCTACCCTCTGTTGGCAGTGGGGCGAGGTCGCTCTTCCCGGCTCCCGCGGCAATCTGGACTAGCCTTGTCCCGATTCTCCCCTTGCGCTATAAGGTCTGAGAAGAAGACATGCTGGAAGTCGCGCGTTCGATCTACGAGGAGATGGTCGCCCATGCCGAGCGGGCGTACCCCGACGAGTGCTGCGGGGTCATGGTGGGGCGCCTGCTGGGCGAGACCAATCGCGTGGAGCGGATCTTCGAGGCGGCCAACGTCGCGGAAGTCAGGCGGCGGGACCGGTTCGAGATGGATCCCGGGGGGATCCTGGTCGCGGACGGGTGGGCCAGGGCGAACGGGATGGACGTGGTGGGGTTCTACCACTCCCACCCGGATCATCCCCCGGTTCCCTCTGCGACCGACAACGAGAGAGCGCGGCCGGGCTTCCACGACGGGTATAGTTTTCTCATCCTCTCCATCCAGAAGGGGAAGCACGCGGGAGGGCGCTCCTGGACCCTGTCCGGCGACCGCCTCGCGGACGAGCCCCTCCAGATCGTGGCCGGGAGGTGAATCGATGGCCAGGATCAGGATGCCGACACCGCTGCGCACGCTGACGAAGGGGAAGGACGAGGTCTCGGTTCATGGAGAGAGCGTGGACGAGATCCTCAAGACCCTCTGCTCCGAGTACTCGGGAGTCCGAGAGCGGATCTACGACGAGGAGGGCCGCGTGCGCCGGTTCGTCAACGTGTTCGTGAACGACCAGGACATCCGGAACCTGGACGGGCTCGCGACGCCGGTCCGGGCTTACCTCGTTGCCTTCAGGCCGGAGGCGCGCGAGCTCGTCCTTTCCACATTCATCGAGGGCGTGTTTTCGTGGATGCGGGACCGCATGGGGCTCCCCCGAGGGGTTCGCGCCCAGGGAGGCTCCGTGACGATCGTGGCCAGGGCCGGTGGCGCGCTCAACCTGAATCCGCACTTCCACGCACTGATCCTGGACGGAATGTTCGTCGAGGACCCGGCCCGGCGCGAGCCCAGGTTCGTGAGGATGCGGCACGCCAGCGAGAAAGATCTCCGCGCCCTGGAGGTCAGCTTGGCGTTCCGGGTCTTCGA
>JACQVV010000006.1 GCA_016209595.1 Planctomycetota bacterium
CCGGCGTCCTGAGCCGCGAGGATCTTCGCCAGCGAGTCGCCCCGGAAGGGAGGCTCGCCCGCGAGGCACTGGTAGAGGATCGCGCCGAGGGCGTAGATGTCCGTTGCGGGACCGAGCTTCTCGATCTCGCCCGCCATCTGCTCCGGCGCCGCGTAGCCGGGCGTGCCCATCGCGCTCCCCGTGCGCGTCAGCCCCTCATCCCCTCGCGAACCCGGACTTGAACTTGAACTTGAACTTGAACTTGAACCTGTCCCTGCCCCCCCCAATACGTCGGCCTCCCCCTGGACCCTCGCCAGCCCCCAATCCGCCACGACGACCTCGCCGTACTCTCCCACCAGGATGTTCGCGGGCTTGAGATCCCGGTGGAGGACGCCTTTCGCGTGGGCGTGGCCGACCGCCTCGGCGACCTTCTGGAAGACATCGAGCCGTTCGCGCGGGGTCTCCCCCTCGAGCGCCTCGCTCCACGGTTTCCCGCGGATCCGTTTCATGGTGAAGTAGGGCCGCCCGGCGTCGTCGAGGCCCATGTCGTGGACCCGGACGATCCCGGGATGGGAGAGACCCGCCGTGACGCGCGCCTCGGTCAGGAAGCGGGAGAGGAGCTCGGGGTGATCCGGGGCGAGCGCCACCTTGATCGCGATTTCGCGCCCGAGGGCGACGTCGACCGCAACGTAGACCGCGCCCATCCCGCCCTTCCCGAGGAGCTCCCCCATCCGGTAGGCCTCGCTCTTCGCCGCGCCGCCGGGCGTTTTTGCGGTTTTTGCGGTGCCTCCCGCCCCGGGGGTGGAGAGGACCGTGCGGACCCTCTCCGCCTCCTCCCCGCGCACGAGGACGGTGTCGGCGCCCTCGAGCATCGACTCCGGAAGGGTCGGCGCGACGCTGGGCCTCTCGTCGGCAGCCATCGCGCGCCAGGATATCACGCCGGCTGTCGCCCGAGTTGTCACCCTGCGCCGGGGGGGGAGGATAGAATCCTGGCATGCGACTGGAACGGAGATCTTGTGCGAATCCCGCTCGGAGGAGAGACGGCATGAAGAAGAGAAAGAGCTTCGGCGAGCTCCTCGAACAAGCGTTCCTCGAAGACGGATACGTCGTGCTGCGGCCCGGCGAGCCCCTCCCCGAGAGCGAGGACGGCGCGCGACGGACGAAGGCACGGAAGCCATCGAAACCGGCGGCCAAGAAGCGGCCGAAGAAGGCTCGCTCGGCCAGGTCTGCGGGAACGGGGTGAGATAGAATCTCTGTCGATGAAGAACCACTCGCGCTACCCCTTCCCCGGCATGGACCCGTGGCTGGAGAACCCCGACTGGTGGGTTTCGTTCCACCACGAGCTCGTCACGGACATGGCCCGCGACCTGTGCGCGAAGCTCACGCCACGGTACACGGCGAAGTACGGAACGCGTCTCGTCGTCGAGACGCCGGTCGAGCGGAACATCTATCCCGACGTCGTTATCTCGCGGCGGCGGGCTGGCCCCGTTCACGGATACGAGGGAGAGGCGATCGATCCGGCCGTCACGCTGATCCTCCCGGATGACGAACGCGAGGAGGCCTGGATCGAAGTCCGGACGACCGGGCGAACCGGCCGGGTGGTCACGATCCTGGAGGTCCTCTCGCCCGGGAACAAGCGATCGGGCACCGACGCGGCCCAGAAGTACCGGCAGAAACAGGAAGAAGTTCTCGCGAGCGAGGTCCACCTCGTCGAGATCGACCTCCTGCGGGGGGGGGAGCACGTGGCCGCTATCCCCCTCGACGGCCTGGATCGTCTGCGACCCTACGACTGCCTCACGGTCGTGCGCCGGGCGAGTCCCCGCCACCATGCCCAGGTCTACGCGACCCGCCTCCGGGACCGGTTGCCGCGGATCCCGGTTCCGCTTCTCTCGCCCGACCCCGACGCGGCGCTCGACCTCCAGGCGATGGTCGAGCACGTCTACGCGGCCGGCGCGTACTGGAACCTGATCGACTACTCGAGGCCGCCGGCCCCCCCGCTCGCGCGCGCCGACCTTCGCTGGGCGCGTTCCCTCCTCTCGGCGCGGAAGCGGTAGTCCGCCGCGGGCCGTCTTTGAATCTGGGACCGGGGTAGAATCTTGACCGGCATGAGCGACGAACTCTACTACGGGCTCTACAGCAAGGAAGAGATCGACAGGTATCGGCGCATCCCGCCCGACGAGCGGACACAACTCGCGATCGACCTCGCGCGCCAGATGGATCGAATCATGCTCGCGCTTCCGGAGGAAGAGCTGCTGCGGCGCTGCCGGCTCATCAACAAGTACGAGAAGGACGTCGGGACGGAGCACCTGGTGGAAAAGTTCCGTAGTCTCCGTTGAGCGCGGGCGGCGGGCCGATGGACCGCGTCGTTCAGACTCTCTACCGGACGCTCGATGCCATCGAATCGCTCGGAATCGAGTACATGGTGATGGGGGGTCTCGTTGTGCCCCACTACACGATGCCGGTGACGACCTACGACGTCGATCTCACGCTGGCCCTGGACGAGTCCCGTTTGGTCGAGCTCCTGGACGCGCTGGAAGGGGAAGGGATCTCGGTCCCCGAGCCCGCTCGCGGCGGGCGCCGGAATCATCTCTCCGGGGGCATGGAGGTGATCAAGGTCACGGCGTACTACCCGGGCCAGGAGATCAGGATCGACCTCTTTCCGATCGCGACCCGCTACCAGGAAGAGGCCTTCACGCGCCGCAGGCGGGGGAAGATCGACGGGCGCGAGGTCTGGATCATCGGGCCGGAGGACCTCATCCTCCACAAGGCGATCGCCAACCGTTTCAAGGACCAGTACGCCATCGAGCGTCTCGTCCTGTTCCAAGGCGTCTCGGGCCTCCTTGATCTGCCGTATCTTGCCCGGTGGGCGCGCGAGCTCGGCGTCCGCGCGGCGATCGAGGGGCACTTCGAACGTTGGGGGCTGGAGTTTCCGAAGACCTGACCGCTCGCGGGTAGAATGGCGCCCCAACACAACGCGGAGCTCCTCCCCATGGCCGTCACCGAAGCCCTTCCCCACTGGGACGTCACGAACGTCTACCCGTCTCTCGCGAGTCCCGAGTACGCGGCGGCGCTCGCGGAGTGGACTGGCTGGCTCGAAGAGCACGAGCGCGAGCTCGACCGGGCGGGCGTCTGTGCGGCGGCCGACGTCTCCAAGCTCCCGGACCGCGAGCTAGCCCTTGTCGTCGGCGGAGTCATCGACCGGACGAACCGCCTGGTGAAGAGGCTGGAGACGCTCGAGTCGTACGTCTACGCCCACCACTCGACCGACACCTTCGACGAGGGGGCCAAGAAGAAGCTCTCCGAGCTCGAGCAGCTCGCGGTGCGGTTCGCCGCGGCGGACGTCCGGTTCGCGGGCTACGTCGGGCGGATCGGGGACCGCCTGGAGTCGCTCGCGGCGCACTCGAAGACGGTCTCCGACCACCTCTTCTTCCTCCGGGAGACGCGGGAGCGGAGCCGGCACCTCATGTCCGAGGCGGAGGAGAATCTCGAGCAGGAGCTCTCGCTCGCGGGGGCGGTCGCCTGGTCGCGCCTCCACGGGGTCGTCACCTCCCAGATCCTGGTCCCGGTGGAGCTCGAAGGGAAGGTCCAGGAGCTCCCGATGTCGAAGGTCCGCTCGCTCGCGACCGAGCCCTCGGAGGAGGTCCGCCGGCGGGCCCACGAGGCGGAAATCCGTGCCTGGGGGGGCGCGCGCGAGACGATGGCGGCGTGCCTGAACGGGGTCAAGGGGTGGGGGCTCGTCACCAATCGCGGGAGGAAGTACGAGGACGCGATCCAGCCCTCGCTCGTCTCGGCGCGGATCGACCGCCGGACGCTGGACGCGCTCCTCGCGGCCTCCGCCGGGTCCTTCCCCACGTTTCGCCGCTACTACCGGGCCAAGGCCCGCGCCCTTGGCAAGGAGAGGCTCGCCTGGTGGGACAAGGAGGCGCCGGTCGGTCGCCTGGAGAAGAAGTGGGCCTACCGCGAGGCGGCCGACTTCATCGTTTGCCAGTTCTCCGGGTTCTCCGAGCGGCTCGCCCGCTTCGCGCGGCGCGCCTTCGACTCGCGCTGGATCGACGCCGAGCCGCGCGCCGGAAAGGTGGGCGGCGGCTTCTGCATGGACCTCCCGGAAGTCGCCGAATCCCGGGTGCTCGTCAACTTCGACGGCTCCTTCGACCAGGTCTCGACGATCGCCCACGAGCTCGGCCACGCCTACCACAACGAGATGCAGAAGGACGTCCCGCCGCTCCGAGCGAAGAGCCCCATGACGCTCGCCGAGACGGCGTCGATCTTCTGCGAGACGATCGTCTTCCGCGCGGCGCTCGAGGCGGCCTCCTCGGACTCCGAGCGCCTGGCGATCCTCGACGCGAACCTCGTCGGCGCGAGCCAGGTCATCGTGGACATCTACTCGCGCTACCTCTTCGAGAAGTCGGTCTTCGAGCGGCGTGCCAAAGGCGACCTCGGCGCGAGCGAGTTCTGCGAGCTCATGCGCTCGGCCCAGCTCGAAGCCTACGGCGACTCGATCGATCCGGCGACGCTCCACGAGTACATGTGGGCGGTGAAGCCGCACTACTACATCCCGGACCTCTCCTTCTACAACTACCCCTACGCCTTCGGCCTCCTCTTCGGGCTCGGGCTCTACGCGATCTACCGGGGTCGCGGCCCCGGCTTCGTGGCGGACTACGAGCGGATGCTCGCCTCGACCGGGCTGGGCCCCGCGGCCGAGATCGCGCGCTCTCAAGGGATCGATATCACGGGCGAGGCCTTCTGGCGGGGGTCGCTCGGGATCGTCGGCGAGGCGGTCGGCCGTTACGAGGAACTCGCGGCCCGCGCGTCGAAGGATCCGGACGCCGGAGCGCGAAAGCACGACCCCGGACATTGACGGCGCGGCTCGCAACCTGTACTCTCTCGAACTCGTGTACGAAGAAGACCCCCAACCGATCTCGCCCGAGAGGGCACGCCAGGCGATGGACGTGCTCCAGACGGCTTTCGGGACCCTGATGGGACGGATCGCCGAGTACATCATCGAGCACGAGGAGGACGTGCGCTCGGGCGGCTTCGCCCTGAACGAGGTCCTGGACCGGTACGGGATGCAGCTCATGAGCTTCGGAACGCTCTTCTCGAACCTCCGCTCCTTCACCGAGGACGGCGGGAGCCCCGCCGAGCCGGCCGACGAGCCGGAGGAATGACCGTGGCTGGTCCAGCCGAGATCCCGCGGGAGGTCCAGGACTCGTTCCTCGCGCGCCTGCGGGGCGCGCTTCGCGGGGACGAGCAGGCGATCAAGGAGGTCGGCGAGGTTCTCGAGCGGGCGGGACACGAAGAGAAGAAGGAGGAGCGCGGCCTGGTCACCCGCGCCTGGCAGAGGATCGGGGGTGCGGCCGGCGAGGCCTGGGCGACGGTCACGAGCTGGAAGCGCCTCCGTACCTTCGTCGTTGGAAGCGCTGAGAGCCTCATCATCGAGACGGTGAACCTCGCGTTCAAGTCGATCCTGACCGTGCCGCTCGGGATGAAGTTCACGGGCGACACGGCGATGTTCGCGGCCTTCCAGGTGAAGGCGGTGCTCCACTACCTCTCCGGCTCGCCCGTGCCGGAGTCCGAACTCGCCCTGGGATCGGAGTACCGCGAGGAGGCGAAACGCATCGCCACGTTCCTCGCGTCGCTGGGGCTCCGAGCCGGGCTCTTCGCGCTTCCGGGCATCGGGGCGCTGGCCGCGGCCACCGTCGGCAAGTGGCTGGAGGGGAAGGTCAAGGCTTCCTTCGGCGACCAGGACCCGAAGATCGTGGCGGACATCCGCTCGCTCATCCCGCAGTAGGGGCCGGGCCTGTCCCGGCCCGTGTGCGGCGGGGGACAAGCCCCCGCCCTACGGCAAGAACGCAACCCAGGGGTAGTCTTGCGCGCCTCGATCCTCCTCCTTTCCGCCGGCTGTCTTCTCGCTCCGGCGACCGCGCGGGCGGACGTCGAGTGGAGCGAGCCGGAGCCGGGGAAGCTCGCGGTCCGGTTCGACTTCTCGGGCCTCGACGCGGGGGACGCGGGTGCGGTGGCGAGAGCGTACGTGGACGACGTGATCCTCGGCTTCCTGGCGCAGGCGAAGACGAGGCTAGCCCCTCCGCGGGCCCGCGCGCTGGCGGCGCACGCGCTCCAGGTTCTCGCGGGGGCCCTCGAGGAGAGAGTCAGAAAGGAGGCCGCGGACGCCGCCCTGGCCCGGAGCCTGCTCGAGCCGCGGACGCTCGTTCGCGACGAAAAGGCCCTTGGCGAGGATCGGGTTCGGGTCGAGCTCGCCTCCCGCATCCGCGTGCAAGGGCCCGAGGACACGTCCGAGCGCGAGGAGGAGCGCGTCTACCGCGTGGAACTCGTCCGTGGGGCCCGGGGATGGCTCGTCGAATCGCTCGCGCTGCCGTGTTCCGCATGCCGGGGGAGCGGCCGGTGCCCGCACCGCGGCCTCCCGGAGGGAGAATCTCCGGATCGGTGCGCTTCGTGCCGCGGGTCGGGCGCGTGCTCGCCCTGCCAGGGCGACGGGTTCCGGGTTGCGGACCCGGTCGGATTCCCGATCGTGGAGGGCGACATCCCCACGCCGCCCGCGATCGACCGGGCGAGCCCCGAGGCGCTCGTCGCGACCTACCGGGCGGCCGCGCCGCGACTCGCCGGGTCGGTCGAGGCCTCGCTGCTCGCGGGACTCCGGGAGGACTACGAGCAGGCGCTCGGCCTCCTCCTCGCTCCGGCGCCGCTCGCCCGCGAGCTAGAGGCGGGCCGGGAGCAGGGAAAGAAGGTCCTCGCCGCGGCCGCCGTGGTGCCCCCTGCGCTTTCGGTCCCCGTGAAGCGCGAACTGCCCGGCGGAGCGGTCGAGATCCTCGCCGCGCTCGCGGGGGAAGCCGCGGACGCACGGGCTCCGCCCTACCGGTTCGTCGCCGTCCCGGGCGATTCGGGCTGGCGGCTCTCCGCGTCGGGCTCGCTCTGCGAAAGTTGCGCCGGGGCGGGGAGCTGCGAGCTTTGCGAGGGGACCGGGACCACTTTTCGCGGGGATAAGTGCTCCCGCTGCGAAGGCTCGGGAAAGTGCGCCGCGTGCGAGGGGGAGGGCTACGTCGTGGAGCTGTTCTTCTAGGGAGTCTTCGCCCCAGCCCGATGAGGCATGCCACGCAGACGCACACGGTCACGGTCACGGTCACGGTCACGGTCACGGAACACGACCACGGTCACGAACACGATCACGCCGTGACCGTCGACCGTGACCGTGACCGTGACCGTGACCAACTCGCGAGCGCAAACCTGACTCGATCGTCAGCATGAACCGCCTTCAAGGCAGCCAGCGCGTTACACCTTCACGAGCTGATCCAGCGCCGTCACGATTGTCATCCGCTGCTCCACCCCTTCCTTCCTCAGCCTCCCGTGGAACTCGATCGAGGGGTTGAGGAGGGGCAGGTCGCGGCCCGCCTCCGCGCGCCGCCTGTGGAGGTCGAGGACCGTCTCGAAGAAGGTCGAGTCGAGGGCCTCGAGCGCCCCGATGTGGATGGCGACGTTTCCCGCGTCCTCCTGGACGAGAGCGCGCAGGCGGTCCGAGAGGAGCGACGTCGCGCGCCCCTCGATCGAGAGGATCCGGAACCCCTGGACTCGGTAGGAGTGGATGCAGTCCCCGAGGTCCCCCTCGTCGTCCAGCGAGAAGCCCAGCGTTGAGGGCGGCAGGTCCTCGACCCCGGTCGTCGTCACGAGCTCCCGATCGAGGCCCATGACCAGGATGAGATCGCGCAGGCGCTGGTTCGGGTTGTAGAGGATGAACCGGCGGCCGGTTCGCGATACCTCCTTGTAGAGGAACATGAGAAGGCCCACGAAGCCGGAGTTGATCATCTTCAGGGCGCGGACGTGGACCGCGATGTTCCCGGTCTCCGCCAGAATGTGGTCCCGCACGACCTTCTGGAAACCGAAGGTGTTCTCGCCCTCGATCGTGAAGACCGTGTATTCGGCGCGCCGGTACTTGCGGAGTCCGGGGTGCACTTCCATGACGACGACTCGGGTCATGCCGGGAGCCTATCAACTTGCCCGGACCCTGACAAGAAACTACACTCTTCGCAACGAACGCGAGCCGCCCGGAACCCTTGACCTCGAGCCTTGTCAGCCGCCTGGCCGTCGAATGCGCCTTGAGCGCGGGACAGGCGAAAATGGCCGCTGGCGACGCCGCCGGGGCGGTGGATCGGCTGGCCCGGGGCCTTGCATCCGGCCCCCGCTCGCCGGCCCTTCGCTGGCACCTCGCCCTCGCGCTTTCCGCGGCCGGACGCGAGGACGACGCGGCCCGCGCGGCGGACGAGGCCGTCGCGCTCGCGCCGGAGAGCGCGGTCGCCCACCTCGTGCGCGGGCGGGTCCTTCTCGACGCGGGACGGCTCGAGGAGGCCGGCGCGAGCCTCGACCGGGCGCTCGCGGTCGAGCCGGCCAATCTCGTCTCGCGGGGTTGGCGTGCGGTCGCGCACTTCGACCGGGGAGAGGTTGCCTCGGGTCTTTCGCTCCTCTCGCCGCCCGGCGTAGGTGAGAACCCGGAGCTCCTCGCTCGTCTGGTTGCGGCGATGGAGGCCCGCGCGATCCGGCTCCGCCGCAGGGAACCTCCAGGGAGTGCGGAATGCGGGATGCGGAGTGCGGAATCAAAGGCCGACAGTTCCGCGCCCCGCGCCTCCCTGCGCGCGTGGCTCGCCGCAAAATGGCGGCGCTCCCGCTTCGAACGGGCGATGGCGGACGTCGAGGGCGCAGTCTCGGCCCGCCGCTATCTCGACGCTCTGGAGCGGGCGCGCGAGGGGGCGGCCCTAGATCCGGCCGACCCAAAGGGCCTGGCGTACATCGGGTGGGCGCACTTCCGGTGCGGCCAGGTCGAGGAGGCCCATGCCGCGCTCTCGGGCTACGTCGAGAGACTCGGAGAAGCGCTCGCCGAGCACCCGCTCGCGCCCTCGGTCACGGCCTTCCTCGCCCGGACCACTTTCCGCCGGGGAGATTTCGCCCCGGCTCGCGAGTGGCTCGACCGCTCGCTCGAGATCCGGGCCATCCAGACGGCCCGGGATCTCCCCGCGATCGAAGCGGCCGGAAAGACCCCTCCGGCCGACCCCGCGGCGATTCCCGGCAAAGCGAAGGATCGCGCCCTCCTCGGGGCCGCGCGCTTCCTCGCCGGAGACTACGAGGCCGCCCGCCGCCTGCTCGAAGCGCACGTCCAGGCCATGGGAGAGGGAAAGCAGGGAAAGGACGCCATTGGTCGCGTCGTTCCCATCTTCCTTGGACGCGCCTGCCAGAGGCTCGGAGACACGGCCGCCGGCCGGCACTGGCTCGACCGGGCGATGGAGCGGGAGACCGACGATCCGGAAGACATGCTGACGCACGGTGTCCTTGCGCTGGTCGAGGAACCCGACCCGGTTCGGGCCGCGCGGACCGCCGCCGCGCGAATGGTCAAGGCGGACCGGCTCCATCCCGATCTCCTCGACGAGCGGATCCGGGAGCTCCAGCTCGAACTCAGCCTTCTGGCTTCAGGCTTCGGCCTTCAGAAAGACGCCGTGCTTCACCCTGAAGGCTGAAGCTTGCAGACTGACTTCAACGTCCGCCCAGAGCGGCCCGGACGCGGTCGACAACTTCCTGAATCTGGAAGGGCTTCGGAATCCATCCCGCGACCGAGGGATGCGAGGACTGGATCGACTCGCGGAGCGCCGGATCGTCGAGCCCGGACAGGACGAAGATGCGGACCCCCGGCCTTCCCGCCTCGATCGCCTTGATCGCGGTGCGCCCGTCGAGGTTGGGCATGCGTAGGTCCATGAGGACGACCGCGTAGTTCTCGACGGCGACCTTCTCGATCCCCTCCTTGCCGGTCGCGGCGGTGTCCACGTGAAACCCGGCGCGCTCCAGGCCCTTCGTGAGGAGGGTCCGGATCTTCTTGTCGTCGTCGACGATAAGGATACGGGACATGGTCATCCAGGCGACCCTGGAGCGCGCATGCGCGACCCGGGACAGAGACCTAGCCACCTGAATCATACCCTGTCCGGCTAGGATATGCGGATACCGATCGAGGATCGGATTTGGCGAGAAGGAAGAAGAACGCACGCGAATTGGCCGCAAGGCGCCTGGAGGAGCTCCGGGAGATTGTCCGGCACCACGACCGGAAGTACCACGTCGAGGCGAGCCCGGAGATCTCCGACGTGGAGTACGACCGGCTGATGGCCGAGCTCCTGGCGCTCGAGGAGGCTCATCCGGACCTGGTGACGCCGGACAGCCCCTCGCAGCGGGTGGGCGGGGAGCCGCTGGACGCGTTCGAGAAGGTTCCCCACCGCGCGCCGATGCTCTCGATCGACAACCGGTACTCTTCCGAAGAGATCCGCGAGTTCGACCTGCAGCTCCGGCGGTTCCTCCTGGAGCGCGCTAGCGCGACCCCGGACAAGAACCCCACGGTCGAGATCTCCTATCACACCGACCTCAAGGTGGACGGTGTGGCGCTCGCCCTCTGGTACGAGCGAGGCCGGCTGGTCCGGGCGCTCACGCGGGGGTCGGGCGATGTGGGCGAGGACGTGACGGCGGGCGTCCGGACGATCCGCGGCATCCCGCTCGCGCTTGACCGCTCCTCGGGCGAGCCGCCGCCGTTCCTGGAGGTGCGGGGGGAGGCGTACCTGCCCCGGCGCGAGTTCGAAAGACTGAACCGGGAACTCGAGACGGCGGGAAAGCCGCTCTTCGCCAACCCGCGAAACGCCTGCGCGGGGACGCTGAAGAACCTCGACCCCCGGATCGTGGCGGCGAGGCGCCTCGCCTTCGTGGCCCACTCGCTGGGGGCAACCGAAGGCCTGGCCGCGCGGACCCACGGCGAGGCGATGGAGTTCTTCCGCTCTCGCGGAATCCCGGTCGGTGCGTATCGCGCGGTCTGTCCGGACATTGATTCGGTGGTCGCCCGCTGCGCCGAGCTCGAGGCGGTCCGCTTCTCGCTCGACTACGCGATGGACGGCGTGGTCGTCACGGTGGACTCGCTCGAGCTCCGGGAGCGGCTCGGCCTCCGCTCGCGGAGCCCCCGCTGGGCGATCGCTTACAAGTACCCGCCCGAGCAGCAGGTGACCGCGATCCGGGCGGTCGAGGTCCAGGTCGGAAAGACCGGGATCCTCACGCCGGTCGCGATCCTCGAACCGGTCCACCTGTCCGGGACGACCGTGGCCCACGCGACGCTCCACAACTTCGACGAGATCGCGAGGAAGGACATCCGGGTCGGGGACCTTGTCTTCGTGGAGAAGGCAGGGGAGATCATCCCGCAGGTCGTGAAGGTCGTGACGGAGCGCCGGACGGGCTCCGAGACCCCGGTTCCGGTCCCGGAGCGGTGCCCGGTCTGCGACGCGGCGGTCGAAAAGGACCCGGAGGGCGTGTATCTCCGATGTACTCTCCGGTCGTGCCCCGCGCGCCTTCTCTCGCTCGTCAAGATGTTCGGGAGCCGGGGGGCGATGTACGTGGAAGGCCTGGGCGAGAAACTCGTCGCCGCGCTGATCGAGAAGGGGCTTGTCTCCGATGTCTCGGATCTCTACTACCTCCGGGTCGAGGACCTCGCGGCGCTTCCTCGGATGGGGGAGAAGAGCGCGGCAAACCTCGTCCGCTCGATCGAGGCGTCGAAGAGCCGGGGGCTCGCCCGCCTTCTCGCCGCCCTGGGCATCCGTCACGTGGGGGCCAAAGTTGCCCGGGTGCTGGCCGCGCACTTCGGCTCCCTGGGCGAGATCGCGGGCGCGGCGGAGGAGGAACTCCAGGAGGTCGAGGGCGTCGGACCCACGATCGCGCGCGCGATCGTCCTGTGGATGGACGATCCGGAGCACCGGCGGATCCTCGAGCGCCTGAAGGCGGCCGGCGTGACGACCGAGGCTCCGGGCGGGCCACGGCCCCGAAAGGCGAAGGCGGGGGAGGAACCGGATGCAACCGGACCGCTCGCCGGCAAGACCGTCGTCGTCACGGGCAAGGTGGGCGAGCTCTCGCGCGAGGAGATCGAGGAGCGGATCGCGGCGCTCGGAGGGAAGCCGTCCGGGAGCGTCTCGAAAAAGACCGGTCTCGTGATCGCCGGCGGGAAGCCGGGGTCGAAGCTCGAGAAGGCCCGGGAGCTCGGGATCGAGGTGATGGAGGCCTCCGAGTTCCTCGCGCTCCTCGAAGCCGCGAAGAAGTGACGGCCGTCAGGGTCCTGGGCGTGGACGGGCGAGAGCTCGGGGAGCCTTCTGGGGAAGGTGTCGCGCGGGGCGAGAGGGTGCGCCTGGAGGTGGGCCCTCGCTCGAGCGGGCTTTCTCGCGAGACGACCGTCGGCCTGGCCGACCCCTGGGGGCGCGTCCTCTGGGCGCGGGTGCTCGCGCCAGGCGCTCGCGTGACGATCGAGCACCGGTTCGGCGGCGAGGAGCTCGGCGGAATCTATCGGTTCTTCGTGGAAAGCCGCGGGAGGAGGACGCTTCTTCCCGTCGCCTACGCCGGTGGCGCGCCGCCCGAGTCGCACTACCGCTACTCCTTCGCCCTGGACGTGAAGGAGCCCCCCGGCGCCGGGGTCCGCGACCTCTCCTTTCTCCTCTCGTTCCCGCAGGCCGCCGGGATCGCGCAGGAGCTCGAGGACCTCCGCGCGAGCGAACCGGCCCGGATCGCGACCGACCTCGCGGGGAACGCCTGGCTCCACGTCGACCAGGACTTTCTAGGTACTTCTTCCCGTGCATTGAACTTCCGTTACGACGCGCTGGTGCGGACGCGCTCGGTTCTCTGGGACGTGGCGGCGATTCGCGCCGGCGGCCCTGGCCCCCTGCCGGAACGCCGCGCCGGTCGCGAGTTTCTCTCGCCCGAACCCGGGATCGAGTCCGACGCCCCCGCGGTGAGGGACCTCGCCCGAGGGCTGGCGGGAGAGCGCGCGGAGGAGATCGCGGGAAACGCCTTTCACGCGGTCCGGCGCGTCCTCCACTATCGCGTGCAGGAGGAGGAGCGCGGCGCTCTCGCGGGCTTGGTCGCCGGCGAGGGGGACTGCACCGAGCAGGCCGCGCTCCTCGCGGCGCTTCTCCGGGCCCGCGGCGTCCCCGCGCGGGTGGCGCTCGGCCGTTTCGCGAACTCGACGCGCCTCCACGCGATCGCGGAAGTTCGCATCCGCGGCGTGTGGCTTCCCATGGACGTGACGAACCGTCCCGAGCCGCTTTTCGGCACGACCTCGAACTTCCTCGTCCTCTTCCGGAGGAACTGGATCGCCGGCGACCGGCCGAACAGCCAGTTCTCGTTCCGGTGCCGCAGCGCCCGGCCCCGCGCGGGGCTCGCGATCCGGGACTCCTCCAGACTCTCGCGGGTCCGCGGGAGGATCCGGACCGGAGAGCCCGTGCCGCGCCCCGCGCCTCCGGGGCCCGTGCGTCTTGGACTCGACCTCTCCGGGACCCGGGCCCGGATCGAGATCGAGTCGGGATGGAGCGCGCCCCTTCCTCTATGGCTCCACCTCTCGCTCGGAAAGGGAGCGCTCCGCGTGATCCGTGTCTGGCCGGTGACCATACTGCCCGGCGCGAGGCTCGTGCGGACGGAGGAGATTCCGGAGCTCCAGCGTCTCCCGGTGGGTCCCGGCGACCTCCGCGCCCATCTGGTGGACGCGTCGGGCCGCGTGCTGGCGTTTTCGAGTACATAGAAACAGCGGGTTTCGAGGTTTTTTTTCATGAGGAACCCGCGCTGGGCCCACGGCGCTAGAATCTCATCTGGGGTGCGCCGGGTGAAGCCGGCGCCGAGAGATTCTCGAGCACACTAGAAGATGCGAACAACGGGACTCGGTTCGCCGGGGACGTGCCCGCGCTGCGGCTGGGCCGTGGAGGCGGGGTCGGATTCCTGCGGGATCTGTGGAAGCCGGGCTGGCCGGGGGCGCCGCGCCGGCCTGCGGAGGATCTCCAGGCGCCGGCGCTCCCAGCTTCTCTGGGGGTTCGCCCTGGGTCTCGCCGGTTTCGTGGCTCTCTACCTCTATCCGAACTTCCGTTATCACGAGCGCGAGATCGCTCCCCGGTACGTGAGCGAGGGAGTGGAGTTCGTTCCCCTGTCGCCCGACGCCG
This sequence comes from Planctomycetota bacterium, assembly GCA_016209595.1. Taxonomy (GTDB): domain Bacteria; phylum Planctomycetota; class JACQVV01; order JACQVV01; family JACQVV01; genus JACQVV01. The sequence continues at coordinate 13,971 of JACQVV010000006.1, forward strand.
GGTCCGGAGGATGGCGGGCGCTGGCCCGCGGCGCGATGACCGATGGCGCGACCTGGAGCGACTGGGTTCTCCACGGGGTGCGCTTCGCCCTGCCGGACGGCGGGCCTCTGGCGTTTGCGGGAGACGCGCGGCAAGGTGTCGTCCTCCTCGACGGATGGCAGATCTCCTATAGTTTCGGGCGGGGGCCCGGGCTCCCCTCGGGAGCGGCGCATCGGATCGAAGGCGAGGCGGCGCTGGAAGACCTTCGAGCGGCCGCGCGGGACGAGTTCGAGTTCCTCGCCGACATCTACGGCGCCCTCCCGACCGACTTCCACTTCCTCTACACGCCCGGGGCCAGGGCCCGCCTGCGGGTGCGACTGGCGCTCAAGGAAGCCCTCGCGCTGCCGGGCGCCATGGACTCGATCCGCCGCTTCGAATCGAAGTCGCTCCGGGGGTTCCTCTTCGGCATCCCGGGGGAAAGCCGCGAGATCGGTCTCCAGATCCTCCGGGACGAGGGGCGGCTCGACCTCGTCGCGCGCGCGGTCGGGAAGGAGGGTGGGGAGAGAACGCTCGCGGTCTGGGCGGCCTCGGTCCTGCCCGCCTCGGAATGGCTCTCGGGAATAGGGGGCGTCGCGCTCATGGAACGCCTGGAGAGGCTTCGCACGGTGCCGTCACTCCACCGGCCGGAACTCCAGCGGGCGCTCTTCCTGGCTGTCGGCCTTGCCACGACGGGGTCCGACCAGGGCCGCCGGGCCCTCGCGGAGCTGACCGAGCTGGCTCGTCCATCTCCGGAGGCCGAGAGCATGCTCGACCGTGCCACGATGGAGATCCCAGGAGCCGGCGAGCGGTAGTTGACGCGTTCCCTGGCCTGGCCTAAACTCGTTCGCGGCCGACGAAGGAGGCGTAGATGGAGCGAGTGCGTTTCGATCGAACTCTGCAACCCGTTGGGGGAAAGTTGAATAGGATTGCCGCGCTCGCCGTGCTGGTGGTGGCGGTCCTCGCCCTTCCACTCCTCTCCGCCGGGTGTCCACACCCGGTGACTCCGCCGGAACCGGCGCTCGAGATCCCGGCCGCCTACGAGGAGGAGCCCGAGCGGGAGAGGGTCGACTGGCTCGACACGTACCGGGCGATGGCGCCGGAGCGGACCGGACCCGGCGCGCGGGAGGCCGGGATCGACCGGATGATCGTTCTGGTGCGGATCGCGCGCGCGCTGCTCGAAGGCTTCGATGTGGACGATTCGACCCGGGAGTTCCTCGAGGCGCTCGATGGGGGCCTGATCGACTTCGACGTCCACGAGATCTACCGGTCGTTCCCCCACGACGTCGGGGGCGGGACCCGGGAGGTCGTCTTCGTTGGCCGGCTCGAGGACTCGAAGTATCGCTTCGCGCTCGCCGAACCCGACGATCTCCGTGCGCTCGAAGTCGGCGACTTCTACAGCCGCGTGCGCCTCACTCCGATCGAAAAGGGAGTCCTGGGCGAGTCCGCGTATGCGCTCGACGGCGAGATCGGGATCTCCGCCGGGGAGCTCGGCGGCCTCGAGGCGCTCGCCTGGCTCGTGGAGACGCTGGGGACGATCGAGCGTGCCGCCGGCGAGCCCACCGATCTCGCGACGTCGGGCGGCCTGGAGGAGGAAGACTGGCGGATTCTCGTGACGCTCTCCCGATCCTACCCGAAGACCTTCGAGTGGATCCGGGAGTTCTTCCGGATCGAGGACCTGGTCGAGCTCCCGCGGGAGTACCGGGAGGGGGATCCGATCCAGTTCACGTCCAGGTTCGGGCCCCGGATCGAGGCATTCGAGGGGAAGTACCCCAGGCTTTACAGGTTCTTCACCTCTCCCGACCTGACGTTCCGCGCGACCGGCGTATACAGGGACGCGGACGGGGCCGAGCGCCTGCGCTACTCGCTTTCGTCGCAGGACTATCTCATGCGCTCGAGCGCGCTCCTGTCTGGCGGGGCGTTCCTGCCCGTGGACGGGAAGGGGCGGCCGGTGCCCGGAGGGAAGCCGTTCCTCTTGCCGGACGGGCTCGAGAGCGCGGAGGCGATCTACGACTTCGAGGCCGGCTACAGCGGGCTCCACCTGCTCCTCGTGGGGCTCACGGCAGAGCTGCAGCTCGCGACGGGCGAGGAGGGTTTCGTCCTCGTGCAGCGCTACCGCCGGCCGCCCAAGGTCGCCCGGATCGACGGGAGGCTCTTCGGGGTCGTTCCGGACTGGATGATGATGATCGACTTCGATGAACTCTTCCGCGATCTCGTCCAGACCGCGACACAGGGGCGCGGGGGCCGGGGGACCGAGCTCGCCCTCTCCTGGCGCCGGCAGGCGCCGGGGGTGAACCTCCTCCGGGTGCGGGTCGAGAGCGAGCTCCCGGCCGAGGGGGTGCTCCGGTATCTCTACAAGTTCTGGACGAGGCGTTTCCTCCCCGGGATCCAGCCGGGGCGGGAGAAGGGACGCTTCCAGAACCAGTTCTTGAAGAACCTGATCGACGACCTCGAGGCGGGGAAGGAGGAGGATCGTTGAAGCGAATCCGCGTGGGACTTGCCGCGGCTCCGTGCCTCATCCTGGCGGGACTCATCCTGGCGGGGTGCCCGCTTTTCACAGAGGAGAAGTCGTCGGATCTGGAAGTGATCTCCCACGGGGAGAGAGTCGAGTTCAAGGACCATCTGGCCAAGGACAAATACACGCTCTTCGTCTTCGGGGCGGACTGGTGAGGGGCTTGCCGGCAGCTCGAGCCGCAGCTGGAGGCTGAGGCCAAGGGAAAGAAGACCGTCGTGGTGAGAAAGATCGACATAGTGAAATGGGAGTCGGACGTTGCGCGGCAGCACCGGATCCGGAGCATTCCGCACCTCGTCCTCTACGACGCTAGCGGCAATAAGGTTTCCGAGGGACAGGGCACGAGAGAGAGGTTCCGGGAGCTCGACTGAACTTGTTCGACAACTTCTCCGACCGGGCGCGCCGGGCGCTGGCGCTCGCGCGAGAAGAGGCGCACGCCCTGCGCCACAACTTCATCGGGACGGAGCACCTGCTTCTCGGGCTCCTTCGCGAGGGGAGCGGCGTGGCCGCCCACCTGCTTTCCGAGAGGAGCGTCGATCCCGGAGACATCCGGAAGAATCTCTCCTGCAATCTGTCTCCCGGGGAGTCGATCCCCGCCGGGGGGGGCAACCTGCCTTTCACGCCTCGGGCGCTTTCCTGCCTCCAGGCCGCGCGTCGGGAGGCGGCACGGCTCGGTCAGGAGTTCGTGGGGACCGAGCACGTCCTCCTGGGGCTGCTCCAGGAACCGGACGGGGTGGCTGCCCACGCGCTCCGCGACTGCGGACTGGAGCTCGACGACCTGCGGCGCGA
>JACQVV010000007.1 GCA_016209595.1 Planctomycetota bacterium
ACTCGAGGCCCTCGGGCTTGCCGCGCTCCCCGCCGTGCGCGAAAGGCTGGGGTCCCTGGCGCAGGGGACGCCCGCACGCGCCCGGCTCGAGGCGCTCGCTTCAAGGCTCGCCGTCGTCATCCAGAAGGCGTGGGTCGAACCGGGACCCGTTCTCCCCGGCGAGTCTCTCCGGGAGACGATCGAGTCGGTTCGCGGACGGCCGCTGACGGCGGAGGGCTTCGTGGACCTCGTGGTCCGCGCGTTGGAGGAACTCCCGGAGGGGTCCCCCGGGATAGATCTCTTCGCCGAACGTCCCGGGGACGATACGGGCGTGGAGCTCCGGTTGCGCCTGCTCGGGGGGAATCTCGACGAGCCGGCCCCGACAGGAGGCGGTGTCAGTGTCGACGTACGCGTCCTTGTCGGCGAGGAACGTGTCGTCGCTGGGAGATCATTCGCCAGCCGATGGACCGCCCCGGAAAGGAGCACGAACCTCGAGTATTATCTCTCCGGACTCGGGAAGGCCCTCGCGAGCTCCCCCGAGACCCGGTTCGAGGTATTGGTCGAGTTGCGCTGAATACCGCCGTCGGGCTCGAACTCGACGACTCGCTGCGCGATCGGCGTCTCTCGCTCTTCTTTTCGGCGAACTACTCCCGTTCGCACTTGCCGCTGCACTGGGATCTCGTCTCTTCGGGACCGTTCCTGCTATGCTACAGGGCATGCTGCGGCACCTTCTCGTTTCAGCCGCTATTCTCATCGTGTCGGCGGGGCCCGTCCCGGGACAGGAGCCCGGTGACGACGAGATCGCGAAGTCGGTCGAGGGACTCGGCTCGGCGGAGTACGCGGAGCGCGAACAGGCCGAACAAAGCCTTCTGCTAGCGGGGGAGCGGGCCTTGCCTCGCCTGGAGGAAGCGGCCGTCTCGGGCGACCCGGAGGTGAGCTTCCGGGCAAGCGAGCTCCTGAAGTTCTTGCGCTGGGGTCTCTCCCGGGATCTCGTTTGGCGAGTCGGCCGGGAGCTCGAGGGATTCGACGATGCGAAGGGTCCGGGCCGGGTCGCCCTCGTCGACCGCGCTGTCCAGCAGGTGGGGCGGGATGCCTTGCCTTTCCTACGGGCCGTCGTGCTGCGGGAAGAGGATCCGCAGGTCGTATCGCGTGCAATTCGCTCCGCCCTGGAGATCGCGGATTCGGGGCTCGAGAGCTGGCTCGTCGGACGCGTGGATGGCGGCGGAGCGCCCCCGGTGATCTACGAGGCCCTCGCGGAGAGGGCGGCCCAGGGCGCGATCCCACACGAGGTCGTGCTTCGCTTCACGCGTTTCCTCCTGGACGGCCCCGGGAAGTTCCAGGCTCCCGGGGTCTACCCTGTCTGGTTCAGCGTCCTGTTCGAAGCCCGCCGTCCGGACCTGGTGCGGGAGCTCCTTCGCGCGGGAGGGTTCGAGGTCCTGGCGGCGGACTCGGGGTGCGCCTTCCGGGTTGTCCGGATGCTGATCCTGCGACACGAGCGCGACCTGGCCTGGGATCTGACGACTCTCGTCCTGGATCGCGACCCCGGAGTTGACGACGCCGGCGTTCTCGCCCGCGCCTTCATGCACAGCGGGGAGATCGAGCGAGCCGTGGAGCTCGCGGAAAGGATGGTCCCTCCCGATACCCCGCTCCTGGCGGAGCTCTATCGGGAGGCGCTCGATGCCGACAAGGAGCTCGGGCTGAAGCGCGAGGACTTCCGGCAGACGTGCGAAGCGGCGCCCGACGAGCCCCAGGCGTGGGTGAACGAGCTCCATATCCTCGTTCGCGCGCTCCTCTACTACGGGGAGGGGGAGGAGGCTCTCGAACTCTGCAAGGAGAACGAGGACCTGCTGCTCCCCCGAAGTTCGACCGCTCTTTTCCTCGGGGCGGCGGTCGCCGCCGGCAAGATCGAGATCGCTCGGGAGTGGGCAGGGAAAATCGACAGGTCGAGCTCGGACAAACCCGACTGGGACCTGGAGTTCGCGCTCGAAGTTGCCGATCGCTGGGCGGACCGCGAGGGCCCGGTCCGGAGAGATGCCCGGGACGAATTTCGCGGCACGATCAAGGCCGCCGAGAACGCGGAGAGGGAATCGCGCGCGGGCGACGCCCTCCTCTGGTACGCGGGGGTCTCCCACTCCTACATGGATCTTCCGATCTCGCTTCGCGAGGAGATCGAGCGGAGAATCGCCTACCTCGTCCGAGTCCCGGGCGCTGTCGAGGAGGCGCTTCGGCTCGTGGATCGAACGAACGAAGAGGCCTGGGCCGACCTCGACGAGGAGACTCGCAAATTCCTCGAGGATTCAGAGCGCGAATGGAATCGCGCCCTCGCGGAAATGGAACAGATTGTCGGGCCTTTCGCGCGCGAACTCGAGGTCGCCCGGAGAATCTCCAGCAAGGCGTGGATCCGCCACGTCGCGGGCGATTCCGCCGGGGCCGCCCGGGAGATGGAGCCGCTCCTCGCGGCTCGGCCGTCCCCCGAGGAGCGGCTCGATGCCGCGTGGTATCTCTGCTCGGCTGGTTCGTCGGAACGGGCGCTTCTCGTGCTCGCGCCCCTCCTCGATCCAGCCCGCTGGCCGGACGAAGGCGCCCTTCCAGAACCTGGGCAGCCGCCCGCCAAAGAGGAGCTGTTCCATTCTCCTTCGGAGGTCGAGCTTCGTGTCGCGCATTCCCTCGGCGCCCTGGCGGAACGGGCGCGGGGCGACACGAAGCTGGCGGACGGCCATCTCCGGGCACTCTCGGAGGGGGAGAGCGCGACGATCGCGGTAGCCGCGGCCTACCTCGCGGCCCGCGGGATCGACGGCGCGGCGCTCCGGGAAGTGGAGCGGCTCGGCGCCCCGGCCTTGGATCGGAACGGGCCATGGGACGGGTATCGGAACTCTCCGTGGGACGTGCAGGCGTACCTCCTCGCCCGGCGGGGCGATCTCGACGGCGCTGCCCGCTCCCTGGCCCATTCGCTCACCAGGGAGCGGGATTCAAGGCACGGCCGCACCGAACGAGTGCGGCGAGTCCGGGTCTTCGAGTGGCGAGGCCGGGCAGCGCTCGCCCGCGGAGACCGGGAAAAGGCGGTCGCGGCGCTCCGCCGTGCGGTGGGCCTCGACCCCCTTCGATGGGAGGTCGCGCTCCTCCTTGCCGAGCTCTTGCGCGACGCCGAACCGGAACGGGCGGCTCGCTTCGCCCGGCTCGCGGCGGAGGAGCTTCGCCGTCGCGCCACAGAGGCGCCGCTCGACCCCGGCGTCCCGGCCGGTCTCGCCCGGGTCCTCACGATCCTGGGCCGCGATGAGGAGGCGAGGAACGCCGCGCGCCGCTCGGAGGAGCTCGCGGGCGAGGGGGCTCCCCGTCCCTCTCTCCAGGTCGAGACCGACCCCGGTCTCCCGCAAGAGCAACGCGACGGCGGGAACGAATAGCGCCTTCAATCGTCCTTGCGACGACCCGAGCGCCGGCAAGGGGCGCGTCCTCTTTCCGGTTGGCGCCCGCGGCACAGACGGGGATAATTCGCATTGATGAAAGGGAGTTACGCGCGCCTGACCCAGCCGATGGTCCGGGACGGCGGCCGCCTGGTGCCGGCCTCCTGGGACGAGGCGCTCGACCGTGCCGCGAAGGGGTTCCGCGCGGTCACCCTCCGGCACGGTCCCGATGCGGTGGGCCACTTCTCCTGCTCGAAGGCGACGAACGAGGTCAACTATTTACTTCAGAGATTCGCCCGCTCCGTCATCGGGACGAACAATATCGACTCCTGCAACCGGACCTGACACGCCCCTAGCGTCGTCGGTCTGACGGCGGTCTTCGGCGCGGGAGGCGGCACGAGCTCCTATCGGGAGATGGAAGAGACCGACGTCATCGTTCTCTGGGGCTCGAACGCGCGCGAGACGCACCCGATCTTCTTCCACCATGTCCTGGCGGGCGTCAAGAACGGCGCGCGGCTCTACGCCGTCGATCCGCGACGAACATCCTCGGCCCGATGGGCCCACGCGTGGCTGGGACTCGACGTCGGTTCCGACATCGCGCTCGCCAATGCCGTGGGGCGCGAGATCCTGGCGGCGGGCCTGGAGAACCGCGCCTTCATCGAGCGCGCCACGACGGGGATCGAGGCGTATCGGGCCTCTGTCGAGTCGTACACGCTCGAGCGGGCCAGCCGCGAGACTGGCGTGCCGCGCGAGGCGATCCGGGAGATGGCCCACGCCTACGCACGGGCCGACCGCGCCCAGATTTGCTGGACGCTCGGGATCACCGAGCACCACAACGCGGTGGACAACGTCCTCGCCCTCGTCAACCTGTCGCTCCTGACCGGACACGTCGGGCGCTTCGGCTCGGGTCTCAACCCCCTGCGCGGCCAGAACAACGTGCAGGGCGGCGGCGACATGGGGGCGCTCCCCAACCGGCTTCCCGGCGGCCAGGACATCGAGGACCCCGAGCTCCGCGCGAAGTTCGAGAAGGCCTACGGGTGCACGATCCCGCCGCGACGCGGCTGGCATCTCACGCAGATGTTCGAGGCGATGGAGCACGGAAAGCTCCATGCGCTCTACGTGATCGGGGAGAACCCCGCGCAGTCCGAGGCGGACCTCAACCGGGCCACGCGGCTCCTGGGGGGCCTGGAACATCTGGTCGTCCAGGACATCCTCCTCACCGCGACGGCCCGCATGGCGCACGTCGTCCTTCCGGCGAGCGCGTCCTGGTGCGAGTCCGAAGGCACCGTGACCTCCAGCGAGCGTCGCGTCCAGCGCGTGCGAAAGGCGCTCGACCCTCCGGCCGGCGCGAAGGACGACATGGAGATCATCTGCGAGCTCGCGCGCAGGCTCGGCAAGGACTGGGGGCATCCGGCGGCACAGGAGGTCTGGGACGAATGCCGGTCGCTCTCGCCGTGGCACAAGGGGATGTCGTACCCGCGGCTGGAAGACCTCGGCGGGCTCCAGTGGCCGTGCCCGGACGAGACCCACCCGGGGAGCCCGTTCCTCCACGGCCGGCTCTGGAAGGAGCCCCGCGAAGGCCCGCCCGCGCCGTTCCACGCCGTGGAATACGAGCCGCCGGTCGACGCGCTCGATGCCGACTTCCCGATCCGGCTGACGACGGGGCGCCGGCTCGACTCCTTTAATACAGGCGTCCAGACGGCTGGCTACGCCTCGCCCCTTCGCCGGGGCGAGAGCCTCGACCTCTCGCCCGAGGACGGGGCGCGGTATTCGCTCGCCGACGGCCAGCGCGTCCGGGTCGTCTCCCGCCGCGGAGCGGTCGAAGTGCCGGTCCGCTTCGACGATTCGCTGCGGGCCGGGCTCGCGTTCATGACGCTCCACTTCCCCGACGACGCGGCGACGAACCTGCTCACGATCGAGGCGAACGATCCCAGGTCCGGGACGGCCGAGTTCAAGGCCGCGGCGATCCGCATCGAGAAAGTGTAGATGGATCTCCATCTCATCCCAGGCGCGTTCGCGACGGACGTCGAACGAGAGGCCGTCGATCGGGCGATCGGGCCTGCCCCGGCCCGCCACCTTCTCCTGCCGGCGCTCCTGGCCGCGCAGGAGCGCGCCGGCTGGATCACTCCCGGCGCGATGAACTACATCTCCCGGCGCCTCGACGTCCCGCCCGCCGACGCCTACGCCGTGGCGAGCTTCTACGCTCTCCTCTCCACCGAGCCCGGGCCCGATCGCGTCGTCCACGTCTGCGATGACGTCGTCTGTCGCGGGAAGGGCGCGAAGGAGCTCCGGACCGAGCTCGAAAGGAAGGGGGTGGCCTGCCGGGCGAGCCCCTGCCTGGGCCAGTGCGATCGAGGGCCGGCCGCGCTTTTCCAGGTCACGGGCGATGGCGTGTGGGAGCTCGCACCGGCGAGCGCTCGGGAAATCGTCGACGGACGCCGCGGGACGCCGGCTCCGCTCGTCTACCCCGGGACGCTCCTCGCCCGCGTGGGCCGGGTCGATCCGGAGAGCCTCGACGCCTATCGCGCGAGCGGCGGCTTCCTCGCGCTGCAGAGAGCGAAGGAACTCGGACCCGAGGGCGTGATCCGCGAGATTCTCGACTCGAAGCTCGTCGGCCGCGGCGGCGCGGCTTTCCCCGCGGGCAAGAAGTGGGACGCGGTCGCGCAGGCTCCCGACCGCCCTCACTACGTCGTCGCGAACGCCGACGAGTCCGAACCCGGGACGTTTAAGGACAGGGTCCTCATGGAGGGGGATCCGTTCTCGGTGATCGAGTCGATCTCGATCGCGGGGTACGCGACCGGGAGCGAGAAGGGCTGGATCTACGTCCGCGGAGAGTACCCCCTCGCGGCGGACCGGCTTTCGGGAGCGATCCGGCAGGCCCGCGCGAGAGGGCTCATCGGGGACGGCTTCGACATCGAGGTCCGCCGGGGAGCCGGCGCGTACATCTGCGGCGAGGAGACCGCGCTCTTCAACTCGATCGAGGGATTCCGGGGCGAACCGAGGAACAAGCCGCCCTTTCCCACGGTCCGGGGCCTCTTCGGGAAGCCGACGCTCGTCAACAACGTGGAGACGCTCGCGAACGCCTCGCGGATCGTGCTCGAGGGCGGCCCGGCGTTCTCGGCCTCGGAGACGAAACTGTTCTCTGTTTCCGGATCCGTCGATCGGCCGGGAGTCTACGAGGTCCCCCTCGGCACGACGCTCCGGGAGCTGCTCGAGCGCGCCGGCGCGCGGCGGGTCCAGGCGGTGCTCCTCGGAGGCGCGGCGGGGTCCTTCGTCACGCCCGGCGAGCTCGACGTCCCGCTCACGTTCGAAGGGGTGCGCTCGATCGGAGCGAGCCTCGGCTCCGGGGCGGTCATCGTCTTCGACGATCGCGCCGACCTCCGGGAGATCGTGCTCCGGATCGCGGCTTTCTTCCGGGACGAGTCCTGCGGCCAGTGCGTCCCCTGCCGCGTGGGGACACAGCGCCAGGAGGAGGCGCTCCACCGGATGGCGCTCGGCGGCCGGGAGCGCGCATGCGCGACCCCGGACGAGGACTTCGCGCTCCTCGAAGAGATCGCGAGGGCCATGGGCGACGCGTCGATCTGCGGCCTGGGCCAGACAGCCTCTTCGGCGGCGCTGTCGGCCGTGAGGAAGCTCGGTGTCTTCGGAGCGAGGGCATGAGAACGGTCGAACTCGCGATCGACGGCCGTCCGGTGGCGGTCCCCGAGGGGACGACGATCCTCGCGGCCTGCCGCGCGATGGAGATCGAGATCCCGACGCTCTGCTATCTCGAGACGCTCGAGCCCGCCAACGTCTGCCGTCTGTGCGTCGTCGAGGTCGAAGGGTCGAGAGTTCTCGTTCCCTCGTGCTCGCGGAAGGTCGAGCCGAGGATGGCGGTCCGGACGGCGAGCGAACGGGTGCGGCATTCCCGGCGAATGGTGCTGGAGTTCCTCGCGTCGTCGGTCGATCTCACCTCTGCCTCGGCCGACGTCCACCGGTGGATCGAGGAGTACGGCGCGCGACCGGAGCGGCACGGTCCGAAATCCCCGCCGCGGGACCGGGACCGAGCCCACCCCGGCCACCACGAGCCGCCGCTCCCGAGCCGCGCGACGGTCGACCAGGCCCCGAAGACCGACAACGACCTCTACGTGCGCGACTACAAGAAGTGCATCCTCTGCTACAGGTGCGTCGAGGCGTGCGGCGCCGGCGCGCAGAACACGTTCGCCATCGGAGTCGCCGGCCGCGGCTTCGATGCCCGCATCTCGACGGAGTACGCGAGGCCGCTTCCCGAATCGGCTTGCGTGTATTGCGGCAACTGCATCGGAGTCTGTCCCACGGGCGCGCTGGCCGGCAGGAGCGAGTACGACATGCGGCAGGCAGGCGCATGGGACGAATCGAAGCAGAAGGTGACGGACACGATCTGCCCCTACTGCGGCGTCGGGTGCACGCTCACGCTCCACGTGCAGGAGAACCGGATCGTCAAGGTGACGTCGCCCCCGGACCATGACGTCGCGCGCGGCCACCTGTGCATCAAGGGCCGCTTCGGCTGGCAGTTCGTGCACGGGGGAGTCACCTGAGATCCGGGCATCATGGAGGATCCGGGAGGAGGCTGGGAAAGAGCGATGTCCGGATGCCGGCGACGGGGCTACAGCCGGCAGTTCTTGACCTCGGTCTCCAGGATCGCGGTCGCGCCGAGAGCTTCGAGCGAGTCCATGACCCCGGCGACGTCCACCTTCTTCACCATGACCTTGACGGCGACCCAGGCGGGATCGGCGAGGGGCTGGAGAGTGGGCGAGTGGAAGCCGGGCGTGATCCGCTTGGCCTCGTCGAGGCGAGAAACGGGGCAGTTGTATTCGAGCATCGAGTACTGGACGGCCTGGACGACGCCTTCGATCCGCCGGACGATGCGGTCGCGGAGCTCGTCGTCGGCGGTCCGGGCGCGGCCGACGAGCACGGCCTCGGAATCGAGGACGCTCGCGATGGGGCGGAGCCGGTTCTCGGCGAGGGTGTCGCCCGACTCGGTCACCTCGACGATCGCGTCCACGAGGCCGAGCGAGACCATGACCTCGAGGGCCCCGGCAAGTTCGATCAGGTGGACCTCGACGCCGTGGCCCCGGAAGAAGTCGCGCGCGAGGTTGGGGTACTTCGTCCCGATGGCCCTGCCCGCGAGGTCGGCGGGCCGCTGGTAGGCCGAGTCCTGCCGGACGGCGACCGTGAGGCGGCAGCGACCGTATCCGAGGGCAAGGTGGGTGACAAGGTCGAACCCGCGGTCGCGGACGAGGTCCGATCCGGTGACGCCGAGATCGACGACCCCCTCCGCGACGAGGACGGGAACGTCCGCGGCGTGGGCGAAGACGATGCCGGCCCGCGTGTCCCGGCACGAGGCGTAGAGACAGCGCTCCCGCCGCCGGAAGACGAGCCCCGCGCGGCGCAGGAGTTCGACCGTGGTCTCGGAGAGCCGGCCCTTCGAGGGGACCGCGAGCCGCAGGGTCGCCTGATCGAAGCCGAGTTCGGTCGTGTCGGGGTTCATCGGCCGGTGCTCATGGAGCTGCTTTTCATCGGCCGCGGGCCTCCTTTTCCTCGATGCCGCCGACGCCGAAGCGACCCGCGAGGACCGCCCGGACATCGGCGAGCGCGACACCGGCCGCCTCCAGGAGCACGAGGGCGTGGAAGAAGAGGTCCGCTGCCTCGCGGGCGACGTGCTCCCGGTCGCCGCCCGCGGCCGCAAGGACCAGCTCGCGAGCCTCCTCGGTCACCTTGGCCCCGATCTCGGGGATCCCGCCGTCGAGCAGCCGCACGACGTACGAACGGTCCGGGCGCTCGCGCCGGCGGGATCCGATGACCTCGGCGAGGCGGTCGAGGATGTCCTGGGTAGGCAACGGGTAGCCGTTCAGCGTCTCGGAAAGACCCTAGCGGGAGTTCATCTTCCAGGCCTTGAGCCAGCGGCTGTCGCCGCGCTCGTAGCCGATCTTGGCGAGACGCTCGTCGAAGTCGGTCATGTGGCCCGCGCCGTAGAAGATCGCGATCACCTTCTTCGTGGCGGTCCCCCCGGGCTCCGCTCCGCGCCCGGCCGCGAGTTCCTCCCCGAGCTTCTTCATCACGTACTCGTTCCGCTCGGTGATGATGAGGGTCTCCATCTTCTCGAGCTGCTCCTCGAGGTTTTTCAGAAGCTCGGCAAGTTGTCCCGCCTGCTCGCTCATCTCCTTCAGGGGCTCGAGCACCGTGCGCATCTGCCGGATGAAGTCCCGGATCTCCTCGGTCGAGAACCCCTGGAACTGGAGGAGTTGGACCGCCTGCGAGTGCTTGACGTAGTCCTCCATCCGCTGCATGTCGGCGAGCTCGCCGAACTGCCCCTTCATCTCGACGATCTGGCGGAGGATCCCCATTGCCTCGGGGTTGGCGAGGCCCAGACCGGCCACACCCTGCTCCTTCTGGTACTCGGGGTCGGTCACGAGGTCGCACTGCTTGAAGTGCTCCCGGTCGTAGCGAATCTCGGAAGTCTGCGCGGCGAGCCCCATGAGCCCCGAGATGACGGTCCAGAGCTCCCGCGTGGCGGGATCGACCGTCCCGGGCTTCCCCTCGCGGTTCACGCCTTCGTAAAGGACGAGGTCGACTTCGTCGAGGGCCTGCTGGATCTGGCGGTAGTAGTCCCGATCGGCGATGTGCACGACCCCCACCATCCGGACCACGACGCCCGGCTCCTTCTCGCTCTGGTAGTCGGTGATCGCGATCTCCATGTCGCCGGCGATCGCCTCTTCACCCTCGGAGTAGCCGTCGTAGCGGATGAACCGGCCGGCGTCGTACTGCCAGTTCGCGGGAGTGCCCTCGGGTTCGACCTCATGGCGGTACTGGACGGTGCAACCTGTGGTGGCGAGAACCGCGGCAAGGGCGGCCGCGACGGGGAACAGACGGCGAGACATGGGGCTCTCCTAGGGATGGGGGACACGCTCGGGTGACGGTTCGTGGTTTGAGACTAGCGCCTCGCGGAGGTCAGCGTCAACACAACTCGGCGAGGAGGTCCCGGAAGGCCGCGAGCTCGCGCTCGGGGCGGACGAGGTACGCGGTCTCGTCGCAGCGGCGGCGGAGCGTGGCGTAGAACTCGGCTTCGGTCTCGGCGCGGGCGAGGAGGAGCGCGAGCGCGCGGGTGTCCCCGACCGGGAAGTAGCCCGGGTAGTCCTCGCCGAGCGTCCCGACCAAGCCGGGGATGCGGCTCGCCACGACCGGCACCGACGAGGCGAGCGCCTCGCAGAGCGAGTTCGAACTCCCTTCCATCACCGACGTGACCGCAAGGAGATGGCTTCCCGCAATCCACCTCCGGGTCTCGGCGTACGGGAGCTCCCCGAGCCAGCGGTAGCGGGGGTTCTCCTTCGACGCGAGACGAGCCCCGTCCTCCATCTCGGGCGCAAGAGCGCGACCGAGGTGGAACACACGGATCCGCGACGAGGCGGGGAGCTCGCGGGCGGCGAGCTCGGTCCGAAATGGGTCCTTCTCGGGCCGCAGGTTCCCCACGACCGCGACCCGGAACTCCCCCTCCGCCGGGGGGATGACCCCGTCCGGGGGTTCGGCCGACTGGTAGATCACGCGCGCCTTCGCCCGCTGTTCGGGGGAGAGCTCCACGAGCCCCTGCTTCTGAAGAACCACGAGGCGCGTCGCGAGCTGGAGCGACTCCTTCGCATCCGGGTCGACACGGATGTCGCGGTAGAGATCGGTCCCGGTAAGGGCGACGACGAGCGGCAAAGCAGGATAGGCGTCGCGAAAGCGGCGGACGGAGGCGTGGCTGCGGCGCGCGTGGAGGGCGACGAAGAGATCGCACGGCTCGCCGTCGTACTCGAACGCCAGGCGGGCCGTGTGACCGAGCCGCTCCAGGACCCCTGCCCACCGGCGCGCCGTCACTCGGTTCCCGGTGGCGAGCTCGGCCGGTGCGCCCGCCCCCTCCGGCCGGGGCGTGACGATCGCGATCCTCATCTTGCGCACGTCCTGAAGCCGGCGAAGAGATCGCGCCGGTCGGGCGTGAAGAAATTCCGCCAGGTGTTCCGGAGGAGCCGCGACCGCGTGGCCCAGGAACCGCCGCGCAGGACCTTTCGCGTCCCGAACCACGGCTCCGAATACTCCGCATACGGGCCGGGAGCGAATCCCGGGAACGGCCCGAAGTCGTCCGCGACCCACCCCCAGACGTTCCCCATCATCTGTCGGCACCCGCAAGGCGAGTCCCCGGCCGGGAGCGCACCGACCTCGAGGATTCCCCCGGCTCCCCAGTCGAGATTCGCGAGGTCGGACGAGGGAACACCCTCGCCCCACGGGAAGGGGCGCTTCTCGAATCCGCCCGCAGCGAGCTCCCACTCGGCCTCGGTCGGGAGCCGCCGATCCGCCCACCGGCACCAGGCGTCGGCCTCGAACCACGAGACGTGGACGGCCGGCAGGTCTTGGGCGATCGGGATCCACCGGTCGAACTCACGACAGAGCCAGACTCCATGCCGCTCGCGCCGCCAGTAGACGGGGTGCCGCGCTCCTGTCTCCTCGCGCCAGCGCCAACCCTCCTCGCTCCAGAGATCGCGCCGGGAGTAGCCTCCCTCCTCGACGAAGGCGAGGAACTCTCCCGCGGTCACCGGTGCGCGCGCGATCCGGAAGGTGGCCACCTCGACCGGGTGGGCCCACATCTCGTTGTCGAAGACGAACTCCCCGCCCGGCCTCGCGCCGAGAGAGTAGGTCCCGCCTTCCACCTCGACGTCGCCCGGAAGCGGTCCGCCGCCCGCGATGCTTTCGCTCGCGCTCCTGGCCCCGGCGAACATCCGAGGTGCCGGAAGCCCCAGCGTCTGGCGCATGTAGGTGAACGCCTCGGCGTGCATGTCCTCGTGGAAAAGGACGAGGCGGGAGAAGTCGAGCGCGTCGCCCTCTGCCCCTTCTCGCTCCAGCTTCTCCGTCACGCGCAAAAGGACGCCCCGCATGTAGTCGAGGACCTCCGCGCGCGCTGGCAAGAGCAGGTTCCAGCGCGTGTCGTGGCCAACGGCGATCGAGTCCCAGAGGCGGTCCGCATCCGCGCGGATCGACGGGGCTCCCGCCACGCGGCGAAGGAGCCACTTCTCCTGGAACCACGCGATGTGGCCCAGCTCCCAGAGGAAAGGGTTCACGATGTCGAGGCGCGGGACACGGAGCTCCTCGTCCGTGAGGTCGGCCACGAGCTCGAGCGTCCGGGCGCGGGCCTCGCGGAGCTCCTCCGCGACAGGTGAGGTCGTCGTCATCGGACGGACATTGTAGACTCCCCGGGGCGGGGACGTGCCGACGCCCACCGGCAACCGACGCTCTTCTTGCCCCACCCCGCCGGACGGGCTATAGTTCTGCCCCCCCGCGAGTCGAACCCGCTCGTGCCCGCCCCGCTCGACTTTTTCCTGGAGGCCCTCCCCCGGAGATTCTCGCCCGGAAAGGCGGGCGACTGGAGAGCGACTCTCCACCTCGACACGGGAGAAGGCGAAGGGTACACGCTCGCGATCGAAAGCGGGTCGTGCCGGATCGAGAGGGGCCGCCACGGGGAGCCGACGGCCGTGATTACCGGGAAGCGGGAGGTTTGGGAGCGCCTCGCCGAGGGGTGCGACACCTTCAAGAACGCCTTCGTGCGCGGCGACCTCCGGACGACCCAGTCGACGGCGCTCCTTCGATTCGAGAAGTGCTTCGACCTGACGAAGGACCTCCTGGAGGAATCCGAGAGCGGCGAGCGGCCGGGCCTTCGCCGGGAGCTCGTGGGCCAGACCGTACGCGGGGAGCCGGTTCGAGCGGAGCTCGCGCGGGTCCGCGCCTTCGCCGAGGCGACCGGCGACGACTGCCCGGCGTACCTCGACCCGGAAGGCGGGATCGTCCCGCCCGTTTTCCCGATCACCTTCATGCGCCCGATCTTCGTGAAACTCCTGACCGAGCAGGAGACGGGCGGCGACGTGCAGCAGATGGTCCACTCGAAGCAGGACATGCGCTTCCTCGCGCCGATCCGGCCGGGCGACATGGTGGAGCCGTCGGGTCGCGTCGAGGGCGTGACGGAGGAGGCGCTCGGCGACACGCTGACGATCGAGCAGGAGCTCCGCGCCTCGGGCGAGGTCGCCGTCGAGATGACTACGACGCTCTTCTTCCGGGCCCCAACCGGCAGCCGCCGCCGCACCGGCGGGAAGCGCCTCATGACCCGCCCCCATTCGACCGGGCGCTCGAAGGCCGTTCTCTTCGAGGAACGCGTCGAGGTCAAGGCCGAGATGCCGCTCCTCTACGCCGAGGCTTCCGGCGACCTCAATCCGATCCACACGGACCGGGACTTCGCCCGCTCGGCGGGGTTCCGGGACGTGCTGCTCCAGGGGACCTGCACCATGGCGCTCGCCGGGCGTTCGATCGTCAAGGCCTGCGCGGGGAACGACCCGCGCCGCCTGGCACGGCTCAAGGTCCGTTTCGCGCGGCCCGTCTTCCCGGGCGACACGCTCACCACGATCGGCTGGGTCGAGAAGGAAGAGGACGGCCAGCGGGCGCTCGGCTTCGAGGTGGCCAACCAGGACGGGAAGCGGGTCCTGATCGACGGGCTGGCGGTGGTCCGCGAGTAGCGCCCCGACGGTACGGATCGGAGTCGGGCTCGTCCGAGCGTGTCGGCGACCTCGCTCCGGCGCCCGCCCGGCTGGGTTCATGTGAGGCGTTGTTCAGCAGCCTCCGGGGCGAAGACTGACAAACGCGTAGGCCGGCTCCCGGCCCTCAAGAGGCATCGAGCGGGCACTTCCAGCCGGACCCATGCCCTGGGGGAGCGAGCAGCACCTTGCGGAACCGGGAACCGGCGGCTATCCTCACGCTTGCGTGGGGGCGGTCGATCGTCGCCTCCACATGGCGCGCGCCCGGCAGTCTCTCTCGGGGAACAGGACGATCGTGGCGGACCGCTTTGCAACGGAGAAAGTCGACCCGCGCTGCACGATTCTTCGTTTCACGGGGTCAAGGCTAGACTACAACCTCGCCGTCCAGCTCCAGTCCGCGATGTCAGAGCTGGCACGCGGAATCGAATCGGGGGGCCACGCGATCCTCGACCTCCGGCCCCTTCACTACGTGGACAGCCAGTGCCTCTCGGTGCTGGTGGAGGCGCAGGCCTCGCTTCGCCAGGGAGAGATCGAGCCCATTCTCCTCATCCCGGGGCCCGAATCCCACCTCGACGAGCTTCTCGAGGTAAGCGGCCTCCACGGGGTCTTCGCCGTCTTTGCGAAAGAAGCGGACGCCCTCGGCCACCGCCACGGCGCACTTGGAGAACACTCGCGCGTGGAGGAAGGCGGGGCCGTGGTCCTCGCGTTCACGGGTACCCTCGCCGCCTCTCACGCAAGCGGGATCCTCGAGCTCCTGTCCCGCGAACGAGGGAATGCTCTCGTCGTGGACCTCGCCCAGGTCTTCCACGTCGCTCCCGCGATCCTGGAGGTTTTCGAGAGCGTCGCCCGGGGAGGAGCCCACGTCGCGCTGGTCCGCTCCCCGCACCGGACCCAGTTCGACCGACTTCTGGGCGCGCTCCGCGTCTTCGACCGCCGCGAGGACGCGATGGAGTTCGTGCGCCGGTGCCGGGAGAGACCCACTGGCGAGGTCGAGATCGAGACCGGCCACGGATTCACTCTGGCGCGGATCCGAGGAAACGCCCGCGACGTGGACGTCGAGGGGCTCCTCCGCAGGCTGGACGGACTCCCCTCACCCGGATCCATGCCCCTCGTCCTCGACCTCTCCGAGGCCTACGGGGAGACGGCATCTCTCGTTTCGGGCCTCGACGCGCTTCTGGAGCGCCGTCGAGGCGAGATCGCGGTCGTATCCCCCCTTCCGGACGACGGCACGACGCACCATTTGCTTGATCGAGGGATACCGCTCGTCGAAACGGTGCTCCGCGCGCAAGCGATCCTCGCCAACCCCGGCGAGGCCTTCATCATGGTCGACTTCAGCAAGGGAGATCTTCCCGTCCTCCAGCTCGGCGGCTCGCTCGTGCGAGCCTCGTTGCAGAATCGCCTGGGTCGGGCCGTCCGGCAGCTTGTCGAGGACCACACGATCACGGATACGATGGATCCCGATTGCGAGTGCTATCACGCCGCGAAGCCGATCGGCCTCTTCGACCTGACGCACGTGGAGTGCCTCGACCGGTGTGCGATCGACACTCTCCTCCAGCCATTTCGGGCATCGGATTCCATCGCCGGCTTCGTTGCGGATCCCTTCCTCCAACGAATCGTGGCCCAGCAAGCGGGCGACACGCGGCCGGTCTTCGCCACGAATCGCGACGAGCTTGCCCGGGCTTTCTACCGCGAAGTCCTCTTCCTTGTCGGCGAGAAGCTCTGGTCCATGTACCGGTGGCAGGTCGATCTCCTCCTCTCCAAGCTCGGGCGCGCGTTTCCCTCCTGGCACATATACCTCCGGATATACCGGAACCCAAAAGCGCTCTTGCGGCGAACAAAGATGGCCCCGGTGGACCTCGTCCTGGTGGACACGGGCCGCTACGGAGAGCTCGATGAAGACGGAGATCTCGTGGTCGAGACCCTGAGGTCGCGCGCCGCACCCATCCCGGTCGTCCGCGTCGTCGGAAAGCGCGCATCCGACTACACGGTCTTCGGCAAGATCGAGGTGGCCGTTCCCTGCGAGATCCAGGAGATCCTCGATCGAGTCAGAGATGAACTCTCGATCGTGGGCACGAAGGAGACTCAGGACCTCGTCCGTTGCGCGTTCCGCGCCGACGAGGGGCACGCGAGCCGGGCGCACCGGGAGCTCCTGGGCGAGGGAGGGCTTCCCCCGGCCAGCGCGTTCTCAACGGCCGTGGAGCTCTTCCGGCGGCTCGGTTCGTCGCACGTCCTCTTCGAGGTGCTGAAGAGGGGGGCGGAGACGCTGGACGCGAGCTGTGCGGACTCCGAGGAAGGGGACGACCGGAGGTGGGACTGGAAGCCCGATTCCGACACCATCCGGTTCCGGTCGCGCAACCAGGCAGCACTGTCCGACTCCTTCGCCGCCGTCTTCCTCCCGGGCAGATGCCCGGAGGATGCCCCGTTCCTCCGCGACGTCATCCGCCGACTCGGCAACCGGCTGCGCAGCGCGACTAGCTTGCTCGATCTGGGAGAGGAGCTCCGGGAGATTGCGCTCGAGGACGGTCCGTCGGCGAGCGATCGTCTCGTTCCCGTCCGGGAGGGCGACCCGTACGAATTCTCCTACACTCGATCCGATCGAGGGCACGAGATCGACCTCGCCAGCCCCGTTCAAGACTCCGCGTGGCTGACCCTTGTTTGCCGCTCCTTCATTGCCGAGGAAAGCGAGAACCAACTCTCCTGGTTCGAGGAAAGAGCCCGGGCGTTCATCCAGGAACGCCGCCCCTCGCCAGATCTCACCCTCGTCCTCCGCGAGGGCGTGACCAACGCAAACGTCCACGGCAACCATTACAATCGGGGAAAGTTCATCCGGGTGAACCTGTTCCGGATCCGGAGCAGCCTGACCGTTATCATCACGGATCAGGGCGAGGGCTTTCCCTTCCAGTCTTTCCTGTCCGGCTGGCGGAAGGCCAGCGGCCCGGGGCATCTTGGAATCCGCCAGATGCAAAACTTCGCCGCACGCCACGGCGGTTCGATCCGCTTTGCCCAGGGAGGCCGGAGGATGATCTTGACCCTCGGTGCCCACTTGCCTCAGGGCGACTGACCCGCCGTGCCTTCGGAACCCGACGCGCTCGTCCAGACCCGGAAGTTCCTCTTTCGTTTCATGGGACTCGTGGCGCAGGTCCGCTTGCGCCAGGGCGAGGACTTCAAGGATCTGGCAAAGGAGGAGAGGCTCTCCGACGGTCTTGGCGACCTCGGGGCCTACCTCGCGGCCATCGGACGGGCCCGCCCGGCGCTCGATCTCTTCTTCTTCCACGACTCCGGGGCCGCGGCGCTCATCGTGCCGGGGCAGGGACCGGCGAAGTGGCCCCGATTTCCCGGGCTCAAGGAAGCCTTCCTGAAGGCGCTCCAGTCGAAGGGGATCGAGAGCCTTCGAATCGACTCGCGGGCCGGCGCCGAGGAACTGGGCCTCCTCGTCGGGTTCGTCGCCGGACTCGTGGGCGACCTGTCGCGAGCCGCCCGCATGGTTCAGCTGAACCACGTCCGCACCGAGATCCTCCAGGAGGGAGAGAAGGTCGTCACATCGCTCGACGAGACGGCCACCCAGGAGTTCCTTGGCGGCCGCTCCGTCGCGGAGAAGAGAAAGGAAGGGGAGAAACCCTCGTTCGAGGCCGGGCGGCCGGCCGTCGAGTCCGAGGCCCGGCAGATGCGCACGCTCTTTCAAAGCGTGGTCTCGGAGTTCCGGCAGTCGAGAGAGACCGAGAGGCGGCGGATCCAGGAACTCGAGAACGAACTGGCTGACGTTCGCGAGGAGATCGAGGAAACCCGGACCCAGGGTCAAGACGCGGCCTCGCTGCGGGAAGAGGTGGAGAGGGTCGGGCAGGAGCTCGCCCGCCTGGAACCCTTCGGGCCCCTCGACGCGTTCGCTCTCCGGAACGGTATCCCTCCGTCCGAGCTTGCAGGCGTGATCGAAGGATCGAATCGCGACCCGGCAGCACGAGAGCGGGTCCTCGCCGCCCTCGGTCTCGGGACGACAGCGCCGCCGGCGAATCCAGCGGCCGACGAGGCCCCGATGGCTCCGGAGATTGCGAAGCTCCGCGAGGAGAACGAGAGACTCCGGAAGGTCTTGTCCTTCGCCCGCCGGAGCGAGGGGGAGCCGATCGACCTCGCGAGCATCGCCGAAGTCCTCCAGAGCTCGCCGGACGCGATCGAATGGCTCCCCACCGATCGCTCGAGCCTTCTTCTGCTCCGGCAGGTCGAGGAGCTCGGGACGGATGGGGCTGAGCTCCTGCGGTCGGCCCTGGCCCGCGCCGCGGCACAGCCCGACTTCTACCGGGCGCTCGTCGAGAACATGGACAAGTTCGACTGCCAGGAAGCGCTCCTGAAGCTCCAGCACCTCCATCGGGTCTCGCTCGTCGACCGGGAAAACCTCCTCCAGGCCGAGAGGATCCAGCAGTGCGTTCTGCCAGCAAGCCTTCCCAGGGTGCCGGGGTTCGAGCTGGCTGTCTCCTGTCGGCTCTCCCAGGGAGTCGGCGGGGACTATTACGACGTCCTGACGCTCGGCGGGGGCATGACAGCCATGATCGTCGCCGACGTCGCGGGCAAGGGGATCGCCGCCGCTCTCTTCCTCATGGGGTTCCGGAGAATCCTTCGCGAGGCAGCCGCCCGCGCCTCCGGCGCGGAAGACCTCCTCGACGAGCTGAATCGCGAGGTCGCGGCGGAGAACCATCGGATGCGCTCCTCGGGAGGAGAGGCCAGCCTGCCCATGCATGTCACCGCCGCTCTCGCATGCGTGGATGCGGTCCAGGGCCTCGTGACGCTCTCCTGCGCCGGTCAACCTCCGGCCCTCCTCGTCAGCGGTCCATCGGTCTTTCCCGCCAGATCGTCGGGGCAGAGCCTGGGCTGGAACCGGGTTGACTTTCAGGCCCGGCTCCTGACGCAAACGGTGAAGCTCACGCCAGACCTCCGGATCCTCCTCTACACAGACGGGGTCACGGATGCGGAGTCGGCGGAAGGCGAGCGATTCGGTATGCAGCGCGCTATCGAGGTGCTCGCACGTCACGGGGAGGAGCCGGTGGGGACGATCGTCTCGCGGCTCCGCGAGGCGATCGACGGCTTTGCCGATCCGTCCTCCCCCACGGACGACCTCGTGATCCTGGGTCTCGCGCCCGTGGGGGAAGGATGACGCCGCGGACGGTCTCTCTCGCCGGGCGATTCTTCCGCATCAATACCACGGACGAGACCGACGTGGAAGAACGCGAGTTTCAGCTTCTACGCCCGATCGGGAGCGGCGGACAGGCGAGAGTCTACCTGGCGGAATCCAGGGGGGAACGCTTCGTGATCAAGGAGCCGCACCCGGATCTCGCCGCCTGGACCGACCGGGCGACGACGCACGTCCTGCGATTCAAGCGCGAGCTCCGCAACCACGCCAAGTGCCGCCACCCGAGCCTCATCGAGCTCCACGGTGCCCTGAACGCCGCCGGGCGCTGGTACGCGGTCATGGAGTTCTTCGACGGGATCACCATCAGGGAGTGGCTCCTGGAAATCGGACTCCTCGACGAGACGAGGACTCTCGAAGTAGGGATAGAGATTGCCCGAGGCCTGGCGGCCATGCACCGGGCGGGAATCGTCCACCGCGATCTTTCCGAGTCGAACGTTCTTGTCCGCCAGGGGCCGAACTCCACCTCCATCAAGATCATCGACTTTGGGATCGCCAAGTCCAGGTCGACCACGGACGCGATCAGCATGGTGGACGAGTTTGTCGGAACGCTCCGGTATTCGCCTCCGGAGCGGATCCTCGGCCAGTCGTCGGTGGACGAGACGATCGATATCTACGCCGTGGGCGCCCTCCTCTATCACCTGCTGACGGGTCGGTACGCCTTTTCGCAGCAGGACAAGATGGGTCTCATGGGCGCGCTGGCCCGGTACGGCCTGGGGAATCAAGGGGTCGAGTCGCCCAAGGACCTCGTCCCAGGCATCTCTCCCGAAACGTCGGCGACCGTGCTCCGGGCCATGGCGGGCCGGCCCGAGCATCGATATCAGTCGAGCGAAGAGCTCCTGGCCGCGCTGTTCGATTGCCGGTTGCGGCTCTTCGAGAAGAGAATTGCGACGCGAGAGTGAATCCTGCCCGCGGCCTCTTCCGATCAGTCGTGCCGCCAGGACCAGGTCCGCACGATGCCGCGGCCGTCCTCGGTCCAGAGGACCTCGCCGTCCTGGCTGAACTTCACGAGATCGACCGGGCCGTCGAGCTCGTAGAACTCGCTCACGACCTCGAAGCTCGACCGGTCCCAGATCCGCACGTAGCCATCGGCGTTCCCGGTCGCGATCACATTCGACCAGTGGTGGTAGTCGAGCGAGAGCACCTCGTCGTCGCCCAGACCGACCCAGACGCCGCGGGTGCGCCGGAGGGGTCGCGGGAACTGGCCCAGATGGCGCTCCACGAAGCGGCGCCGGTCGGACTGATCGGGGCGGTGGATGTGCCGCACGAAGGCGCCCGCTTCGACGTCGCGAACCCAGACGCCCCGCCGGCCGGCGACGACGAGGGTCGGCTCTTCGGGGATGGCCTGGAGGTCGTGGACCATCTCGCGCTCAGGGCGGTTCCCGAGATCGAACGAATCTACGGTCGAGAAGCCATCGAGCTCGACGACGGTGACCCGGCCGTCCGACCAGTAGACGGCGACCGGGCTCCCGGGCAGGAAGGCGACGCCTGGTTGCCAACCTGATTTCACATGGATCTCCCGTGCGATCTCTTTTCTCTGGACATCCCAGAAAAGGAAGGTCCGGCGTCCGAACGCGGCGATGAACCGCCCCTCGGGATCGACCGCGGTCCCCACGACCTCGCGCCGCGGGAAGGGAAAGTCGAAAGAGGCCACGAGGTCCCCGTTCTGCAGGCTCGCGACGAAGAGGTGCCGCTCGTTCCCGCTCTCGGCGAGGCCGGAGACGAGCTCGCCCCTCGGATCGACTCCCAGGAGCGCGGCCCCTGCCGGGAACCTGGACAGGGGGAGCGGCCGGATCACCTTGGCCTGCCGGAGATCCCAGAGCTCAAGGCCGCGGACCGTCCAGCCGCCCCGATCGACGAGAAACCAGCAGTGATCGAGGCCGTGGGAACCCTGGACCGGCGTCACGCGGATCCCGTGGCCGAGGTCGATGGTGGAGAGGAGACGGCGCGCCGAGCGCTCCGCCCTCTCCCACTCCTCGGCCATCCGCCGCGCGCCGTGGTCGGGCCCGGTGTCGACCGGGAGGGGGCGGCGGCCGCTCGCCTCCCGCTTCATGGCGATGAAGGGCCGGCTGTCGAACTTCCCCGAGGACGCGAGGGGATCGGGGAGCCCCAGGATCGCCCCGAAGCGGACCAGGAACTCGCGCCCGGCGACGCGCTGCATGGCGAGGAGCTTCTTCACCTCGTCCACGCCCTTGTCCTCCGGGAGGAGGTCGCGATAAACGGAAGGATTCCCCGCGAAGACCGATGGCGGCGCCTGACCGCCCGGGCTGTAGGAGACCGGGTCGGAGCTGTACCGGTCCACGACCCCGGAGCCCCGATAGAAGACATACCAGCGCACGCCGTTCTCCAGGACTCCGAGCTCGAAGACCGGCACGCCGAACTTCCGCGCGAGGAGCTCGCCCGGCTGGTCGAGTTCATCGGTGGTCGCGGAGAGCCAGCGTGGCCCTCGGACGAGCACCTCCCATTTCGAGGGATCGATCGACGGCACGCCCTCCAGGAAGGCCGAGAACTCCGCCTCCTCCACGCCAAGGAGATAGAGGATGTGGTGTCTCAAGCCGGGCGACGGGGGTCGGGGTTCGGGGTTCGGGAGCCCCGTCCCCCGGGTATGTGGTGTCTCACCGGGCCCGGGAGAGCCGCCGAACCCCGTCCTCCAGGCCGGCAAGCGTGAGCGGGAACATGGGGAAGATCCGGCCCACGGCGTCGATCGTGGGCGTCGTCGGCCAGATGAAGTCGGGAAGGGGGTTGAGCCAAATCGACCGGGGAAAGAGAGCGCGGATGTGCTCCAGCCACCGCGCGCCGGGCAGCGGGTTGTGGTAGCTCCAGTCGATCGCGCCCCCGGCCGACAGGAGCTCGGACGGCGCCATCGAGGCGTCGCCGACGAGGATCGCGCGCCAATCTCCCGCGAGCGACTCCAGCGTCTCCACCGTCCCGATCTTCCGGTTCCGGTCCATGTCCTCCCATAGATCCTGATAGACACAGTTGTGGAAGTAGTAGACCTTGAGGTTTCGGAAGCGATCCCGCGCCGCCGAGAAGAGCCGGTTTACGAGCCGCGCGTGCGGGGCCATGGAACCTCCGGCGTCGAGGAGGAGCAGGACGCGGACCCGGTTCACCTTCCGGCGCCGCCAGACGATCTCGAGTTCCCCGCCTTCCCGGCAGGTCCTGTCGACCGTCTTATCGATGTCCACCTCGTCGAGAATGCCCTCGCGCGCGAGCTCGCGGAGCCTCGCGAGGGCGACCTTCATCTGCCGGACGTCGAGGACGAGGTCGTCGCGGTAGTTCTTGAACCTCCGCTCCCCGGCGATCTTCACCGCGCGACCGTGCCTCGATTCGTCCTGGCCGATCCGGATCCCGGCCGGGTTGTAACCGTACGCGCCCTGGGTCGAGCTCCCGCCCGTCCCGATGGCCTTTGAGCCGCCGACGTGGCCTTTGTACCTGCCTTCCGCGAGCTGGCGGGCGAAATTGGCCAGGATGGCATCGAGGTCGAGCGCCTCCATCGCGGCCTTCTCGGCGTCCGTGAACTCGCGGGGCGGGACCTTCTTCAGCCCCTCCAGGATCCGGTCGATCACTTTTTCCTCGGGCGACTCGATGGATCCGAAAACGTCCAGAAACGCCTGGTCGAACCGGTCGAAGTCGCTCTCACGCTTGACGAGCACCGCGCGGGACATGTTGTAGAAACGCAGCAGGCTCGTCCCCACGAGACCCCGGTCGAGGACCTCCAGGAAGCGGGTCCATTCGGTGAGGCTCACCTTGAGCCCCCGCTCCCGGAGCGCGAAGAGGAAGTTTGTGAACAAGGGCGCTAGAAGGCTCCCTTTCGCCGGTAGAGCCCGCGTTCCCGGACAAGTCGAATGTCCTCCGGCTTCTTGAGGAGCGTGCCCAGGAAAGGCATCTCCTCGGCGATCCTCGCGGGGTCGATCCCGCCGAAGAGCAGGGCCTGGACCCAGTCCACGAGCTCGCTCGTCGAAGGCTTCTTCTTGATGCCGGAGAACTCGCGGATCCAGTAGAAACGGTCGAGCGCCGCCTTGGCGAGCTTCTCCTCGAGCGCGGGGAAGTGGACGTCGAGGATCCGCTGCATCATCTCGGCGTCGGGAAAGTCGATGTAGTAGAAGATGCAGCGGCGGAGGAACGCGTCCGGGAGCTCCTTCTCGGCATTGGAGGTGATGACCACGATCGGGCGCTCCTTCGCCTCGTACGAGTCCCCCGTCTCCGGGATCGTGAACGACATCCGGTCGAGCTCGTGGAGGAGGTCGTTGGGAAACTCGAGATCCGCCTTGTCGATCTCGTCGATCAACAGCACGACCCGCTCCGGCGCGGTGAGGGCCCTTCCCAGTGGCCCGAGCTGGATGTACTGCCGGATGTCGGCCACGTCGCGGTCGCCGAAACGGCTGTCGTGGAGCCGCTGGACCGTGTCGTAGACGTAGAGTCCCTGCACCGCCGTCGTCGTGGACTTGACGTTCCAGACGAGGATCTTCTTCTTCAAGTCCTCGGCGATGGCGTGGGCGAGGAGCGTCTTCCCCGTCCCCGGCTCCCCCTTGATGAGGAGGGGGCGGCCGAGGGCGACCGAGACATCGACTGAATCGCGAAGGGCCTGCGAGGTGATGTAGCTCGCCGTGCCCTGGAATCCCTTCATGGCGGTCTCCGCGTTCCGTTACGTCGGCCTATCCTACAGGACGCGCGCGAACGCCGGCAAGCGCGGCGCCTCGGCACGCGTGTAGAATCACGGCTGGAATGATCGATCCCGACGCTCCCCTGGCCGCCGAACGCCTCCGCCTCGCGCTCGATCTCTTCGACTCCGGGGTCGCGATCATGAGGCAGAAGCTCCGCCGCGAACTCCCGGAAGCGGACGAAGCCGAGATCGAGAAAAGGCTCGGGGCGTGGCTCCAGGAACGCCCCGGCGCGGAGCATGGAGACTCGGTCGGCCGTCCGATCTCCTGGCCGCCGCCGCGCCGATGACCCGCCTCGAGGCCGTCCTGCGGCGGGTCGCGGCCGACCTCGAGCGGGAGGGGGCGCGATGGGCGCTCGTCGGCGGACTCGCCGTCTCCGCGCGAACGGAACCCAGGTTCACACGCGACCTCGACCTCGCTGTGGCCGTGGCGGGGAACGCGCAGGCCGAGAGCCTCGTGCGGGCCCTCCTGTCGCGAGGCTACCGGATCGGCGCGGCACTCGAAAGAACGGACCAGAACCTCCTCGCCACCGTCCGTCTTCTCCCCCCGGGTGAGCCGGCGGGCGGCGTGCTCGTCGATCTCCTCTTCGCCTCCTGCGGGATCGAACCCGAGATCGTGGAGTCCTCCCCTCCCCTCGAGGTCTTCCCCGGTCTCGACGTGCCCGTAGCGACAATCCCGCACCTTCTGGCGATGAAGGTCCTCGCTCGCGACGACGTTCGCCGCCCGCAGGACGCGATCGACATCTCGGCCCTCCTCACCGCTGCCCGCTCCGACGAGATCGACGCCGCCCGGACGGCGCTCGAGACGATCGCCTTGCGCGGCTTCGACCGCGGGAAGAATCTTCTCGCGTCTTTGGACGAGGCTGCTGATCGCTTCCGGTCGTAGAGGGTCACTTCCCGCGAGAGGACTTGACGCCGCGCCTCCGGCGAGCTCGCAGGCCGGCGATCATCCCCTCGAGGACGTCGATGATCGCGTCGTCGATCCGGTCGCAAAGCTCCGGATCCTTCGTCATCTCTTCCGCGCGTTCCAGGGCCACCGCGTACCAGGCATCACGGTAGGCCTCGCTGATCGCGAGCTTCTCCAGGAGCCGCCCCTCGTCCTTCCGTGCCCGTGTCTTCCTCTTCGTCTTCGCCATGGTGATGGTCTACTCCCACTCATCCTTGAAAGCCCGATCGAGCTTCCAGGCGCGGCTCGCCCCCTCGCCCGCATAGGCTCCGCGAATCCGGGCCTCGCCCTTCGGGTTCCCGTCGAAGTCGTGGTCGAAGTCCGCGTGTGCGCGGAAGGGGGAGAGGTCGAGGGCCGGGCCCGTGCAACGACCCGCGAGGGGGTGGAAGTCGATCCGCCCGAGCTCGGTCCCGGGACGCGCGACGTGCTTCCGCGCGTTCGCGACGGAATCGACCAGGTTCCCCTCGACGCCGGCCGCCTTCCCGGGTTCACCGACGATCGGCTCGTTGGCGAAGATGAGGTTCCCGGCCACGCGGCACTCCTCGCGCGGAAGGCTTCCAAGGGAAACCCCGCGAGAGGCGGCGTGGATCGTGTTGTGGTAGACGTAGGCCGCGCGGAGCGGCCCGTTGTGGTCGGTGAGGTAGATCGCCGACTCGGTGGTGTCCACGAAGATATTGTCGTGGATCGCGACCCGACCCGTCGCCTGGAGGAGACTCTCCCGCGGGTTGTGGAAGAAGACGTTCCCATAAATCTCGTAGCGGTCGCGCGATCCCGCACCCGACTCCGGGAAGGTCCCCACGAGGACGTTGGGCCGATCTCCGTCCGGGCTTTCCCCGTCCCCCTTGATGAAGACGTTGTGGCGGAGGATCGTCACGCTCTCGCCCTGGGGCATCCCCTCGACCGCGGGCCGCTCGACCTGGTGCTTCACCTGGAGGTTGTAGCCCACCGTGTCCTCGACGAGGTTCCCCTCGATCGCGCCTGCGACGAAGGGATCGCTCCCGTCCGAGTTCCCGAGGTACATGCCCGTCCCCGCCCCGGAGATCCGGTTCTTCCGGATCACCCAGCCCCAGGTCGGGCACTTCGTCGAGATGCCGACCGTCTGCTGCGTCGCCCCGTGGCGGACGATCGTGCAGCTCTCGATCCGGATGTGGTGGGTCGGCTTCTCGCCTCGCCTCGCCTTGATCGCGTCCACGTTGGCGACATCCTGGCCGTCGAGCACCAGGTTTTCGATGGCGACGTAGGAGGAGCCCTCGATCTCGACGGTGTTCCGGTTCTGGCCTGGGTCGCCGAGGAACACGGCGCGCTTTCCCGTCGCGGGGCCGCGGATCACGATCCATCCCTCGGGGGAGCCCACGAGGCCGACGACATCGAGCCCGCGCGCGTACTCCCCGGCCGCGAGCTCCAGGACGTCCCCGGCCGCGAGACCGGCGACGGCGGCCTGGTAGTTCGACGGCCCCGCGCGCACGGTGCGGGCGCCGGCCGGCGCCGCCAGCGCGAGAAAGCCCGCCATCCCCAAGACGATCGTGCGCATCCCGTA
>JACQVV010000162.1 GCA_016209595.1 Planctomycetota bacterium
GTCGTGCCACTCGTACACCGAGACGCCCTCGGCATGAGCGCGGCGGCAGGCGAGCGAGTAGGGGGCGAAAACCGCCTCCACCTCGCCCTCCTCGGGCGAGAGGAACCAGGCGGCGATGCGAGTCGCGGCGAAGAGAGCGAGAAGAAGGAGGGCGCGCTTCGTCCCCGCGTTGGGCATCCTGTCTAGATCTGCCCGATCAGCTTGTGAGTCTGCGGGATGACGCGCACATCCGGCAGGACGCGCTTGAGCTCGCGCTGGAGCTCGAGGACCTCCCCCGGCGCCGGACCCGCGACGACCGGCCCGTAGGGCGTGACGGGCTGGAGGACGAAGGGAATCCCCGGGTCGACCGCTCGGATCCCGGCGGCCACCCGGCGGTAGTGCTCGATGTCGGGGTTCTTCCGCACGACCGATTTCACGAAGACCTTCCGGGCGCGGGCGGTTCCCAGGAAGCGCCAGGCCGTTTCGAGCGACGCCCCGTCCGCCTCTTCCTTCACGCCCATCGCGATCCACTCGACGTGTTCGAGGACCCGTTCGAGCTCGGCCGGGAGCGTCCCGTTCGTCTCCAGGTAGATGGAGAGCCCGAGCGCCGCGAGCCCCGGCGCGAGCCGGCGGATGAACCGGGCGTAGAGGAGCGGTTCGCCACCCGTCACGGCGATGTACCGGTGGAGCGTCCGCTCGGCCGCGAGCCTCGTGACGCGCGAAAGGACCGAATCTTGGTCGATCGGATTCGCCACGGTCTCGAAGTCTCGGGCCCCCGGCGTTCGCTCGATCCTCGCGACCGTGTCGATGGCCCGCGACATCTGTGTGTCGCAGTAGTCGCAGGTGAGGTTGCACCCCGTGAATCGGAGGAAGACCATCCGCTCGCCCACGAGGATTCCCTCCCCCTGGACGCCGGAGTAGAGCTCGATCAGGAAGGCCTTCTCGCCCCGTTCGGTCCGACGGGCCTGGACTTGATGCATGGCCCGATCATTCTAGAAGCCCTCCGCGCGAGGCGCTACACGATACCGAGTCGGCGAAGCGTCCCGAGCACGAGAGGCAGTGGCCGTTGCCACAGCCCGTCCACCTCCAACCAGAACCCGGGGAGAACCCGAGACCGATAGATCCCCTTCGGGTCCGGCTTCCGGGCCCGGTAGCAGCCGCGCCGGTCGCGCACGTAGAAGTCCGCCCGCTTTTTCTCCGGGTCGAGGATCCAGTACTCCTCGACGCCACCGGCCTCGTACTCGCGGTACTTCTCCTCGCGGTCGCGCCGCCGGCTGTCGGGAGAGATGATCTCGATCGCCAGGTCCGCGGGGCCTTCGAGGAACTGGTGCCGAACGCGGTTTCGATGCGCCTCGCGCACGAAGAGGATCTCCGGTTCCCTGCCGGGCAGGTCGGGGCCCGTCTTCATCTGGAACGGAGCGATGCGGACGATCCCCAGGCCCTTGGCCTCGACAAACGCCCGGAGGACGGCGCCCAGGAATCCGGCAAGATCCATGTGAGGATCGGACGGCCCCGGCTCGCGGACGACCCAGCCGTCCACCCACTCCTCGATCCTGGACTCGCTGCAACGAGCGAGGAACTCCTCGTAGGTTATCCGCTCCGCGGGAACGGGCGGGCTCGCGGTCACGGCGCTCTTCCTACCTCTCATGGCCGCGCCAGTATAACCCCGGTCCAGCGGCCCGTGCGTCACTCCCGTCAATCGAAAGAGTGGTGCTCGAGCGCCTCCGACCATCCCTCCGGCTTGTCGACCTTGAATCCCAGGGCGACCAGCGCTTCGTAGGCCGCTTGCCTGACCGGAAAGACCTCGACCTCGACCGACTCCCCGCCGCGGGACGCGCCGACCGATGAGGTCCCCGGGTCGGAGAGGAGACCGCGGAGGAGCTTCTCCGTCTCCTCGCCCGGGTAGGTCGCGAGTCGCCACGCCGCGCGCGCCCGGGCCCAGGGATTCTCGGAGCGCGTTTCCTCGATGAGGCCCGGCAGGTATTCCGGATCGGCCGGGACGATGAGGTAGCACGCGCTTCCCGACCACAGCGCGCGGAACGCGGGTGAGTCCTCCGGGACCTCGAGTCGCAGGAACCCGCGGGGCGGCTCGAAGAAGGAACGCCGGTCGGGCCCAGCGGGCTCGACGAGCGGCGGCTCCTTGGCCAGCCGTTCGATGCGCTTTTGGACGGCGTCCAGGATCTCATCCCGGGTCAAGAGGACCCCGAAGTCGGTGGAGAAGACGACCCCGTGCATCATGTTCGAGGGAAAGGCGAGATCGACCGCGTACTCCACCGCTCCCTCGTCGCCGAAGAAGAGAAGGAACTCGGCCCCGATGGCGGGCGGCGACATCTCGACCTCGCCGTGGGCCTTCCCCGACGTGGAGGAGGGCACGTGCCAGGCGAAGCTCGCCCGCCCGGGCGGCTCCCCGCGGAGCGTCTCCTTCACCTCGAGCTCGACTGTCCGGTCAAGCCAGAGGGCTCCCGGCGCGACGTCCTCCGAGACACCAGCGACGCTTCCGATCGCGGCGTGCTTCCGGGAGACGACGAGCCAGTCGATGCTCTCGCCGACGTTGATCTCGGCCACGGCGGGCGCGCTCGCGCAGGCGGCGAGAATCAGCATGAATAGAACGCGGGGCATGCGGGAATCTCCGAGAGGGTCGTTGGCTTGTAGACGTTGGTCCTGCCGGGGGAGTTCCTCGACCCGTGCGAACCGACGCGGCGGCAAGCAGGCCGACTGGAAAGTGCTTTGAAGGCGAGCGCGAGCGATTTCGGCCGAGATCGAGGCGCGAGGGCGCGAGGCGTAGGGGCCCCTACGCCGCGCCCGAGCA
>JACQVV010000157.1 GCA_016209595.1 Planctomycetota bacterium
CCATGATGTTCGCGGGCTTGAGGTCGCGGTGGATCACGCCCTGCGAGTGTGCGAAAGCGACGGCGTCACAGACCTTGAGGAAGATCTCGAGGAGAGGGGTGAGGGGAGGAGGATCGGCGAGGATCTTGGCGAGGTCTCTCCCCTGGACGCGCTTCATGGTGAAGTAGACGCGCCCGTCGGGAGAGAGGCCGAGGTCATGGACGGGGACGATGTTGGGGTGCTCGAGCTGTCCCGTGACGCTCGCCTCCAGGAGGAACTTCTCGATCTGGCGGCGGTCGGCCTGGCCCGTGGAGAGGATCACCTTCGCCGCGAGGTCGCGCCCCAGTTCCGGATCGCGGACGAGGAGCACCTCACCCATCCCCCCCTTGCCGATCGTGCCCTGGACGGCGTACCGGCCAAGCGCCTCGCGACCTGGCGCCTGCTCACGACCCGGCGGCGTCTGACCGAGAAGGGCCCACACGGATTCGGGCGTCCGTTCGGCCCCGCGGGCGCCGCTCGCGGGAAGCACTCCCGTCGCGGGGCCGGGGACGGCGACCAGGGCGCCACAGCCGGGACACCGCGCGTTTTCTCCGGCCTTGGCCGCCGGGGCCGAGAGGCGCTTCCCGCAGGAGCAAGCGAATTCGATCGTCATGGCATTGCTCGTGACCGTATGCTCGCCAGGGCGAAACGCGGTGTCGTGCCTTTAGCCGGACGCGCGTTGGGCCGTCTGGCGGACCCGCGCGGCGTCGTCCCCCGCGAAAGCCGGGACGGGGTCGGCCGAGTAGTCGATCATGCGATCGTAGCGAGCCTCCCGGTACGCCTCGCGGAAGGCCCTCCCGAGGGGCAGCACGACCGTCGTGCCCTCGACCAGCGGGACCCTCACGTCGGGGAGGGGGTCATGGACCGAGAGCGGATGGACGACGCAGGTCGGGCGCATCGAACGGGGCGACACCAGGACGAGATAGTGGCACGGCGGCAGGGGGTCCTGCATGGGCATCCGCCGGCCCCTCCGGAGGAGGTCGATCTCGACCAGGTGCGCCGGCGACATCAGGAGCTTTTGCCGGACCGCGAGGTACTTTCGCCGATCGGGTCCGGCGATCTTGTTCGAGTAGCTCAGGACCTCGATCGCCGTGACGAGTCGTTCGCCCGGGAACCTGACGATCTCGATGTAGGTCTCCCTGTGCTCCTCCGGCATCTCGGTGCGCAGAAGGACCGAGCCTTCCGGGACGAGGGAGGCCGCGTCCGCGTCCTCTTCCCGCCCGCGACGCACGATTCCGACGTCCGGGGACGAATGTTCTTCGCTCTCCCCGACCCAGAGAGCCATCCGTTCGTCGACGCGAGCATGGTAACCGTCCGGGAGGTCCTCGGCCAGAAGGGCCCGGATCCTGTGTACGACGGTCCCGTGGAAGTCGGACCAGAATGCACGCGACTCGAGGTACGGATCCATGCCGGGGAAGGGAGAGTCCACGCCGACATTCTAGCCTGTCCTGAGACTCGACACACCCGCGACCCGGAAGGCAAGGAAGGGTCGCGTTTGTCCACCTCAGGAGCCGGGTGTAGAGTCCCGCGTGAGGTCCGATCGAGCAGCTCCGAGAACCTCTCGACGATCCACGAGAAGAGCCTCGAGTACCTGGGCTCCGGGGGCTCCTCTCCCGCCAACCTCCGCGAGCTCGTCCGTCGCTCCGACCTCAACTCCGCCCAACTCGTCTGTCCCTCGACTGGCGCCGAGTACCACCACGAGGCCGGCGCCCTCCAGCAACCCGGCCGGATCCTCTGCTACGATCCCGCGCCCCACCGCTTCGAGGTCTTCTGGTACCTCCAGCTCCATCGCCACGTGCTCTTCTCCGACGGACGGGTCGAGTGGCTCGGCGAGAGCGAGTTCTCCAAGCTCTTTCACGAGGACGAAGGGCGTTAGCTGGCCCCGTGACGGTGGAGAGACGAAGGAGAGGAGCGCGTCACCCGCGGCCGCCACAATCGCCGCCGTGTCCTTTCGGGTTCTCACAACGATTGGCTGCATGCCGAAGTTGTGCGGCACCGACCTCGACGATCTCACCCTCCGAGCTTGGCGCCGGCACCGGCAAGCCGTCCTCCTTCAGCCCGGCGATGTGAAGCTCCACGGCCTCGCGGATCAGCCGCAGAACCTCCTGCCGGGTTTCGCCTACCGCGACGCACCCTGGGAGGTCCGGCACGTGAGCTCCCCAACTCGTCGACCCCCGCTCCACCACGACCATATAGCGCGTCATTCGCCCCTCCCGGCCTTCTTCAGGCCTGCCTGCTTCAGGATCGCGTTCAGCGTGCCCGGCGGCACATCCAGGCTCGGCTTCCCGGCCACTGTAACGGTACCCGGCTTGTTCGCGTTCTTGTATTGGCGGTGGCTGCCACGCGTCCTCGCCAGTCGCCATCCATCCTCCTCGCGCAGCCGGATGAGTTCGCCGACTTTCATTCACCCCGCAGCGTCCGATCTCGTCCACTTCGTACCAGTGTACCTCGGCGCGCGCCGTGCTGCCGTCCGGGAGCCCCACCGCCGCGACGCCCGCCAGCTTCCGCCACCTGCTCCCGCCGTAGAGCTTGCGAAGTCGCGCGCGCTCGCGGACGCACCGCCCGGCTGCGATGGCCTCGATGTCGTGGATTTTACCGATGATCTCGAACCACACGAGCAGTTTCCGTTGGCCTCGTCCACGTCCCCCCTAACACATTGCCGATCAGCGCCGGCCGAAGGCCGTCCGCTGCATCGGCTTGTCAGGCCGATGATGGCTTCGCCACCCTTTGCGGCCCGCGGGGTGCACGCTTTACTACCGGCGTGCCGGACTCCCGTTCCTGGCGCTGAAGATCTTCTGTGATCCGCTTCAGATCGTAGCCGAGCGACTCGGCATGAGCCTCCCGACGGCGGCGGATCTCCTCGATGATTTCGTCATCACACTCGCTCGTCATTCATCAACTCCTCGGGCGTGCAGATCACGGGCGTCCCTTCGCCCTGGGG
>JACQVV010000004.1 GCA_016209595.1 Planctomycetota bacterium
CCAACAAGGCGTTGCACGTGCAATGCCGTGTACAGCATCACTTGTCCTTCTCACCCCCTTCCTTGTGAGCTGCGTCATCGGCTTCTTTGTCTTTTTCTTCCTCTTCGTGGGCCTTCTCGAGGAACTTCGGGTCGTCGAGGATCAGGAAGCTCTTGCAGACCGCGTCGAACTCCTTGGCGTACGTCGCGAACCAGTCCGGGTCTCCGACGCAGATCACGGCGTACGTGCGCTTGAGCCACCGGCAATAGAGCTCGTACTGGCGGACCTTGAACCGCCCCTGCGAGGGCTCGTCCGACATGCAGACGATCTCGTAGCCGGGACGGGTGCCATTCGGCATCGTGGAGTCCGGGGCGCTGATTGACTTGCCGCTGATCCGCTTGTACCCCGGCCAGCGCTCCGCCGTGAAGACCTCGCAGATCCGGTTCAGGTCGCCGGCGTCCCTCGCCTCCGGGAAGTCCTTGATCTCGACGACGATCGTGACCTTCTTCCGGATCTCCTCGTTCTTCGGGAAGATCCGGCACCGGACGGAGGGGTTCACGAGCGTGAAGTCGAACTCCCAGTCGTCGCTCGGGGCGCTGACCTTGAACTTGGAGGTGTAGCTCTTGTACGTGTTCCCCTTCACCTTCCCGCGCTCGGGGTTGATCGTGGAGACGACCGCCCAGGCCTCCCCCTCGGCGTAGCTGGTGATGCCGAGGCCGCGGTAGATCCGCCCCACCGTTGCCTCGATCTCGGGCTCCAACTCGAACCGCGGGAACCCCTCCGCGGCGAACACGCGCTCCGGCGGGTCCATGCGGAGCTTCTTCGCGACGTCGTTCCAGTAGGAGACGTACCACTTCTCCAGGAGGACGAGCAGGACGTCGATGTCCTTCTCGACGTCGGGCAGCGCGCCTCCGGCGACCTGCTCCTTGTACTCGCGGAAGTCGAGGTGGGCCGTCCGGAAGCGCCCCTCCCAGAACTCCGTCGTGAACTTGTCCAGCTCCCGGAAGAGCCGCTTCTGGTCCTCCTTCGGGAGGGTCCCCTTGTACTTCCGCTCGAGGACCACGGCGCTCGCGATCGTGAACCCCGCGAACTGGTGCATCTCGCGGTAGAGCTGGCCGAGCCCCCGCAGGATCCCGAGGAGCTTCGCCTTGACCGCCTCGTTGAACTTCTTCTGGTCCTCGGAGTTTCCGATCTCGAACTCGTAGGCGAGCGACTTGACCTGGACCTCGGCGCCGCCCATGGCTTCGAGGACTTCGGGGCCCTGGTCGAGCGCGCGGTACTCGACACGGATGAGGTACTTGCCCGGGAAGAAGCTGGCGCTTCGCGCGTCGAACGAGAGGGCGAACTTGCCTTCCTTGGCCACCTCGGCGCGGCTGTACCCCGCGGGATTGGCGCCACGGAGGAAGGTGCCGATCAGGACGGTCCCCTCCGGGAGGATGGAGCGGCCGTCGACGAGGACGCGCTGGGACTGCTCGTCGTAGTTCACGGCCTCGATCCCGAGGGCGTCGATCGGGCCGGTCTCCTTCGGCTGGTCGGGGGGATGCTGATCCTGCGCCCGCGCGAGAAGCGCACCGACGAGGACCAGGACCCAGGCGAAGCGCCGCATCTCTCCCACTCCTCGGTTGGCCCTAGAACGTCTCCCAGCACAGGAAGGCCGGCGATTCTATCACGGTGAGGATCACGTCTTCCACCACCGGGGTGACGTCCAGCGGAAAAATCGCGCCGGGGTTGTAGAAGTCCAGCCTATAGGTAAGACGGTCGGCCGGGCCCTTCGGCATGCCGATCGTCGTCCCCTCGCACGAAGTCATCGTCGTATTCGCCGCGCTCGTCAGCGTATTCCCCACGCCCCACCGGCACCCGACGTACGGGGCCTGGTCCGCCCCGGGCGTCGGCCAGAGCCAACGGTCGCGCCAGGCCCACGGCAGTCGCTGGTTCCAGCGGACGGTGCCGAGCATCACGTCCGGGGAGGTCCCGCTGGGCGCGAAGGCGTGGCCCGCGAGGTGATCGTTCTGGAACCGCTGGCAATTCGCACACCGACGCAGGTCGACCGCGTGCTGGATGTAGGCGCCTCCCGTGACACGGAACCGCTCGGGCGGCGCGAACCCGGCCTTGTTGAACGTCTCCGTCGAATAGACCGTGAGATCGTCGAGCGTCGCGTTCGAGAAGCGCCGGATCCGCCCCTGTCGCAGGAGGTACTGGCGGTAGATCGTGACGTCCTGGGGGTTCTGGTACTCGTACCCGCCGATGTCGATCGTGCCGGTCGGGTAGTTGTTGTTCCCCTGGGCGCGCGGCGGCGGCGTCTTGCTGCCCAGGCGC
This sequence comes from Planctomycetota bacterium, assembly GCA_016209595.1. Taxonomy (GTDB): domain Bacteria; phylum Planctomycetota; class JACQVV01; order JACQVV01; family JACQVV01; genus JACQVV01. The sequence continues at coordinate 2,296 of JACQVV010000004.1, forward strand.
ACGCGCCGCTGCAGCGTGGTCGCCTCGGGCGGGTTGTCGACGATGTAGGTCCGGTACTGCGAGTAGCGCGTGAACAGCCTCCTCACCCGCCGGCCGTCGATGAAGAAGTAGAGGTTCACGTCGGGGGCGCCGTAGACGGTCGTCTCGTTCGACCCGCTCATCCCGTCCCAGAAGTAGGGG
>JACQVV010000165.1 GCA_016209595.1 Planctomycetota bacterium
ACCCCGAACCCCGAACCCCGGCTGTTACGACCCTCGTTGCCAGCTCAGGAGGTATACGCTGGTCGGGATCGGCGGGAAGTAGATGAACCCCGGAGGCAGGTTGTCTCGGAGCGTCGGAACGGCGAAGAGCTGCGGGACGTTCGAGCCGACGTTGAAATACTTCGAGATGATCGTCCCGGCGATCTGGTTCTGCTTCGCCATCTCGATTTCGTTCTCGGCGAAGATCACGACCGCCATCTCGGTCTGGCTGTCACCGTTCCCCTTGGCGATCTGGACCTCGTCCTCGGCGACGAGCCCGAGGACATCGACCGTCGGGAACGTCGTTTGCGGCAGAATCGTCCCGTGGATGTCGATCCAGCCGCTCCCGCCCCCCGAGGAGTCGACGTAGATCGTCCCGCGGCCCTTGTAGGTCATGGAGCCATTCTTGTTGCCGAGAGTCACAGAGGACATCCGGATCACGCCGTCGATCTCGAGGAGCCCCGTGGCCTTGGTCCAGCGGATCCGGTTGGTCGATGTCTCCCAGGTCGCGCCGTCGAAGGCCGAGATGTTGTTCGTGTGCGAGTCGATGGCGTGCTTGTTCCCGCTGCCGATCGAGCCGGTGTTGTCGCTGGCGGGATGGAGGTCCTCGAGCCGGGTCCCCTGGGCCGTGAGCGCGGCGTCGAGGTCGAGTCCCCGGGCCGCGACGTAGGCCTCGTAGTCGGTGTAGGCCGTCCCAGTTGCCTGATCGGTGTATCCCTCGTGGACGCTGGGGAGCGTGAGCGAATCGGGGACGTCGTAGTTTTCGTAGGCGCCGTTGTCGCTATGGACGTTCCCGGCGCCCGCGGTGCCTCCGTATGTGCCGTCGGCAGTGTAGACGCCGTCGATGAAGTCCGTCGTGCCACCGGAGTCCTGGCCGAGGGACCCGGTACCCGAGAAGTTCATCTGACCGTTCTTCACGCGGATCTCGGTCTCCAGGGGGTAGGTCGGCGTGAGGGGGGGGATCTTCGCGGCGAGCGTCGCGGAGAGGTCCTGGTAGTTGTCCTTGACCCCGCCCGTACCGCTGAACGCGAACACCACGTCGTCCGGGTCGAGATCCCCCGTCCCGTCGGCCTCCTCGCCGAAGACGAAGATCCCTCCGTGAGAGGTGGTATTCCCGTTGATGACCGAGCCCGAGGCGCCAGGTCCGGCGATGATGGCGTTGTCCCAGAACCATTTCAGCCGGCGCTTCGCCACGGCGGTGACCGTGCGGTTCGTGCCCTCCATGATCCCGGTCGATGTGATCGTGTAGGTGTAGTCGCCGTGATCGACGGTGGAGACGTAGTACTCCCCGTCGCCGTAGTCGACGGGGGCGGCCTCTGAGCCGAGGGTCCCCGAGTTCTGGGCGTTCAGGTCGTCCACGGAGTGCGAGAGGCCCGCTTCGGCCTGGTAGAAGGCGCGGTTCGCCTCAATGTTCTGCATGGTCCCGCGGTAGCGGACGAGCGAGGGCATGAGGAACGCCCCCGCCATGGCGATCGCGATGAAAACGAGGATCGAGGCAATGAGAAAGATCGAGCCGCGCTTCCTGGTGACGGCCATCATGGGGCACCTCCTTCGGTGAAGCGGAACATGTGGATCAGACGCTCGATCTCGGGTCTATGGGTCCGGTACAGCGCGAGGTTCGCCTGCACCGCTTCGGGGAGGGTCTCCTCGGCGGTGGGCTCCGGCGCCGAGGGCGCGGGGAGCGGGTCCGCGGGCGGCGGCTCCGGCCCGACCGACTCCGGGACGGGCGTGGGCGTGGGGGTGGTCTCGGGACGCCGGGCGCCGAGGCCCTCGCGCCGCGTCCCCTCCTCGATCGACCGGCAGATCCGGATCGCCTCCGAGATGTCGGCGTAGTCAGACGGAGCGAGCCCGAGCTCGGCGCAGGCCGCCTCGATTTCGTCGTGGTTCTTTGCGAGATGACGAGCCAGCTCGTCGAATGTGTGGAAGCGTGCGACGAGCGAGGTCTCGCTCCGATCGGAGACGAGTGCGAGGGAGACGGCCGACCAGGACACGAGGTCCTCCTCGGAGAGCCTCCGGACCGGCGGGGGCTCCGGGTATGGCGATCCCGGCTCGTCCGACCCGCAGGAGAGGGAGAGGAGGGCGAGCGCAAGGAAGGGGAGGGGGCCGCTGGCACGAGCCTTGCTTCGCAAGGCGAGTGCCGGCGGTCGGAAGGGGGAGGGGGCAGTTCCCCTCCCCCTGACAAGGACGGCGAGCGTCTTCACGACGGCCCCTCTCACGGAAGCCTCGGCGTGACGTCGAAGTCGAGATAGTGCTCGACGTGGCGCGGTTCGCCGTCGATCGTGACATTCTCGTCGAGGACGAGCGTCACTCGGACCGTGTCGGCGTTGGCGACCCCCAGCGGGTTCGACGTGACGTTGTAGGGGTTCGATACCGCCGTGCTCACCTCCATGTCGATCAAGTTCCGGCAGACGATCTCGGGCTCCCGGATGAACCCCCTGTACCGGTACCAGTACGCGCCGTTCGAGTAGTTGTAGAAGTAGACGTACCA
>JACQVV010000166.1 GCA_016209595.1 Planctomycetota bacterium
CGCCGCCTTCCGTCTTCTCTTCCTTCTCCTCTTTCTCTTTCTTGGCCATGACTCTCTGAACCTTCTACTTCTTGTCCGGGGAACCGATCGCCTGCTTGCAGCGCTTGCAGACGCGGCCACGGTCTTTCCCCGCGAGCCGCGTCGTCGCCGTGCGGGCCGGCTTGTTGCAATGGGGGCAGACGAGCATCAGCTTGGAGACGTCGATCGGCGCCTCCTTCTCCACGATCCCGCCCTTCGGGTGTTGCTGGCTCCGCCGGATGTGGCGTTGGATGTAGTTCACCCCCTCGACAATCACGCGACGCTCGCGCGGGTAGGACTTGAGGATCCGCCCCTCCTTGTCCTTATCATCTCCGCTAAGCACGATGACCTTGTCGTTCTTGCGGACGTGGAGCGCGCTTCCCATCACACGACCTCCGCGGCGAGCGAGATGATCTTCATGAAGTTCTTCTGCCGGAGTTCGCGGGCCACCGCGCCGAAAATGCGCGTGCCGCTCGGGTTGTTGTCCTTGTCGATGAGAACGACGGCGTTCCGGTCGAAGCGAACGTACGACCCATCCTCTCGGCGCACAGCGTTCTTCGTGCGGACGATGACGCCGCGGACGACTTTGCCCGCCTTGAAGTCCTCCGGCGCCCGCGGGATCGCCTTCTTGACGCTTCCGATGATCACGTCCCCGATCTTCCCGTAGCGGTGTCGCGTGCCGCCGAGGATCGTGATGCACATCACTTCCTTGGCGCCGGTGTTGTCGGCCACGTCGAGCCGGGTCTGCATCTGGATCATCGCGTTCTCTCCGGCCCTCTCTACTTCCCGACGACCTTGACCAGCCGCCAGTGCTTGGTCTTCGAGATGGGGTGAGTCTCCATGATCTCCACGCGGTCTCCGACCTTGGCCTCCCGCTTCTCGTCGTGGGCCTTGTAGGCGGAGAACCGTTTCACGTATTTCTTGTACCGCGGGTGCCGGACGAGCCTCTCCGTCGTGACGACGATGGTCTTGGCCATCTTGTCGCTCGTCACGGTCCCCAGGACGGTCTTCCTCTTGCCTCTTTCGGTCATGCCTTCACCCTGGACTTCCGCCGCCGCTCGGCGCGGCTCCTGGCACCCCTGGAGGGACCGGGATTCGCGGCGAGCTCCTTCTGGCGCACGAGCGTCGCCAGTTGCGCGATCTCCCGTCGTAGGATCCGGATTTCAAACGGGTTGGAGAGGTCCTCGTAGACCTTCTTCTCCCGCAGCTTGTAGACCTGTTCGCGGCGCTTGTCGATCTCCGCCGTGAGCTCCGGAATCCCCATCGCCCGGTATTCGTTGAACTTCTCCTTCTTCATAGCGCCCCCGCGATTCGCTTCCGCGCGACCATCCGGCATTTGATGGGGAGCTTCGCGGCGGTCCGGGCGAGCGCCTCCTTGGCCGCGGCCTCGGCGACACCTCCAACCTCGAAGAGGATCGTCCCCGGCTTCACCTCGGCGACCCAGAACGCGGGTTCCCCCTTGCCCTTGCCCATTCGCGTCTCCGCGGGACGCGACGTGATCGATTTATGGGGGAAGATCCGGATCCAGACCCGCCCCTCGCCGCCTAGCATCCGAGTAGCCGCGACCCGGCCGGCCTCGATGCACCGGGACTTGATCCAGCCCAGCTGGAGCGACTGGAGTCCGTAGTCGCCGAACTCGACCCGGTTGCCGCGGTGGGCATCACCCCGGAGCCGGCCGCGCTGGAACTTTCTAAACTTCACCCGCTTTGGCATCAACACGGTAGCGCTCCTTGCCCTTCAGCTGCCGGCCCTTGTAGATCCAACACTTGATGCCGATGTTCCCGTACTGCGTGGTCGCCTCGGTGAACCCGTAGTCGATCACCGCGGAGAGCGTCGACAACGGGATCGAGCCCGTATAGGTCTTCTCCCGCCGCGCCATCTCGCTCCCGGCCAGCCGTCCGGCCATCGCGATCTTGACACCCTTGGCCCCCGCCTTCGTGACGTCTTCCGCCGCGCGCTTCATGGTCCTGCGGAAGCTCGCCCGCTTCTCCAGCTGCTCGGCGACCTTCTGGCAGACGAGCTGGGCGTCGAGGTCGGGTTCGGTGATCTCGACGATATCCAGGAGGACCTGCCTCCCGGCCTTCGCCTCCAGGAGAGCGCGGACGTGGTCGACGTTCTGCCCCTTCCTCCCGATGATGAGACCCGGGCGGCCGGAGTGGATCTTGATCTTGATCTGGTCGCGAGTGCGCTCGATCTCGATCCGCGAGAGCATCGCGTTCCGGAAGTTGCAGTTGAGCTTCGCGTCCCGGAAGCGCCGGAGAAACTTGCGGATCCACTGGTCCTCGAGGAGGTACCGCCCCATGTCCTTCTTCTTGGCGTACCAGCGGCTCCGCCAGTCCTCGACGATCCCGATCCGGATCCCGATGGGAACGACCTTGTGACCCATGGATTCGCCCTTACCTCTCGTCCTTCTCGCCCAGCACGATGTTGATGTGGCACATCTTCTTGTGAATCGGCGTCGCCCGCCCCATCGCCCGTGGGATGAACCGTTTGAGGATCGGGCCCTCGTCCACGCGTGCCTCGACCACGTAGAGACCGCTCGTGTCGTAGTCGAAGTCGTTCGAGGCGTTCGCGAGCGCGGAATCGATCACCTTCCGGATGTACCCCGCCGCGCGCTTCCGCGAGAAGCGCAGGATCGACAGGGCCTCGTCCACGTGGCGGCCTCGCACCTGGTCCACGACGAGACGCGCCTTGCGGGGCGTGATGCGCGCGAAGCGATGGCTGGCCTGGAAGCGCATGGCCTACTTTCCCTTCTTTTCCTTCTTGGCCTGGTGCCCGTAGAACTTCCGGGTCGCCGCGAACTCTCCCAGCTTGTGCCCGACCATCTCCTCGCGCACCTGCACCCGGATGAAGTCCTTGCCGTTGTGAACCATGAAGGTGTGTTCCACGAACTCGGGCACGATCGTGCACGAGCGCGCCCAGGTCTGGATCGGCTTCCTCGCCCCGGCCTTCTCCATCGCCTTGACCTTCTCCATGAGGCGAAGGTCCACGTAGGGGCCCTTCTTGACCGAACGTCCCATCTCTCTCTCCTACTTCTTCTTCCGCCGGCGAATGATGAGCTGGTTGGACGGCTTGCGCGGGTTACGGGTCTTCCCGCCCTTGGCGATCTTGCCCGTGGGTGAAACGGGGATGCGGCCGCCGCCCGCCCGTCCCTCGCCGCCGCCCATCGGGTGGGAGACCGGGTTCATCGCCATTCCCCGGACGTGAGGCCGCCGTCCCTTCCAGCGGTTCCGGCCCGCCTTCCCGATCGAGATGTTCTGGTGGTCGAGATTCCCGACCTGCCCCACCGTCGCGCGGCAACGAACGTGGACGTGCCGCTCTTCGCCCGAGGGAAGCCTGACCTGGGCGTAGTCCTCCTCGCGCGCGGTGATCTGCGCGACCGTCCCCGCCGAGCGACAGAGCTGGGCGCCCCGTCCGAGGTTGAGTTCGACACAATGGACCTGAAGCCCCAGCGGGATCGCCGCAAGCGGCATCGAGTTCCCGACCTTGGGCTCGACGCGATCTCCGGAGATCACCGTATCACCAACCTTCAGCCCGTCCGGGGCGAGGATGTAGCGCTTCTCGCCGTCGGCGTAGACGAGGAGCGCGAGCCGGGCTGAGCGGTTCGGGTCGTACTCGATCGCCGCCACGCGGGCCGGGATGTTGTCCTTGTCCCGCTTGAAGTCGATCACGCGGTACATCCGCTTGTGGCCGCCGCCGCGAAACCGGCTCGTCGTGCGTCCCTGGTTGTTCCGGCCGCCCGACTTCTTGACCGGCGAGAGGAGCCGCTTCTCCGGGACGGTCTTGGTGATTTCCGAGAAATCGAGATGGCTCATGCCCCGGCGCCCCGGGGTCGTCGGCTTGGAGTATTTGATTCCCATGGCGAACCTACATGAACTCGATCGTCTGGCCTTCGGCCAGGGTGACGTACGCCTTCTTCCACTCGGCCGTCGAAGCCGGCTTCCACCGGTACCGCCGGCGCCGTCCCTGGACTCTCGTCGTTCGGACCGAGCGCACCTTGACGCCGTAGATCGACTCGATGGCCTTCTTGATCTCGATCTTGTTGGCGGCCAGGTCCACTTTGAACGGATAGGTGTTCTCTTCCTCGACCAGGCGGTGCCCCTTCTCGGACACCAGCGGGTGCTTCACGATCGCGTAGGGGTCGTTCCTCATCGCTTCTCTTCCTTGTCCGGAGTCGCGCTGGCGCTCCCGGTCTGGCTTCCCTCCGGCGCCCCAGGTCCGGGCTCGCGTCGGCGCTCCAGCTTGGACTCGACAAGGCGGTCGAGAGCCTCGCGGGTCACGACCCAGCGCGGGTGCCGGATCAAGTCGTAGGCGTTGACGTCTGCCAATCGCTTGACGGCGAGTTCCGGGATGTTCCGCGTGATCCGGCGAAGGGTCTCGTCGTACTCGGGCACCGAAACGAGGACCCGTTTCCCCGCGAGTTCGATCTTGCGAAGGAGTCCGTGGACGGTCTTCGTCTTGGCCGGTTCCTGAGGGAGCTTCTCCACGCAAACGACCTCGCCGTCCTTGAGCTTGCCGTAGATCGCCGAGTCGCGCGCGACCTGGAGCATCCTCCTCGGGAGGTGATAGGAGTAGTCGCGCGGGACCGGGCCGTGGGCCCGCCCGCCCTTTTTCCAGATGGGCGACTGGTACGAGCCGCAGCGTGCTCGGCCGGTCCCCTTCTGCCGCCATGGCTTCTTCCCGCTCCCCGCGCGTTCGGCGCGGGTCTTCACCTTGTGCGTCCCCTGGCGGCGGTTCGCCTCGTACATGAGGACCGCTTCCTTCAGGAGCGGCCAGCGAACGTGGTTGTCGAAAAGCTTCTCGTCGACCTCGATCGCGCTCCCCGGATTCCCGGAGGCGTCGAAATATGGGATCTTGACCATCGCTAGGACCCCCTGTGGATCACGAGGAATCCGCCGCTCGGGCCGGGGACCGCTCCGCGCAGGACGATCAGGTTCTTGGGCTCGTCCACCGAGACGACGTCGAGGAAGCGGATCGTGACCTGGGCAACCCCCATGTGGCCCCCCATCCGGCGGCCGCGCAGTGTTCGCCCCGGCGTGGTCGCGGCGCCGTTCGTTCCGGGTGCGCGGACGTTTTTCGACCCGTGCGAGTCCGGACCGCGCTGGAAGCCGTGCCTCTTGATCGTTCCGGCGAAGCCGCGCCCCTTGCTCGTGCCGACCACGCGGACCTTCTGGCCCGCCTGGAACATCCCAACGGTCACGGGCTTCCCAGGCTCCAGGCCCGGATCGCCCGAGACCGGGACCTCGCGCACGAAGCGCCTCGGCTCCTCGACGCCCGCCTTCTTGAAGTGGCCAAGGAGCTGGCGGGTCGTGTTCCTTTTCTTCTTGACGTCGAAACCGAGCTGGGCCGCCGCGTAACCGTCCTTCTCGACGGTCTTGAGCTGGACGAGCGGGCAAGGTCCCGCCTCGATCACCGTCACCGGCACGACGCGACCGTTCTCGTCGAAGATCTGCGTCATGCCGACCTTCCTGCCCAGAATCCCATCGACCGGCATGATCCCCTCGCTCTCTCGCTCTCTTCCGCCTACGCTTTTATCCGGATCTCGACCCCGGCCGGCATGTTCAGCTTGGAGAGAGCGTCCACCGTCTTGGACGTGGGCTCGGAGATGTGGATCAGGCGCTTGTGGGTCCGGATCTCGAATTGCTCCCTCGACTTCTTGTCGATGTGTGGACCGCGGAGCACCGTGTAGCGCTCGATCCGCGTCGGCAGGGGAATCGGACCGCTCACCTTCGCGCCAGTCCGCTTCGCCGTCTCCACGATATCCATGGCGCTCTTGTCCAGGATCTCGTGGTCGTAGGCCTCCATCCGGATCTTGATCTTGTCGTTCTCAAGCACTTCTGTCCGCCCTCGCTCTCGCCGGCAACGTCGCCCCTGCTCTCCCCCAGCGTGACCCCCACCGGCCGGAGACACCGACGACGGCATTCCTCGGATAGACGACACGAGGAACCCCCGGCAAGCCGGAGCCCGATAAGAGCACGCACGCTAGGACAAGGCTGGCTAAGCCTCTGGCCCGTGGGCGGTACATCCCGCGGGTGCCTCATCCTAGCCAGTGAAGGGTCAATCATATAGCACGGCGTGAAGTCCGAGTCAAGGCGCAAGAGCGAAAAAGCGGCCGGTGGGAAGACGCGCGCAAGTCCCCTCTTTTCCGGACCTTGTGCCGTGCCCACCGCGTGCCGCCCGATCTGGCACGCCGGTTCGGCACGAAAAGTGGTGGAGCTAGTGCCCATGCGGCCCCCCGCCCGCCGCGGAGATCTCCTTCAGCCGGTTCCGGATCCGGTCGCGGAGAAGCCGGACGCGCTCCAGGACGATTCCCACCCCTTGGCCCACGCCGACCCGAACCTTGATGAAGTCGTCGGTCAAGACCTCGTGCGCCCTCTCGAGGCGGGTGAGCCATTCCGCAAGTTCCACGGCGGGCGCCGCAGGGATGCGGTCCTCCAGCCGGTAGGCCCACGCCATCTCGCGGAGCATCCTCCACCGGTAGTACCACGTCCGGACCTTCGTGAGCGTCCCCAGGACCGAAATCACGGCGCTCGTGCCCGCGAGGATGAGAGCCCAGGGGACGTACTCCTTCTTCTCGAAGAACCCGGCGGCGCCCGGATGCGGCTCGTACTCGGTCGAGCGGCGCGCCTCCTCCTCGGTCACGCCAGCGAGCTGCGGGACGTCCTCGACGAGCGACTTCTTCTGCCAGATCGCGGCGACGAGGAGGTTTACCGTCACCCAGTCGAGGTTCCTCGCCTCCGAGGCGCAGAGCATCTCGCTCACGGTGACCGTCGGGATGTCGTGGTCGGGAAAGGAGTGCTCGCTGGAGTAGGTCCCCTTCGGGATCGAGAAGACCGCGAGATAGGGGTACGCGATGCTGAGACCCGTGTTCCTCCTCACCTCCAGGAACCGGTAGCGAGGGCGCGTCTTCCCGACGTCCGAGGCGTCGTGGGCCGGCACCACGTCGAGATCCGGGACGATCCCGAGGTGCTCCTCCAGCCGGAGGACGGGGTCGAGTTCGATCCGCGGACGCTTCCCCTCCTCGTCCGGGAGACCGACGAGATCGCCTTTCTCGTCGGTGAGGTAGAGGAGCTTCTTGATCTGGTCCACCGTCCCCGTCCCGGAGACGAAGAACGCGACGTCGATCGCGTTCGGGTCGTCCGGCGGGAGCTTGAGCGCGAGGAGTGAGTCCTGGAAGCCCAGGGTTTTGATGTGCGGGTAGTAGTACCTCTTGGGGTCGTCCGCGGCCGCGGGATCGCGGACGACGTTCTTCTGATAGAACTTGAGGATCTTGATGGCGAGTAGCCGCGTCCCGCTCCCCGGCGCGCCGATCGAGAGCCTCTGGGTCTTCTTGAACTCGTCCCAGTCGTCGAGTTCCTCGATCTCCGTGATCGCTTTCCCCTCGCGGTTGACGAGCCCGCGCCGGGCGACAATCTGCACGGAGGCGCGGTAGAAGTTGAGGAGGAAGATGATCCCGGGTTTCCGAGGCAACCCCCCCTGGACGAAGCCGACGTCGATCCGCCCCCTCTCGAGGAGGTCGAGGTTCTGGAACGCGCCCTCGGAGGGCTTCGGGTCCTGCGTGGGTGCCCCGCCCTCGTCGTACCCGTACTCCACGAGCCGCACGCGGAGTCTCTCCTCGTCGCGAGCGAAGCTCCGCCGGAAACCCTGCGCCATCTTGTGGTACGTGGCCCCGGGCGTTCCGCTCGCGATCGTGACGACGCGCGTCTCGTGGTACTCCTCCCAGTAGAGCGTGCCGGCAACCGCGACCAGCGTGAGCGGGACCGCCGCGACGAGCGCGATGAGAAGCCACTTTTTCATCGAGGAATCCTCGAGCTCTTCAGTATCCAGTCAACCCCCGCTGCACCTCCGGCGGAACGGGCTGGTAGTCGAACGGCTCCATCGTGAAGCTCGCGCGGCCACCGGAGAGCGAGCGGACGGCGGTCGAGTAGCCGAACATCTCGGAGAGAGGCACCCCCCCGCCGACCACGCGCAGGTGCCCCTGCTGGGTCATCTCCGTGATCTGCGCCCGCCGTTTCTGGAGGTCCTTCAGAATGTCCCCCAGCGACTCCTCGGGGACCTGGACCTGGAAACGCATGATCGGCTCCAGAAGGACCGGGGACGCCTCCTCCACGGCCTGCGAGAAGGCGTGGTTGGCCGCGAAGGCGAAGGCGAGGTCGGTCGAGAGGTCGGGCTGGAACTCGCCGCCCACGACCGAGACACGGAGGTTCGCCATGGGATAGCCCTGGATGGGACCGCTCGCGGCCGACGACCGGATCGCGTCCTCGATCGCCGGCCAGAAGTGCCGCGGCACTCGGCCCGCGTCACAGGCGTTCTCGATGACGAGGCTCGCAGCGTCGCCCGGCCGCCGCGGCTCGACCTTGACCGTGACCGCCGCGAACTGCTCGCGCCCCGCCATCTGCCGGGAGAACCGGTGCTCGGCGGAGGCCGACGAGGAGACCGTTTCCTTGTAGTTCACGCGCGGCCGGCCGACGTTCGCTGGGACGCTATGCTCGCGCAGGATGACGTGCTTCTTGATCTCCAGGTGGAGCTCCCCCATCCCGGAGACGATCATCTGGCCCGACTGCTCGTCTTCGTGGAAGTGGAAGGTCGGGTCGTCGCGCTCCATGAGCTTCAGGACCTCGACGAGCTTCTTCCGATCGCTCGTAGCCTTCGGTTCGATCGACATCGAGATCACGGTGTCCGGGAAGTGATGCTCCTCGAAGACGACGAGCTTGTGCGGGTCGCACAGCGAGTCGCCCGTCCGGGTCTCCTTGAACCCCACCACGGCCACGATGTCCCCGGCGGCGGCCTCGTCGATGAGGCTCCGGTCGTTGGCGTGCATGAGCAGGATCTGGCCGACCCGCTCCCGGAGGTTCCGGCGCGAGTTCACGACCTGGTCCCCGCGTTTGAGGCGACCGGAGTAGACACGGAGATAGGTCAGGTGTCCGTGCGGCTCGCTCACGGTCTTGAAAGCGAGCGCCGAGAACGGCGCCTTGGGATCGCACTTCCTTTCCACGACGTCGCCAGTCTTGGGCTGCTTCCCCTTCACCGGCGGGACGTCGAGGGGGCTGGGCAGGTAGTCGCAGACCGCGTCGAGGAGCGGCTGGACCCCGATGTTGCGGAACGAAGCGCCGCAGAGCACCGGCGTCAATTTCATCGAGAGCGTCGCGCGCCGCAAGCCGGCCTGGAGTTCTTCCCGCGGGACCCCCTCCCCGGCCATGTACCTCTCCAGGACCTGGTCGTCCTCCTCGGCGACCTTCTCGATCATCCGGTCCCGGGCTCGCTCCGCATCGCGGCGGAGATCCTCCGGGATCGCGGAGCGCGTCACGACCTTGCCCTGCGACTCCGAATCGAAGGACACCGCTTCCATCGACAGGAGATCCACGACGCCGCGAAACTCCGATTCCTTCCCGATCGGGATCTCGACGGGCACGGGCTTGGCACCGAGCTTCGTCTGGATCTCCGACACGACGCGCCCGAAGTCCGACCCGACCCGATCGAGCTTGTTGACGAAGGCGATCCGCGGAACGCGGTACATGTCCGCCTGGCGCCAGACCGTTTCCGACTGCGCCACCACTGCTCCCACGCCGCAGAAGACGCCGACCGCTCCGTCGAGGACCATCAGGCTCCTCTCGACCTCGGCCGTGAAGTCGACGTGACCGGGCGTGTCGATCAGGTTGATGCGGTGGTCGTGCCACCGGATCGTGGTCGCCGCCGACGTGATCGTGATCCCCCGCTCCTGCTCCTCTGGCATCCAGTCCATCTTCGCGGTTCCGTCGTCCACCTCGCCGATCCGGTGCTCCTTCTCCGTGTAGAAAAGGATCCGCTCCGACGTGGTCGTCTTGCCCGCGTCGATGTGGGCGATGATGCCGATGTTGCGTGTGTGCTCGAGCATCGAGAGTCCGCAGGTGAGGGGCGCATAGAATACAACCAGCGGCGCCCTTACTCCAGCGCAGGACGATCCGCGTTCCAGGGTTACCCCTTGACCATGGCCGGGACGGTTTCCTCGAAGTCGAGCACGCACCTTCAAGTCGAAGAGAGGTCCTTCAGGATCTCCAGGAATCGCCGTGGGCTCACGATCTTCGTGCCTTCGACCGCCCCCAGTTCGAGGAGATGATGATCGCCAGAGACGATGAACGCGGCGTTCGCCTCCCGGGCGGCTGCCACGTAGATGTCGTCATCGGGATCGGCGGGCACCCAGCGATCGCGAAGTCTCCCGGGGGTCCAGAGTGAGAGGACCTGCATGGAGATGAGAAACGCCTCGATCTCCTCGTCGCTGGCGGCGATGCGCTTGCGGACCCTCGGTTCCCCGATCGTCTGGCGGAGCTCCTCCAGGATGGACCGGGACGCGACGAGCTCGAACGGGTTCTCAACGACCCAGCGGCGGAGGATTCTGCCAGGAGGACCGGCGGGTTGAATGAGCGCGCTGACGTACACGTTCGCATCCAGCACGACCCGAAGGCGCTTCACTCCGTCCTGTCGCGCCTCTTGCGGGCTCGGTGCTTTGCTTCATCCGCCATCCGCTCCGCGGCCTGCGGAGTCATCCCTTCGTGCTTCGGCCGCCGTTCGAGGATGGCAGCGATCTGCCCGCGCGCCGCGCGTTCCAGGACTTCCAGTTTCTCGACGGGGATCATCGCGGCCATCGGCCTGCCGTCCCGCTCGATCACGAACTCGTCTTGTTGGAAGAACACCCGGTTGAGAACTTCGCCGAGGTTCTGCCTCACTCTGAGTGCCGAGACGCGTTCGATCACCGGAGATTCCTTCCCATCGGTTCGCCACTGTAACGACCGTATGATCCATATTGATCATACCACACCGGCGTCGCGCGCTGCATCTCTCCCCAGTACACGACCCAACGGGCGAGCACCGCGAACGGGAAGCGCCGCTGCTGCGGATCGTGTGGAAGACGCGATCCAGGCGGATCGAGGTGGGGGCGGTGCGCTGGAAGGAGAGAGACCTTCACGAGCGATCTGGGTGACGGAGGCAGAGTTCTTCGACACAAACATCCTCGTCTACCGACCAGGTTTTCCTGGCGCACTATCAGGCACCCGAGGTCGAGGCACCGGACACACGAGGTTCGATTCGTCGCGGCAGGTCCCGACGGTCACGGACCCCTACCGACGCAACCGCAACAAGTGGGCGAAGGCTCGATTGAGGATCTTCAGGGCAAGCCGGGAGGATAGCGACGGAGCGAGGAGTCGATGACAGAAGTAACAATCACCCGGACTCGCGGCCAGTTCATCATAGATTCCAGCGACGTCCCGGTCGCTCACCCCCCCCTCCCGACCAACAGGAACGGTCGGTGCGCAGGAAAGGACGGCTCTTGCACAGACGCCCCTTCCTTACTCACGCCGGGCTCGTTTCCTCTCGACGTATTCGACGGCGGCGACCTGCTCGGGTTCGAAGACTGCGATCGAGTCGTGACCTCGATTGACCACGATGAGGGCATCGGTGATCCCGATCGTCTCGGGATGACCTACGTCGATTGGGTCGCCGTTCTGGAGTGTGATCCGCACCCGGCGGAAGGGCGTCCGAAGGACGATTTGCCTGAGCTTGTTCGCCGTCATGTCGTGACCGTGGTGGCGACTACCACGCGAAGTGCGCGAACGCCTTGTTGGCCTCGGCCATGCGGTGGACGTTCTCTCGCTTCGTGAACGCCTCGCCCTCGCGGCGGTACGCGGCGGCGAGCTCCAGCGCCAGGCGCTCCGCCATCGGCTTCCCCTTGCGGCCGCGGGCAGCCTCGCGAATCCATCGCATGGCGAGGATGTTCTGCCGGCGCTTGTCGATCTCGGTGGGGACCTGGTAGGTCGCCCCGCCGACACGACGGGAACGCACCTCGATGTAGGGCTTGCAGTTCTCGACCGCCTTCAGGAAGACGTCGAGGGGCTCGTCCTCGGGGATGCGCTTCTTGATGAGGTCGAGCGCGCCGTAGAAGACCTGCTCGGCCGTGGACTTTTTGCCGCACCGCATAATGTAGTTGACGAACTGCCCCACGGTTCGGTTCTGGTAGCGCGGATCCACCTCGGGATCGTGGACGTCGTAGTTCTTTCGACCCATCCTCTCTCGACTCCGTCTCTTTCTGCCGAATTACTTCGGCTTCTTCGCCCCGTACTTGGAACGGCCCTTTTTGCGGTCCGCGACCCCCATCGTGTCGAGCACGCCGCGAATGATATGGTAGCGGACTCCCGGTAGGTCCGGGACCCGCCCGCCGCGCACGAGCACGATCGAGTGCTCCTGGAGGTTGTGGCCCTCGCCCGGGATGTAGGCCGTGATCTCCTTGCCGTTCGAGACGCGCACTCGGGCGATCTTGCGAAGCGCCGAGTTGGGCTTCTTCGGGGTCATCGTCCTCACCTGGAGGCAGACGCCCCGCTTCTGCGGACAGCTCTCGAGGACCGGAGACTTCGACTTCCTCCGGACCTGGACCCGGGCTTTTCGAACCAGTTGATTGATGGTCGGCATTCTTCCTTCGGTCCTTTCTACTCGTCTTCGTCGTCCGGCGGGGCCTCCCTCGCGATGGGGGCGCCGTCGCCATCCTTCTTGGCCTCGGCCTCCCAGGGGCCGGGAGAGTCCTTCTTGACTGCCGTCATCTGGTAGGCCTGGAACCCCGTCCCGGCCGGGATGAGATGGCCGAGGATGACGTTCTCCTTGAGGCCCTTGAGGTCGTCCACCTTGCCCGCCAGCGCCGCCTCGGTCAAGACCTTGGTTGTTTCCTGGAAGCTCGCGGCCGAGATGAAGGAGTCCGACTGGAGGCTCGCCTTGGTGATCCCGAGGAGGAGCGCCTCGAACTCGGCCATCTGTCCGCCCTTCTTCTTGATCTCGTCGTTCACCCTGTACAGGCGGAACTTGTTCACGATGGACCCCGGGAGGAACTCCGTGTCGCCCGGGTTGGAGACGCGGACCCGCCGCATCATCTGGGAGATGATGACCTCGACGTGCTTGTCGTCGATCATCACTCCCTGCAGGCGGTAGACGTTCTGGATCTCGCGCAGGAGGTAATGGAAGAGCTCCCGCTCACCGCAGAACTGGAGGATGTCCTGAGGCACGAGCGCGCCGTCCACGAG
>JACQVV010000169.1 GCA_016209595.1 Planctomycetota bacterium
CGGGGCCTCAGTGGCATGCGGATCGAGCGAGATCCTCGAGCGTTCTTTGGGCAAGGACTACCACGCGGCCGTACTCGACCTGGCCAGGCGATTGCGCGGGACGTACGGCGAACGTCTGGCGCGACTGGTCGCGTTCGGGTCGCACGCGCGGGGAGACGCCACGGAGGACTCGGACATCGACATCCTCGTCGTGCTGCGGATCGCGCCCCAGGAAGAGCCTCGCGAGAGAACCCGCGTGTGGGACGAGGCCACGTCGACGATGAACGCGAGGCCGGGCCTGTTCGCGCCGCTGTCGATCTTCGTCTTCTCCGAGGCCACCTTCTCGGACATGAAGCGCCGGGAGATCCGATTCGCGAGCGAGATCGAACGGGAAGGCGTCCCGCTGTGACCGCCGAACACCGGCGCGAGAACGTCCGCCTGGAGGTGGAGAAGTCTCGCCGCACTCGGACCACGGCCGACCGAACCGCCGGGGACGGGGACTACGATGCCGCCGTGAACCGCCTCTACTACGCCGCGTTCCACGCCGCCCGGGCGGTCTGCCTCACCGGGGGACTCGAGGCGAAGTCCCATCGAGGTCTCAAGCATCTCCTCGCCCTGCACTTCGTCCACGCGGGGCTCCTGCCCGACTGGGCGCAGACGGTCTTGTCGAGACTGGAGACCGAGCGCGACCTCGCGGACTACGCCCTGGGGGAGGCAACCTCCCGAGAGGGTTTCGAGTTGCGGCGCGAGGAGACGGATCGGTTCCTGGCCGAGGTCGAGGGCTTCCTGTCGAAGGGCGGCTGGATCTAGGTGACACGGCGAGCGGCAAACCCCCGTCCCACATCCGGATTTCATCGCGGGGTTTACTCGAGGTAGCTCGCCGCGGGGCGGCCCTCCCACTCGAAGGCGGGGTTCCAGCGCTCGAGCGATCGCCGCCACTCGGCCGCCTCCGCCTCCCGGCCGAGCTCGTGGAGGACTCGCGCGGCCCAGAAGTAGATCGCGGGCTGCTCGTAGTCCTGAGACTCCGCCTCCCTCGCCCCTTCGACGAGGAGGACGGCCGCTCTGACAAGGGGGACGGCTGCCCCCTCGCGGTCGGCCTCCTGGTAGAGGATGCGCCCCAGCACGTGGTGGAGGTAGGCACAAGTTGACTTCTCGACGCCCGCAGGGATCGTTCGGCGGGCGCTCGCGAGGTCACCCTTCGTGAACTGTGCGTAGGCCCGCGCCGCGAGGACATCCCGATCCTTGCTCTCCTTGTACGCGTCGAGGATCCCCAGAGCCCGACCCGGTTCGCCCGCCTTCGTGAGAGCGATCGCGGCGAGAGCGCTCGTGTCTCGGCGGGCGTCCTTGTCCCGTTCCTCGTCCAGAAAGCCCAGCGCGGCAACGAGGTCCTCGGCCGCCTGCGCCGGCCTGCCGAGAGCGAGGTGCATGAGCCCTCGCAGCCGGAACGGCTCTGCCGAACGAGGCTCGGTGGCGGTCCCGAGGGCCATCGCGAGGTCCGCGGCGCGGAACCGGCGCTCGAGGTCCGGAGCCTCGGCCGTGGGTCGGGCGGCCACGAGAGCCGGGTCGAGATAGAGCGCGGCAAGAGCGCGAAGGAGCGGGAGCCTTCCTCCCGCCGCGCCGGCCTCGAGCCGCTCGCGCGCCGCGCCGGCGACGAGATCGATCGAGCCGCCCAGTGCCAGAGCGAGCCCGAGTTCGCGGGCCCGGCGCCAGATCTCGAGGGCCGCCCGGACGTCGTCTCTCGCCGGGGAGGACGGCAGACTGGAGAGGATCCGCTCGGCGTCCTCGTGGCGCCCCTCGCGGATCGCGGCCGCGAGGTCGTCGAGGTCCGTCTCCGGCGCCGTCCCTCCCGCGACATCCTCTCCGTCCTCCGTCTCCTCCGACAGGGGTTCGGGCCGCTCCACTTCGCCTCCCGCTTCCTCCGGGGAGCCCAGGATCGCGTACCCGGCGAGCCCCGCGGCGACGAGCCCCACCGCGAGGAGGATCCAGCGCATCCCGGAGCCCGCGGTCACCGCGGCAGGCCCGCTCGGGATCCGCCGCGGCGCGCTCAACTTCTCGGGGACGCGATCGGACGCGCTCGCGCGCGCAAGCTCCCAGGAGGAGCCGTGTCGCCGCGCCGGGCGTTTCGGGGCGAGCTCAGACCCTCGGGCATGCCGGTATCGCCTGATGTTCGATTCTCCCCCGACCGGGTCGGAGAGATACCCCTCCTCGAGGACCCTGCGGACCTCCGAGGCGACCGCGAAGCGGCGGGCCGGGTCCTTTTCGAGGAGTCGCAGGATGATCGCGTCCAGGTCTTCCGAGAGCGCGACCACCCGGGAGGGCGGAAGCGGCGGTTCGGTCAGGTGCTTCTGGAGGAGGGTCCGCAAGTCGTGACCTGCGAAAGGGACTCGTCCGGCCGCGGTGCGGTACATCAGGCATCCGAAGCTGTAGAGATCGGAGCGCTGGTCGACGATGCCCCCCGCGATCTGTTCGGGAGCCATGTATGCGGGCGTGCCGACGACCGCCCCGGTGCGGGTGAGGTCCGACGTGGCTCCGTCCTTCGCGGAGCCGGACGAAACTCGAGAGTGTCCGAGGACGCCGGCCAGGCCGAAGTCGCCGAGGGCGCCGCTCCCCCATGCGTCGAGGAGCACGTTGTCTGGCTTGATGTCGCGGTGGACATAGCCCTTCTCGTGGGCGTGAGAGAGTCCGTCCAGGAGATCCAGGAAAAGGCCGGTCGCGTCCTCCTCAGGGAGCCGGACCCTCTGGCGCAGAAGGTCGGCGAGCGTCCCCCCGGGCATGAGCTCCATGGCGACGTACCCGATCTCGCCGTCCTGGCCCGTCTCCAGGACCCGGACGATCGAGGGGTGCTCCATTCCCTGCTGGATCCGACCCTCCCGGAGGAAGCGCAGGCGCATGTCTGGAATCCGGCTCAACGCAGGAGCGAGGATCTTGAGCGCGGCCCGTGTCCACTGCTTCTCGGCCAAATAGACCGCGCCCATCGCGCCGCTGCCGAGGAGCTTCGCCAAGCGCCAGCCGCCAAGCAGTTGCCCGACGAGCTCCTCGGGCGTCCGGGGGCTCTTGCGCCCCGGCAAGGCGCTGTCCGCCTCCGTCTGCCAGAGCGAGACGGAGACGATCTCCGTTTCGAGGTCCGCCAGGAGCGACGAATCGAGCCGGCTCGCCGCAGCCCGTCGCCGCGACTGCGAGCGGAGGACGACCGTGCGGTTCTCGTCGTCGAGAGGGGAATTCACGCCGAAACTCTCCGGCTCTGCCGATCGGGGACTGGGCGCGTGGCGTAGCCGATCGGCAGGGACAAGACGATTGAGCCCAGACCATCATACCTCTCGGGCCGGTGGGTCGAATGGGGCGAGAGGCCTCGGTTGACGCCGGGCGCGCCCAGGCCGTAGGCTGGTCCCGATGGACCCAGGCGCCGGGGCCTCAGTGGCATGCGGATCGAGCGAGATCCTCGAGCGTTCTTTGGGCAAGGACTACCACGCGGCCGTACTCGACCTGGCCAGGCGATTGCGCGGGACGTACGGCGAACGTCTGGCGCGACTGGTCGCGTTCGGGTC
>JACQVV010000167.1 GCA_016209595.1 Planctomycetota bacterium
AGCACGACACCGAGTACGAGGACGAGTACGAGTGCGAGGACGACTTCGACAGACCCGGAATCGTAGTCTCCTATCAAGAACGGTCATGCACCCACGCTCGAACGGCCCCTTGACACGGGGGCTCCGCGCCCTCATCGTGTACGAACCGTCGAAGGAGTATGTTCTCCACGCAGCAGGACGCACGGGCGAGGGGTTATTCGCGAAGCCTCCCTCGATTGGCCGGGGATCGTGCAGCCATCCGATGTTTGTCCGGGCGGGGGTTCGTTCTTCCTCGACGCGCGGAGGATAGGAACCTGAACACCCCCAGGATGTTCCTGCAAGACTCGCGAGTGTTCTTCCTCTTCGCCCTTCTCCTGGCGGGGACTACGGTCAGCGCCGAGGAAATCCAGGGCCGGGTGGTTCAGGTGTCGGGCGGGACGATCCGTGTCGAGATTGACTCCGACGTCGTTCCGCGCCCCGGCGATCCCGTCGTCGTCTACTACCAGCGCGAGGGCTCGGCGAAGCGCGCGGTGGTTGGGGAAGGGAACGTCGCCCGCGTCGAGGGACGAGTGGTCGTTGTGACGATGGACGACCCGGGGAGCGCGGTCCAAGTCGGCCACCTGGTCCAAATCTCCGCGAATCCCCAGGAGTCGAAAGGGGAAACCCCGTTGGCGTTCGACGCGGCGGTGAAAAGACTGATCGAGTCAAGCTTCCGGGACTTCGAAGACGTCCGGGGGAAACTCAAGGTTGTCAACGAGGTCTACCGCATCTACGAGTGCACGGTTCGCCTCGGAGAGGCGGTCGACGCAGACGTATGGGTCGACGCCGACGGAGATCAGGCGGAGGTCCGATGCTCCATGCTGGACGACGCGGGGGAACGCGAAGTGCAGGCACGGTTCGAGGAGCTCGAGAAGGCACTCCGGATTCTCGCTCCCAGCGATTGGACGATCGAGGAGCAGGAGTACGAGGACGTCGGCCTCAGAGAGATCTTCTGGACCGCGAGCGATATCGGTCCCGCGCTCCGGCTCCACTTTTGGCGTCCCGGAGACGGCCGCGAGGATTTCAGCGTCGATCTCATCTTCGAAGCGATGTCTCACAGAGTCATCGCCCTGAGGAAGTGCCAGTCAAACCTGAACCAGCTCGGGAAGGGATCGATCCTCTACGCAGACGAGCACCACGACCGTTTCCCTCCCTTCGGCCCCGGCTACTTCGACACCCTCCGGGACGTTCTCGACGACCCCATGTGCTACTCATGCCCCTCGACGGACGATCCCATGGGCGACACGAGCTACGCGACCTGGTCGGGCGGCGAGTCGCTCAGCTTGGAACAGCTCGCCAAGTTCGGCAGCCGCGTCCCCCTCGCCTGGGACAAGGACCTCGAGAACCACGGCGACGTGAGGAACGTCCTCTTCCACGAAGGCCACGTCGAGCAGATGTCCGAGGAGGAGTTCGAGGAGGCGCTCCAGTACGCCGAGCGCGAGCTCGGCCTGAAACGATAGAGATTCCTTCCCGATCTATTCACACCCGATCCCAAGGAGAACCGTTCGTGAGACTCGCTCCGATCGTCCTCGCCCTCGCGCTCCTTGGGGCCTCTCTCGCGTCGACGGCCCTCCGAGCCGACGAGCTCCAGGGACGCGTGATCGAGGTCTCCGGAGGGGAGGTCCGCGTCACGCTCGACTCCGACGTCGTTCCGACTCCCGGTGACCGCGCCGTCGTCTATTACCAGCGCGAGGGCTCGGCGAAGCGCGCGGTGGTTGGGGGAGGGAAAGTTGCCCGCGTCGAGGGACGAGTCGTCGTTGTGACGATGGACGACCCGGCGAGCGAGGTCGAGGTCGGCTACCGGATCCAGGTGTCCACGGCCGCATCGCGAGAAGTCCCGGTTGCGGAGAGGCAAGAGGATGGCGACTTCGTTGTCACCGTCGAATTTGACCGCGAAGGGCGCCGGCTCTTCTACCGGTCGTACTTCGCGCACGCCGACGGGATCGATCGGGTCTCGGCGACCGAACAGGCGGCGGACGACGACTACGATTCTGCGGTCGACGCCATGGGGGAGGGGCGGCTCCACAGGATCACGCGCCGCGGCCAGGAGACGGTCCTCGAACGGATCGATCTCTCGAGACCGGACGGATCGACATCCTGTCGCATCGACTGGGAGGACGCGACCGCGCTCCTTCCGGACGGCGATCGGTGCTTCGCCGGCGGAGGCGGTCGCTTCGGCGAGGTCGACTTCTCCTCCGAGCCGCCGGTCCTCCGGGTGATCCGCCGCCTCGAGCCCGAGAGAGGGCCCGCGTTCATCCTGAGGTCCGGCCGCACGGTCCTCGCCGTCTCGCTCTATTGCCCGGACCCGAACTCCATCCATCCGCTGGTCCAGGGCTGGGCGCACGTGTTCGAAGTCGGATCGGCGGGTCGGATCGACTATCGCTACACGGGCGCGCTTCCCGACCTCTACGACACCTACTACACGGGCACGATCGTCCACAAGGGGAAACTCTACGCGACGACGTACTACTACCACCACGGGGCGGTCAATTCCCTGAAGGTCTTCGACGTTGTCGGTCTCCGTGGGGCGGGGCCGGAGGACAGGCCCGAGGTCGCCCTCCACGAAGAGGACGAGTATCGCGCGGGAGAGTCCCCGACGCTCCTCGCCGGGGATTCTTTCACGAGGTGGGGCAGACTCGCGATCCTGGGGGAACAGATCCTGATCGTCGCGGGCACGCGCGGGATCCTCGCTCTTCGCCTTCCGGTCGGCCAGCTCTCTCGGGCGAACCGGATCGACGTCGGGGGCGAGTGTCTCGACCTCTTCGTGCGAGGAGAGCGAGTCTTCGCCCTCTCGAAAACGGACGAGTCGGTCGATCTCGTCGTTCTCTCGCCGACAGGCAGAGGCGAGTCCCTGGGGATCGAGCGCCGCGTCCGTGTGGAGGGCAACCCACACCGGTTCGTGCGTTGAAGATTCAAGAGGAGCCGCACATGCATCGAGACAGAGCCACCCGACTCCAGCCCCCGCGGCGGGCCCCCACGCGCCCGCTCCTCCTCGCGCTCGCTGGAGCCTTTCTCGCGACGACGGCGCTGCGCGCTGACGAGCTCCAGGGTCGCGTAGTCGAGGTTGGCGGAGGGGAGGTGTGCGTCATGCTCGACTCCGACCTCGTCCCGACCCCCGGCGACCGCGCCGTCGTCTACTACCAGCGCGAGGGCTCGGGGAAGCGCGCGGTGGTCGGGGAGGGGAGAGTCGCACGCGTCGAGGGATGCATCGTCGTCGTGACCATGGACAACCCGGCGAGCGCCGTCCAGGTCGGCCACCAGGTCGAGATCGCCGCCAACCCCCAGGAGCCGGGCTCGCTCGAGGATTCGCGTCCCGACGCGGCCCGTGTCTCTTCGAACGAGGTTTCGGCGATCGGAACGCTGAAAACCCTCTCGACGTCCCAGGAGCAGTTCAAGATGTCGGCGATGGTCGACCAGGACAGCGACGGGACCGGCGAGTACGGTTTCTTCCAGGAGCTCGCTGGGACCATCCCCTGCCGGAGTTCCGAGATGTTGGCGGATCCCAACTTCATCTCGTCGATTCTCGGAGTAACCGCGGCCAAGAACGACGGCATCGCACAGAGGAGGGGGTACTACTTCGTGGTCTATCTACCCGGCCCGGAAGGGGCCGTTCGCGAGACCTCTCCGCTTGCCGCTATGGACGACCCGGCCTTCGCGGATGCCGCGGAGCGACACTGGATCGCCTATGCCTGGCCCATTCGATTCGACCGAACCGGGCGGCGGACATTCGCCGTCAACGATTCGGGCGAAGTCGTCGGCAGCCTTCATGCAACCCGGCCGTACTCGGGCCTCGAACAAATCCCGCCGGCCGACGCCGCTCTCGACCGGGCGGTCGAAGGGAACGTGCAGAATCTGGAGGCGGGATTCGCGCGCACCAAGGAGAATTCGGGCGACCAGGGCGAGTGGGTCCCTCAGTAGGAATCGGGTCTCCACCGTTCACAATCATGGTCTGGGGGAGAGCGCGATGCATCCAGCAAAGGATAGGGTTTGTCCGGGCGAGGGTTCATTCTTCCTGGACGCGCGGAGGATGGGAACATGATCGTCCCCAGGATGTTCTCGCGAGACTCGCGAGTACTCTTTCTCTTCGCCCTTGCGCTGGCGGGGACAACGGTCAGCGCGGAGGAGATCCAGGGCCGGGTGGTTCAGGTGTCGGGCGGGACGATCCGTGTCGAGATCGACTCCGACGTCGTCCCTACCCCCGGCGACCGCGCCGTCGTCTACTACCAGCGCGAGGGCTCGGGGAAGCGCGCGGTGGTCGGGGAGGGGGAGGTCGCCCGCGTCGAGGGACAGATCGTCGTCGTGACCATGGACGACCCGGCAAGCGCGGTCCAGGTCGGCCAACAGGTCGAGAGCGCCGCACGCGCCCGACCCGCGGAGCCCGTTCCGGCGAAGCACGAGGTCCCGAGCCTCTTCCGTGCGCGGCTCCTCGACGACGAGGCCAAGCGCCGGCTCGTTGCGGAGGAGGGCGGCGACGGAACCCGGCCCACGGTCGATCTCGGGCTCGCGTGGCTCTCGGTGCACCAGGACGAGTCCCGAGGAGGGTGGGACTCCGACGACTTCCAGGCCGAGTGCGAGACCAACACCTGCTCCGGACGTGGGGAGGAGTGGTGCGATCCGGGGCTGACCGCCCTCGCGCTCCTGGCGTTCCTCGCCGACGGGAACACGCCCGAAACAGGACGCTACAAGGACGCCGTAAAACTCGGAGTCGGGTATCTCAAGAGCATTCAGGACTCGGAGGGCTGCCTGGGCCCGCGCGAAAATAGCTTTCTCTACAACCACGCAATCGCGACCCAGGCCCTGGTCGAGGCCTACGCCATGAGCGGGGCCCCGGAACTCCTGGAGCCCGCTCGGAAGGCGGTGGCGTTCCTCGTGGCGGCCCAGAATCCAGGGAAGGGCTGGCGCTACAAGCCCCGGGCCGGGGACAACGACACATCCGTCACCGGCTGGGCGATCGTCGCGCTCCTCGACGCCCGATCGGCCGGGTTCGAGGTTCCGCCGGAGGCCTTCGAGGGCGCCCGGAGCTGGATCGATTCGGCGACCGACGAGGAGTCTCTCCGGACCGGCTATATCTCCCGCGGCGACACCGGGGCCCGCCTTCGCGATCAGATCGGCAGGTTCGCCACCGTGGAGACGAGCACGGCCATCTCGATCCTCGCCCGACTTCTCCTGGGAACCCGGCGGGACGATCCCCTGGTCTACGGGCAGGGTGTTCTCCTTCTCCAGTCCCGGCCGGCCTGGGACCCCAGCGGCGGGCCCGGCGGCACGAGCACCATCGACTTCTACTACTGGTACTACGGGACGCTGGCGATGCACCAGATGGGGTGGGAGTTCTGGAAGGAGTGGAACGAGAAGATGAAAACCGCGATCGTCGGCCACCAGCGCACGGACGGCGACGAGTGCGGATCGTGGGACCCGATCGACGCGTGGGGCCCCTCGGGCGGCCGGATCTACGCTACCGCCTGCAACGTCCTCGCCCTGGAAACCTACTTCCGCTACGAGCGCGTGCCGCGATGACGACCGCGGGCCTCGCGCGGCATCTCGCGCCCTTCCTGTCGGCTCACTCTAGCGGGCCGGTACTTGATACCCGGCGACCGACGAACGATGATGTCAGTTCGAGAGTCTGAGGAAGCGTGACCGGGCGTACACCCGGCCTGGAGGATCGATCATGCGCATTCGCGGAATTGTCTTCTCCTGGTTCGCGGCGGCGTGTCTGGCAGCGGCCGTATTCGCATGCTTTCCGCCCGCGGCTCGGTGTGA
Organism: Planctomycetota bacterium; assembly: GCA_016209595.1. Taxonomy (GTDB): domain Bacteria; phylum Planctomycetota; class JACQVV01; order JACQVV01; family JACQVV01; genus JACQVV01. Next base: position 5,776 of record JACQVV010000167.1, read on the forward strand.
GGAGGGAATCGATCACTGGGCCTTGGCCGAGATGGAGAGCGGGAAGAGCAACGATCAGCACCCGGACGGCGGCGAGGCCCGATTCCGCGTCGAGCGGTTCGATGCGTCCGGCGGCACGGTCGTCTACGATTGGAACTGCGGCGATTCCGGCAGCTCCCACGGCGGACCGCACTGGAACAAGTACACCGTGAGCTGGAAGTTTGAACCCAAGCTCGACAGGTCGTTTCGGCCCGGAGACACGGTCAACGTGCGTCTCGAGGTCGTCCGGCCGGGCGGCGCGTGCGGCTACGTCGCCACAGCGCCGGCAGGGATCAGCCTCTTGGCTGGACACTACGGGTACGAACTGCCGAAACGCCGCTCGGACCTGCCCAACATGGCGGGCAGGGCATTCCTCGTGCCGGGCGAGAAGCGGGATGCGGGTGGCATGGGTACGGTCTGGAGCAATCCCCTGATCGTGGATACGCAGGTCACCTTCCATGCGGACCAGGTCACGGCGTTTGCGGGGGCCGGGACGGGGCTCTGTATGTACACGGGGGTGTACGGCGGACTGAGCGTGGACTTCGTCTATATCTTCAAACCTGTTCTCGAAGGCGAGGCGGGGAGCTCCGGTGGCTCGGGCTCGGGCGGAGGCAGCGGTGGCGGGACCGGAGGAGCGAGCGGGGGCTCGAGCGGCGGAGGCGGAACGAAGTGCACGGGGCACTGTGCGTCCGGCGACGAGAACGCGTGCAGCTGCGAGAACTGGGGCGCTTGCGGGATGGGGACCTGCTCCGAGAGCGGGTCGGGGGGCTCCGGCGGGAGCGGCGGATCGGGCGGCAGCGGATCGGGAAGTGGCGGCTCCGGGGGCAGCGGTTCGGGCGGGGGTTCCTCCGGAGGGAGCGGCGGCGGCTCGTCGGGCGGATCGAGCGGCGGCTCGACCGGGGGACGCCCGCTTCCGGGCCGAGGCGAAATTCCAGGCGAGACGCCCACGTCCGCCGGCCTCACCGGGGGTTCGGTCTCCGGTTCCGTCGGCCCCCTGCCGACGATGGGCTCCCCGGAACCCGATTCCGTCGTTACTCGCACGACCGTCCAGGCCGGGCAGCGGCTGGTCAAGGAAGGCGAGACGGTGCAGGTGCCCGTCTACCTCATCCGCGCGAACGGCATCTCGAACATGAACGTCGAGATTCGCTACGACCCCGCCGTCGTGCAAATCGCTGGCGATATCGCCCAGGGGAACCTTATTGAAAACGTCCTCTTCGAGGCGAACGGCGCGGAGTCCGGAATCGTCCGCGTCGGGTTCGCGGGAAGGGGCAGCATCTCCGGGACGGGCACGCTCGCGGTCATCCCCTTCCGCGCCGTCGGGAAAGTCGGGACGCTCACTCGTCTTGTCGTCAGCGTCTCGACGGTGAACCAGCCCGACGGGGCGGTCCCGGCCGTCGACGTGATCCACGGCAGGGTCGAGATCGTCGGCGCCGAGGGGACGAAGCCCGGCGATGCCGACGGCGACGGGACGGTCGACGAACGCGACGCCCGTTTGGCCCTCAAAATGTCCGTGAAGAAGATCCCCGAGAAGCTCTCCTCGGACATCGACAAGGACGGAAAAGTGACGTCGACCGACGCCGTGCTGATCCTCAAGGAAGTGTTCGGGAGATGAACACGAAGACGAGCATCGCCTTCGCGGTCCGAGCGTTCCTCCTCGCCGCCCTAATCGCCGGATCGGCGGCCCCAGTTCTGGCCGCATCCGTCACGATTCGAGTCCCTGCCCTCGAGGCTCAGGCCGGCGGGACGCTTGAGCTCCCGGTCGAGGTGGTGGGAAACCCCGGGCTGGGGGCGATCCACGTCGAGATCACGTACGACACGTCCGCGCTGAAGGCCGAGGAGGTTGTCGCGGGCCCGATCCTCAAGAGCGCCCTCTTCGACTTCGACGTCAAGAAGCCTGGACGCGTCAGGACCGGGTTCTGCACGTCCGGAGGCGTGAAGGGGGACGGAGCGATCTTCCTGGTCCGTTTCACGGTGCTCGAGCAGGCCGCCGGCAAGAGTCCGGTCGGCCTCGAGAAGTGCCGGGCCTGGGACGACAGCGACCAGGAGCTCGAGCTCCTCGTGAAGACTGTCGCGGGCGAGCTCACCATCGGGACCGGCGCCGGGTCGGGAGGATCGTCGTGGATCCTCCTCGTCGCGGGCGCCGTCGGGCTCGTTCTCGTGGGTGTCTTCGTCGCCGTCCTGATTCGGCGAGGCCGGCGCTCTCCGGCGGCCCAGACTCCGCCGAGAGCCGTGCCGGCGCGTGCGAATCCCGGAGTCGCCGCGCCCCGCGGGAACCCTCCGCCCGCTCCCGCGGCCGCTTCGGGAAGCGCGCCGAGAGTCGCTCACCCGCCCGCCGCCGGTGCTCCTCGCCCCGCCTCGGGTCGAAGGCCTCGATCCGCGGCCTCCGATGCCGCCCGATCTGTCACACCGCGAGAAACGCCCGTCCACGCTCGCCCCGCCCCCGCGGGCGGACCGCCGATCCAGGCCGCCTGCCCGAAGTGTCACGCTCCCCTCCCCGACGACGAGGAGCTTCGATTCTGCCCGAAGTGCGGCAAGCCCCTGGAGGAGGCGCCGCCCAAGTGCGCGAAATGCGGAAAGGCGCTCAAGCCCGACGACAAGTTCTGCGGTGGCTGCGGGACGCCGCGGGCGTGAGCACGCTCGCCACAAGCGGAGTCAAGCCATGACAAGAAAATCGTCCTCGACTCGGTCGGGGAAGGATCGTGCCTACTCGATGAAGTCCGTTGTCATGCATCCAGCGAACCCTTCGAACCATCCGCGAACCACACAGAGACATGAGATCTCGGGCACCGCACGGGCGACCGCGACGTGGATCTTCATGCTGCTCGCGGCACTCGCCAATTCCTCGCCGGCGCAGACGGCGAAGGGCGACGCCGACGGCGACGGCCGGATCACGGAGAAGGACGCCCGCGTCGCTCTCGGCATGTCGGTCGGACGCGAAGTTGCGCGCCCCGACCGGGCCGACATGGATGGGGACGGTCGCGTCACCTCCACCGATGCCGCCATCATCCTGCGCCTTGCGCTCGGGGGCGGTCCCGGGACGGTTCCGCAGCCAGCGGAAGCAGGCGCCCCGGCTCCGAGCGTCATCGGCCTCAAGGCGGATGAGGCGAAGTCGAAGTTTCCGCCGGGCATCGTCGTCGAGTTCAAGTCTGGCACTCGGCCGGTCGAAGACCCGGCCCAGCAGAACCTCGTCATCGCCCAGGACCCGCCCGCCGGGACCCGTATCCCGCCTGGCGGCAAGGTCGTACTCACGATCAATCCCCCGGCCAAGAAGCCCGACGAGGCGATCGTCGTCCCGAACGTCATGCGGCTCGACAAGGGCGAGGCCCACAATCGAATGCCCGACGGCCTCGTGGTCCGGCTCAAAGAGACGAGCGACAAGCCGGCGACCCAGGATCAGGCAGGACGGGTGCGATCGCAGTCCCCGCCGGCAGGCTCGCGGGTCGCCCGCGGCACGATCGTCGAAATCGAGTACTACGGGGAGTACGAGCCGGAACCCGAGCCGGAGCCCGCCCCCGAGCCCTCGGCGGAAGTCTGGGGGGCGTTCACGGACGACGATTTCGAGCAGGGCGATGAGAAGGGTCTCCGGATCCGGGTCGGTCTCACCGCGAAAGAGTGCAGCGGCTCCGAGGGTCTCGTCTCGGCTTTTTTCCTGACGCAGGGCGGAGCGTACCTCCGGGACCGCGATGGCCGCCTCGCCACCGACAGTGGAAACGTCTCCGTCTGGCAAACGTATCGTCCTGACGAGGACTACGACCTCGTCGAGGAGATTCCTCTCTTCATGCCGTACTCCCAGCTTCACCTGGCCGACGGTGCCCGATACGAACTCGTCGTCGAGGTGCAATTCCACGTCAAGGTGAACGGCCAGTTTCGCCACCTGGCAACGTCCGACAGGGTTCCTTTCACCGTCGACTTGCGACCGCCTGGTCCCACCGCCGAGATCAAGTCCGTCCGCGCGGAGCACAATGTCGAGCGGGGCGGGAAGATCGGACTCCTGATCCACATCGCCTTCGACGTCGAGAACGCGAAGGGTCGAGAGGGTCGGGTAACCTCCTACTTCGAATACTCCGGTGGGCGCAAGCTGGAGGACCGGGACGACGACTACGCCACCAAGAACGGGCAGGTGGCGACCTGGGAGGATTTCACGTTACGCTACGACGCCTCGACGTGGGAGGACTTCCCACTCTTCATGCCCTATTCCCAGCTCGACCTGGTCGAACCCGAGGATTACTCCCTCCAGTTCTCCCTCCAGGTGAAGGTCAAGACAGGCGCGGATTGGACGCTTCTCGCCTCCTCGGAGCCGGTCTCGTTCACCTACAAAAAGGCGCCCTCCGGACCCAGGGCCGAGATACAAGCGGTGTCCGCGGATCACAACGTCATGGTGGGCGGCAGGAAGGGGATGCGGATCCGCACGACCTTCACCGTCCACGAGAGCCGTGGGCTCGATGCGACGGCGGCCGCGTATTTCTGCTTCTCGGGCGGAACAAAGCTCATCCTCAAGGACGACGCCTACTGTGATGCGTCCGGGTGGATCTGCACGTTCACAAAACTCGATTTGACCTACGACCACGCTGTGTTTACGGACCTGGAACTCTTCATGCCGTATTCGGAGCTCCATCTCGAGGAGGGTCTATTCCACAATCTCGAGTTCCGCATCTATGTCGAAGCGAAGATCGGCGGCACATGGACGGGGCTTGCCAAGTCCGATCCGGTCGTATTCACGATCGACAAGCGCTCGTCCACCCCCGCCTGCTCCGGCACCTGCGCCCCCGGGGGTGCGAATCAATGCAGCTGCGCAAAGTGGGGAGCCTGCGAGAAGCAGTCCTGCCGATCGGACGGCCCAACGGCCGCAGTGGGGTGTACGGGCACATGCGCCCCGGCCGGTGAGAACTCGTGCAGTTGCAAGGCATGGGGTCAGTGCGGCAAGGACACCTGCACCAAGACCGACCCGCTTGCAGGTCTCAAGACGGCGCTCCAGGACTTGGACGACGCGGTGGACGACGACGACAGCGGAACGCGCAAATCTGGATGCCAGCCGGGGGCCAGCAGTTGGGGCCACTGTCGTCAGGGGGACATGACAATCTTCCACTGCCTCTGCTCGTCCGTCGGGGCGTGTGGCAATCGCGACTGCCGGGGAAAGTGACCTCAACGAGTGGGTCGTCCGGCAACGAGCTCCGCGGCGCGCTCTCGGTCCCCGCGGTTCGCCAGGAAGACGGCGAGGCCGATGCTGCCGTAGTCGTTCGTCGGGGGCGCGCTCAAGGGACGCCTCGACTCCTACGCCCCTCCTGGACCGGGGATCGGAAAGTCATCCGAGGTTGCTCCGGGCGGGGGCTTGTTCTAGACGCCATCCGGACCGAGTGACAGACGCCACGGCGATGGAGATTTCCATGAAGACACGACGCCCGGCAGCGACGTTCGCCCCGCTCCTCGCACTCGTCGCGCTCCTGCCGGCGAGGGCGCAGGACGAGCCTGGAATCGAAGGAAGCTGGCTCGACAACAAAGGCCGGGAGACCTGGATCGCCCAGAGGAACGGGAAGCTGCTCTGCGCCTATGACTGGGACTCGGGGACGATAGTCCTCTCCTATCAGGACGGGGTCTTCCGCGGATGGTGGTGCGAGACGCCGACCCGGCAGGCTCCTGCCGACGCCGGGCAGGTCGAATTCCGGATGTTCCGCCGTGGTGATCAGCCGTTCCTCAACGGCCGGTGGCGCTACGGGGAGTCGGGTGAGTGGCAGGAGGACTGGGACCTGGAGTGGGTCTCGCGCGATATCCCCAAGAAGGGGCTGTCCCGGTTCGAAGAGGTGGACGTGTTCCGAGATCCGCCGCGACCCGTCGACCCGGGCGATCCGACGGATATCGAGGGAAGCTGGCTGCTCAGCGACGGGGCGCGTAGGACGTGGATCGTGCGCCGGGACGGGAAGCTCCTCTGTGCCTACGACTGGGACTCCGGAACGATGGTCCTCTCCTATCAGGACGGGGTCTATCGGGGGTGGTGGTGCGAGACCCCGAGCCGGAAGGCTCCTGCCGACGCCGGGCAGGTCGAATTTCGGATGGCCCGCCGTGGTGATCAGCCGTTCCTCGACGGCCGGTGGCGCTCCGGGGAATCGGGTGAGTGGCAGGAGGACTGGGACCTCGAGTGGGTCTCGCGGGACATTCCCAAGGAGGGGCTGTCACGGTTCGAAGAGGTGGATGTGTTCCGAGATCCGCCGCGGCCCGTCGACCCGGGCGATCCGACGGATATCGAGGGGAGCTGGCGGCTCAGCGACGGGGGTCGTGAGACGTGGATCGTGCGCCGGGACGGGAAGCTCTTCTGTGCCTACGACTGGGACTCGGGGACGATGCGCCTCTCCTACCGCGACGGGCATTTCGTCGGATGGTGGTCCGAGGCTCCCACCCGCGAGCCGCCCAGCGACGCGGGTCAGGTCGAGTTCCGCCTGGTCCGGCGAGAGGAGGATTGGGTGCTCGACGGCCGCTGGCGAGATGGGGATTCCGGCGACTGGCACGAGGACTGGGACCTGACGCGCGTCACCCGCGATATCTCCCCGGACGGAGAGGCCCGGCTGGCGACGAGCGAGGACTTCGCGAAGTTTCCGGCCGCGGAGAGCCCTGGATCGGGTGCGAACGTCGAGCCCGGCCACACGCCCCAAGCTGGGGGGGGACGCCCGTCCGTCCCGGACGCTCCCGGATCGGGAGGCGAGGTCGAGGAGGATTTTCCGGTCCTGGCTCGGCCACAGCCGCGGAAAGCCCCGCCGCCGGAAAGCTTCTTGCGACTCGATGCTCCGGCGGGTTGGTCGTTCCAGGCGATGGAAGGGGACAGCGGTTCTTGGGTCTACTTCTGGGCTCCGGAGGCCCCGGCTGGGGAGGCGAGGAGTTCGCTCCGCGTGCAGGTCTATCTGGTTCCCGGCCAATCGGAACTCGAACACCTCCCGGAGGGAGAACTCGAAAACCTCAAGGAGGGCGTCGCTCGTCACGTCGGGCGCCAGTATCCCGGGTCCTGGAAAATCCTGCGAACGGAGTCGACGACTCTCTCCGGCCATCCGTCGGTGCGCTTCGAGTTCGAGGCGAGGGAGAGGGACGGCTCGACAGCGGTCGGCGGGTGGGTGACGTATACGTGTCATCGTGGGGTCGCCTTCGTGCTGAAGGCCGCGATCTCGGCGGACGATCCCTCGACACGGCGGGAGGAGTTCGAGCGACTGGAGCAGTCCATCCGGATCCCGTGACGGACGAAGAAGCGGGACCGAGACGTCGCCCGAGTGCGCGCACCGTCTCCGTTCGAGGTATTCCAGTACCCATCCAACTCACGCGAGAGGTCATCTCAATGAACGTGCGACAGATCGGTCTTACCGTCGCTCTGGCGGCCTGCTTCCTCGCCATCCCGGACCCGCGAGCGGGCGGCCAGGAGGCGTGGAACCAAAAGGCCAGCGCACTCGAAGTGTCTCGGAATCTGGTCCAAAGAGTGAACCGCGGAGGTCTGTCCGCGCAGTACATGAAGTTCTGCGACGAGGAGCGCTTCTTCGCGAAGGTCGATGAATGGCTCCTGGGGGTGGCGGTCGATCCCCAGCATCTGGCGAACTACAAGGGAAGCGAAGGAACCGGATCCGTGTCGGGTCTGACCTACGCGAAGTCGATGTTCGGAGGCAAGTACTCCGGCTGGATCGTCCTCCCCGCACCTCCCGGGAACGACGGCGGTGCGACGACTCTGCACGAATTGGTCCACGTCTATCACTTCGCCATCGGCAGCGGCGACGACTGGGACGGCGGTGACGTGGTCGAGTCCTTCGCGAACCTCTATCTCAACCGCCTCGGACAGATGAAAATCGTGGATCGGGAGATGACCAACCAACTCCTCGCGATCCTGGAATCCGGACAGCCCAATTCGACGAGTCTCGAGATCCCCCGCCAAAGAATGACTCTCATACGCAGGGACGTGGAATCCTGGAGCGACAAGGAGAAGCGCGTTCTGGCGAACATCGGCGGGATTGCCGACATCGCCGGACTGATCCAGGCGCACGAAGCCGAGCTGGACACGGCTCGAAAGGTGGCACGGGCCATCGATCAGACCCTGGTCAAGACCTGCGCCACCCTCAACATCCGCGTCAACAGAAAAGAACTCAGGACGTTGCAGGATCAGAGATACCTCGACGTCTCCTGCACTACGCCCGATAGAGGCGCCTACTTCGAGAACGGCATCAACATCGAGGTCTACATCTATCCGACGGCGGAGGACAGCCGGGGAAACGCCACGAACATCTACGAGCACAAGAAGACGCAGGGCGGGCGGGTGGTCGCGATCAAAGTCGGTGATGGGGAGGTCGGTTGGCAGGAGGGTCCCGACGATTCAGCCGGGACTCAAGCCGGGTGCGGAATCGAGTGGACCCGCGGGCGCTATCGATTCTTGATCAAGGGATTTCGCATCAAACAGTACTCCAACGCGCATGACCCGGCGGCATTGGAGAGAGGCGGGCGGGAGGCGCGAGAGGGGGCTCAGCGAAACGCCACTCTCGTCCGGGGCCTCCTGCTCAAAGAGCTCGAATAGAGAGTCTCCCGGTGACCGGCGACCGTCACCTTCGGCGACCGGAGAACCTGCCCCTCGAAACGGGGGGCGAGATTGGCGCGTCGTTCGCCGGTCAATCCTGCCCCCGGCAGCTCGGCATCCCGCAATTCCCCCAACTCGTGCAGGTGCACCTGTTCGTCTCGCCCGGCACGCAATCCCCAGTGCATGGAGTGGCGGGCGCGAAGGAGACGGCGAGGGAGTACGAGTTCGCGATCCCGGTCGTGTAGGGATACACGCGGACGTAGTAGGACCCGGCGGCGGCGAGAGCGAACTCGATCCTCTCGTCGTCGTCGGAGGAGGCCGATGCGGCGAGGACCTGGCCCGCGGGATCCGCGAGCTGCATCTCGAGGTCGCCCGACGCGTGGGAAAACCGCGCGTCGATCGTCACGGTCCCGGGTCCGGAGACGTCGAAGCGGAACCAGTCGTCGTCGGCGCAGACGAGGGACGTGTACTCGACGCCCGGTGTGATGACCCATGCCGTGGCCTGGGTGTCGTTGTCCTCGTTGGCGTCGTCGCTCACGCCCGACAGAGCCGCGCGGCAGGTCTCCTTCCCGCACGCGCCCCAGGCCGAACAGCTGCACCGGTTCTCCCCGCCGGGCGCGCAGGTGCCGGAGCACGCGGCGGGGGACGTCCCGCTTGGCGAGAACGAGACGCGAAGCGTGTAGGGCGTGGCCGACCCCGCGGCGTACGGGTAGACGCGGACCCGGTAGCTTCCGGCCGGGAGGACCGCCGACTCGATCCGCTCGTCGTCGTCGGCGGACGTGGAAGAACCGATCTGTGCGTAGCTCGCATCGTGGAGCGCAAGTTCGATGTCCCCGCTTGTCTGGGCGAAGCGAAGGTCGATGGCCACGCTCCCCTCCGCCGGGAGGTCAAAGAGGTACCAGTCCTCGTCGCCCGCGAGCAGCGGCCCATACTCCCGGTCGAGCTCGAGATAGCGGGCCGCGTCGAAGGAGTCGTTCTCCTCGAACTCGTCGTCCGCGGCGGGCGCGGGGCCCTCGGGCTCGACGGGCTCGGGCGTGAACGTGGCCTGAAGCCTGTAGGCGATGCCCCTTCGCGGCGGATAGGGGTGGACCCGGACCAGCACCGTGCCCTCATCCGGGGTGGTCCGGATGACGGCGCCCGTGCCGGTTGCCAGGGGAAACCCGAACTCGCCGCGGGAAAGAGTCGAAAAGGAGAGGACGAGATCCCCGGCGGCGCGATCCCAGTCCGCCGCCACGAAGAGCTCTCCCCTCCCCGAAAGGTCGATCCGGAACCAGTCGTCGTCCGTGGCGACGAGGGCGTACTCGCGTCCGATCTCGATCGGCCGGGCGAGGTCGGGGGAATCGTTCTCCTCGAAAGCGTCCTCGGCCGGGGCGGGTTCCTTCTCGGGAGCCTTCTCCGGGCGGGGCTCCCACTCGGCGCTGGCGGCTTTGTTGACCTCGGCGTCGCGGCGATCCGCGAGCTCCCTCGCGCGTTCCTGGGCGACATACCAGGCGACCCCCCCGCCACCCAGTGCGAGGAAGAGCGCCCCGCAGGCGACGAGGATCCCGGCGACCGCGAGCCCGGTGCCGGAAAGGCGCCCTCCCGACCGCCGGATGGCGACGAGCGCGGCGATCCCCAGGCCGATCCCGGCTAGCTGGGCGAGACCGCAGAGCGGGAGGAACGCGGCGACAAGGCTCGCGATCGCAAGGCCGCTCGTCGCCCGGGGCGGGGCGGGGACCTGTGCGAATTCGGCGGGAGTCGTGGGGGGAGGAGCGCTCTCCGGGCTGCCAGGATGGCGCCGGGGGAGGCCGAGGGGGCGAAGCCCCCTCGGGGAGGAGCGCAGGCCAGGGATGGCCGGAGCGACGATCGGTGTGGAGCTCGCGTCGTGGGCGGTGCCGGCGGCGGACGCTGGGAACGCGCCCCCGCACTCGCGGCAGAAACGCGCCCCGTCGATATTGGGCGCGCCGCAGTGGACGCAGTAGCTCATCGGTTCGCTGCCAGCGCCTCCGCCCGTTTCTCGTGCCAGAGGGCGATCTCTTCTAGGCCCACCTCCCGGAAGAAGCCGGCGAGTCCACGATAGCGAGCGAGCGGGTCGAGTCCCCGGTTCCAGGAGAGCTTCGAGGCGCACACGGGGCAAAGCCAGAGGGGCTGCCGGTCGCTCTCGTCGAGGGAGTTCGAACCGTTCATGGCGCAGGAGAAGTGCAGGCAGTGCTCCATCGAGAACATGTGGCAGGTCTCGTGGGCGAAGACCTGGCAGGCGCGGCGGAGGGTTTGGCTTCGCGCCTCGGGTGTGTCCTCCTCGCCCCAGAACTCGGGGGCGTAGCGGACGAGCGAGTAGACCCCGACCCGCCGGCGCAGGTTCGCCTGGCCGAAGACGTAGTTCCAGTCGGGGTCCGGGTAGAGGTCGGCCATCGTGATCCCGAGAAGCACGATCGCGTCTCGCGGAAGTCTCGGGATGAGGACTTCCTCCATCAAGACCCCCGTGAGGTGCTGCGACCAGCGGTGGCGTCCGTCCTCCCGCACCCGCCGGCCCTTCTCCGGGAGGGCGGCCGCCTCGCCCACGTCCACGCGACAGCCGAAGAAGATCTCCCCGTAGCGGCGCATCGAGGAAAGGATCTCGTCCCCCCTCTCGCCCATGGACCCGATCGGGACGAGCACGATCCTCGTCTGTTCCTCGGTCGCGCGGACGGGGGAGCTCGCCGCGTAGTCGAGGAACGACTGGGGCTCCTCGTCTCTTCCGGGTCCGAGCCTCCAGTCGCCGGAGCGGGGTGCGGGAAGGGAGTCGAAGCCGTCCCGGCTGGCGTAAGCGGCGAGGACCCGGGGGCCGCCATCGCCTGCCCGCGCGAGCGGGATGTCCTCGAGCTCCGGCGGGATCCCTTCGCCTTCCTGTCCGTCGGCGCAGCCGGCAGCGCAGGCGAGCGTGAGGAGGATAGTGGCATGGCTCGACCGGCGACGGCCCGCCACGGAGCGATGGGACGAGACGGTTGCGTGGATCGCCTTTACCTCCTTGGAAGCGCGGGTCGCATTCTCGCATAATCTCGTCATGGCGTTGCACACGAGAAGAAAGCTCGCGCTCGCGCTTCCTCTTCTACTCGTCCCGGCCGCCCTCTTCGCCTGGTACTGCCAGGGGAGGGTCGCGGGCGGGCTCGGAGCGGGCCGAGAGGGGGGGAGCCTCGCCTCCCGGGCGCGCGAGACGCCGGTCGGGCCGATTCCGGACTTCGACTTCGCGGTCGTCTCCGACCTCCACTTCGGCGCGTCGGACGAGGCCGATACGGTCGAGCGGGTCCGTGCGATCCCGCTTCTCGCGGGCGCGGCGCTTCCCACGGGCGGGATCCTCGGCCGCCCGGACTTCGTCCTCACGTGCGGCGACAACACCGAGAACGGCGAGGTGGCGGACGCCGAGGCCGAGTACGGGGCATTCAAGACGGCGATGGACTCGATCGATCTCCCCTACTACTACGCGAACGGGAACCACGACGTGGACGGCGATCCGGCCGCGACGCGCGGCCTCCGCCGGGAGCCATACGCGCACGGGAAGCCCTACTACACGTTCGAGCACAAGGGCCTCGCCTTCATCGTCCTCAACTACTACACCGACGAGGGGAGCGACAGTCCCGCGGCCGAGCTCGACGACGGAGAGCGGGAGTGGTTCGAGGCCGAACTCCTACGGATCGGTGTCTCCCGCCCGATCGTCCTCGTGATCCACCCCCTCCCCGAGAGGTGGGAGTGGCTCGACATGCCCTCCTGGATCGCCATGACGCCCGGCGAGGCGGACTATCTCGCCGAGACAATCGAGGGTTTCAACGTCGTCGCGATCCTCTGCGGCCACTTCCACCCCCAGCACGTGGAGGCGTGGCACGGGATCCCGGTGGTCGACGTCGGGCGGTGGGGCGAACGGCGGCGGATGTGCGTTGTCGCGGGACGGGTCGAGGACGGGACGCTCTCCTTCATCTCCTACACGAAGGAGGCGCTTCACGCACCCCGGGACGAAGCCCCCCCTCTCGGGAAGATCCTCGTCGGGCGGCGGCCGCTGGTCCGAGAGTAGGCTGGCGCCGGGACCGATCCGGGATGACGCATCGCGGCAAGATTGCTGTTGCCGCAATCGACTTATTGCCATAACCTTTGGGCTGACCGGCCGGCCAGTCTGACCGCTAGGCCAGGTTTCCTCGTGAGGTCATGACGCGGTGATCGAACCGATGCAAGAGAACCAGCTCCTTCAGGGTCTCCTCGACCACGAGGCCGAGCCTGTCAAGGCCATCCTCGGGGCGGCGGAGTGCTGCTTCTGGGGCAAGGGCTACGAGGCGGCCTCGATGCGGGAGATCGCGGAAGCGGCCAAGGTCTCGAAGAGCCTCCTTCATTACTACTTCCGGTCGAAGGAGCACCTGTTCCTGGAGGTCCAGATCCGCGTCTGCAACCGGCTGGCCGCGCGCCTGGCCGAGGCGGTCGAGGGCGAGACGACGTCCGAACGGGGTCTCTTTGCTCTCGACACCGCCTTCCAGGTCCTCCGCAAGGAGGGCGAGCTCCCGGTTCAGGCCGAGATCTGGGCGAGGGCCCTCTCGAACGACCGGATGCGGTCCCACGTGGTCCGGCTCCGCGAGCATCTCCGGAAGCTCATGATCCGGACCATCGAGAGGATCCTCGGGCCGGCCGCCGCCAGCCTCCCCTTCGGCCTCGAGGCCGCGGCCGACCTCGTGTGGGCCACGTTCTGGGGCCTGGGGCTCCAGAACGCCTTCGACGAGGATCCCGGGCGGGTCGAGCGGGCTTTCGACGCATTCCGGCGGATCGCGGCGGCGGTCCTCGCGCCCGGCGCGAAGTGAGGGGCGATGGCGGGAGAGCGAGACGTCGTCATCATCGGGGGCGGCCACAACGGGCTCGCGCTCGGCCGCTACCTCGCCGCCGCGGGTCTCGATGTCCTCGTCCTGGAGCGCCGCGGCGAGTTCGGCGGCGGCCTCTCGACCGAGGAATCGACGCTGCCCGGTTTCTATCACAACCTCCATTCGAACTTCCACGGCATTCTCCCCTTCTTCCCCCCCTGGACCGACTTCGACCTCCCGGCGCGGGGAGTGACGTACTTCCATCCCGAGGCGAACATCGGGATGCCTCTCGCCGACGGGCGGGCCCTGGTCCTCTACACCGACGAGCTCCGTTCGTACGAGGAGATCGCTCGTTTCAGCCGGGCCGACGCCGAGGCCTGGCTCGTGATGAGGGGCCAGATGGCGGCCCACCTGGAAGAGATCCTCGCCATCGCCTACTCGCCGCCGCTTGCCGGCGAGGGGATCGAGGAGTTCCTCGCAGGCGAGATCCGGGACTGGTTCGGCCAGGACCTCTGGGATATGACGGCCCTGGAGTTCGTCCGCTCCCGCTTCGAGAACCCCCACGTCCAGGCCCTGCTCCTTTTCCATCTTGCCGTCGGGGGCTGGGACATCCGGCTCCCCCACACGGCGGGGCTTGCCGTCGCCTTCCTGGGCCTCATCACGAACTGGCAGCTCTGCCGGGGAGGCTCCCACTACCTCGGCCACGTCCTGGGGGCCCTTCTCATGGAGGCGGGGGGGGATCTCAGGGAGCATTGCCACGTTTCCCATATCCTCCTCGAAAACGGCCGGGCTGCCGGCGTGGTCCTGGCTGATGGGACGACCGTCCGCGCGAGAAGAGCCGTGGTCTCGACGGTCGACCCGACGCAGACCTTCCTCTCGATGCTCGACCCGGAGGATCTTCCGGGGGATTTCGTCGAGTCGGTGCGCGGCATCCGCTACGGCCACGGCGACGTCATCTTCGGCGTCCACCTCGCCCTGGCCGAGGCCCCGCGCTACCCGGCGGCTGCTTTCAACCCCGACATCGACCGCACCTTCAACGTCAACATCGGCTACGAGACCCCCGAGGACATCCTGGAGCACTACGAGGAGATCGACCGGGGCGCGGTTCCGGCCACCCCGCGCCTGGAGGTCGCCGTCAACACCCTCTTCGACCCCTCGCTCGCCCCGCCGGGGAAGCACACCGGCCTCATCTGGCAGTTCGCGCCCTACGACCCGGAAGGCCGAGGCCCCGCCGCCTGGCGGGAACTCGCCGGCGAGTACGCCCAGCGCTGCATCGAGGCCTGGCGGGCCTACGCCCCGAACCTCACGCCCGACAAGGTCCTGGGCGTCTACGCGTACTCGCCCCACGACGTCGCGACGAAGCTCGTGAACATGCGCCGCGGGGGCTTCCACTGCGCGGCCCTGACCGACAAGCAGGCCATGTGGATGAGACCGACGACATCTCTCGCCGGCTACCGGACCCCCGTCCCCGGCCTCTATCTCGGCGGCGCCTCGGCCCACCCCCACGGGGGGATCGTCGCCGGCCCGTCCTACAACTGTTTTCAGGTCCTCTCCGAGGACCTTGGGCTCAAGCCCGCGTGGCGACCGAAGCTCTGGGACGCGGCGGGACGTGCCCTGCGCGAGAGGCTGGCTCGTGCGAGGGCCAAGGCGTGACGAACGAAGCCGCCGACGTGGTCGTCATAGGGGCCGGCCACAACGGGCTCATCTGCGGCGCGTATCTCGCGCGGGCGGGACTGGAGGTCGCCGTCGTGGAACGGCGCCTGGAGGCCGGAGGGGGCCTCTCCACAGAGGAGGCGACGCTGCCCGGCTTCCTCCACAACCTCCACTCGGTCTTTCACGACGCGGCCGAGCACATGCCGGCCATGGCCGATCTGGGTCTCGTGGCCGAGGGAGCCGAGTACGTGCTGCCGCCCGTGCAGGTGGGCCTCGTCCTCGGGGACGGCCGGGCGCTCACCGTCCACACCGAGCGGGAGCGGACCCTCCGCTCGATCGCCCGCTTCTCCGAAAGGGACGCCCGCCGCTGGGCTACCGTCGACGACGACTACCACGAGTTCGCCCTCTCGGTCGTCGTCCCGGCCCTCTACGCGCCGCCGCCCACGCCCTCCGAACCGGTCCTCCC
Source organism: Planctomycetota bacterium (assembly GCA_016209595.1). Classification (GTDB taxonomy): domain Bacteria; phylum Planctomycetota; class JACQVV01; order JACQVV01; family JACQVV01; genus JACQVV01. The sequence continues at coordinate 21,239 of JACQVV010000167.1, forward strand.
GATGGAGCAATCGCCCGAGGGGATGGAGCACCTGCGAATGAGCCGGCAGAGCCCGGCCGACGCGGTCACTGACCTCTTCGAAAGCGATCCCGTCCGGGCGGCCGTCCTCTTCCAGCTCGCGGTCCCGCGCGGAGTCGGGCCCGACTACGCCGGCCTGGGGATGCTCGTTCCGCTCGTGGTCACGGGCGTCGAGAGGAGCCACCTCGCGAAGGGCGGCTCCCACAACGTCGCCCACGCCCTCTGGAAGGCGCTCATCAAGGCGGGCGGGCGCGTCCGCGGCATGCGTGAGGTCCGCCGCATCCTGGTGGAAGGGGGGCGGGCGGTCGGCGTGGAACTCACGGGCGGCGAGCGGATCGCCGCCCGGCGGGCCGTGGTGAGCGCCGTCGATTTCCGCCAGACCTTCCTCTCCCTCCTCGATCCACGGGAGCTCGGGGATGAGTTCCTCGAACGGGCGAGGTGCTTCCGGCTGGACGAGTTCAGTCTCTTCGGTGTGCATCTCGCGCTGGCCGAACCCCCCCGTTACTTGGCGGCGGCCTTCGACCCCGACATCGACCGCGCCTTCAAGGTCGGCATCGGTTTCGAGTCCACGGCCGACTTCCGGACTCTCTTCGAGGACATCCGTCGCGGCGCCATCCCCGACCCGCCCCGGCTCTACGCCTGCTCTCCCACGGTCCACGACCCGACCCAGGCTCCCGAGGGGTTCCACACGGCGTTCTGCTGGGCCGTCGCCCCCTACAACCTCGCCGCCGGGGGGGCCGCGGCATGGGACCGTGCCGCCCCCGAGTACGCCGAACGGTGCCTCGCGGCCTGGCGGAAGGCCGCGCCCAACTTGACCCCGGAGAACATCCTCGGCCGCCGGATCCTCTCGCCCCTCGACATCGAGCGGAAGCTCGCGAGCATGCCTGCCGGCGGCGTCTTCCACGGCCGGACGAGCCTCGACCAGATCGAGGCCTTCCGCCCGATGCCGGGGCTCGCCGACGGCCGGACTCCCATCCAGGGCCTCTACCTCGCGGGAGCCTCGATTCACCCCGGGGGCGGAATCCTCGGCGCCTGCGGCTACATCGCCGCCGGGACGATTGCCGGCGACCTCGGCATCAAGAAGTGGTGGGAATCCTGATGCTGAAGATCGAGGGCAGTGTCGAGGTGGCCGCCACGCTCGAGGATGCGTGGGCGCTCTTCAATCGCTTCGGCGAGGTGGCGCGCCTCATCCCCTCGGTCGAGAACGTGGAGGTGGACGGCGAGGCGGTGGACGCCCAGGTCGCGGTCCGGCTGGGGAAGTTTCCGGTAAGGAGCCGCGTCCGTCTCGAGGTGGTCGAGAGGAAGCCGCTCGCCTGCCTCAAGGCCCGGGGCGCGAGCTATCTCGGGCAAACGATACGGGAGCGCGCGAGCAAGGCGGTCCGCGGGATCGACGACGGCTCGGTCGGCCGGCTCTTCCTTCACCTCGACCTCCGGCCCACGGACACGGCCGGCCGCATCCTCCTCCTCTACTCCGCCGAGGTCGAGGCCGAGGGGCGCTTGAGGCGGATCTACCAGTCGATCCTCGCGCTCAAGGCGCCGGCCATGATGGCCGAGTTCGCCGAGAACATCCGCCAGGTTCTAGAGGGGAAAGGTGCGAAAGGGCCGTGAAGATCACCAGCAAGTTCCTGACCGCCGAGGCCCGGATCATGTCGGCCAAGATCGAGAAGCGGAAACTCGTGATCGAGGGACTCGTCAAGGAGTTCATGCCGATGACGATCGAGATAGGTGGCAAGGACCTCGCCGAGCTCCTCCGGGCGCTCGTCCCCGGCCGCCGCGCGCGCGCCGGCGGGACGGCTCGATGATCCGCCGGGTCGTCCTCATCTACCCCGCGGCGCGGCGCTACACGGGGCTCCTTTCCACGCACCGGCTGCCGGGGCTCGTCATGGCTCACACGGGACTTCCGATCCTCGCGGAGATCCGCGACGGTCTCGGCAGCGAAACCGTGGTCCACGACGAGCAGGTGACCCCGTTCTCCGAGGCGATGGTCACGGGCGCGGACCTCGTGGGGATCTCGATCCAGACGGCGTGGTCCCGGCAGGGCTACCGGATCGCGCGCGCGGTCCGGCGGCTGGGGAAGCCGGTCGTGATGGGAGGTGCCCACGCCACGCTCAACCCGGACGAGGCGATGGAAGCGGCCGACTACGTCGTCCGCGGCGAGGGGGAGAAGACGCTTCCCGAGCTCATCGAGGTCATCGATGGCCGGCGAGAGCCGGAATCGGTCCTGGGCCTTTCCTACAGGGAGAACGGACGGGTCTTCCACAACCCGCCGCGGCCCCTCCTCACCACGGAGGAACTCGACCGCGTTCCCTGGCCGCGCCTCGACCGGATCGAGGGTTTCACCGACCGCCGGCGCTTCCCCTGGAACCGGCGGGTCTACGCGACCATGCTCACCCGCGGCTGCGATCAGGCCTGCACCTACTGCTCGATCACCCGGGTCTTCGGCCGGGGGCTGCGGCACCGGAGCCCCGCGAACGTGATCGAGGAGCTCGGGAGCCGGTTCGATCCGCGCCGGCAGTTCCTCTTCTTCATGGACGATTCTCTCGCCGTCGACCGCGACTTCCTCAAGGAGGTCCTCGACTCGATACGCCGGCTGAAACTCGTCCCGCGTCTCGGCTGGCACTCCCAGATGCGCGCCGACGTGGCCGACGATCCCGAGCTCCTGCGCCTCATGAAGGAGACGAACTGCCTCTTCGTGACCTGCGGCTTCGAGTCCGTGAGCGACGCGAGCCTGCGCTCCCTCGGGAAGGGCCAGAGCGCGGCCGACGTCGCCCGCGCGATCGAGCGCCTCAGCAGGCACCGGGTCCTCGTGAACGGCTTCTTCATGTTCGGGACCGATCACGACGGGCCCGAGTGCTTCGACGCCACGGTCCGCTTCGCCCGGAGCGCGGGTTGCCTGATGGGAGGCTTCATGCCGGTCACCCCTTTCCCGGGGACCCCGATGTTCCGGTCGCTCGACGCCCAGGGCCGGATCTTCACCCGCGACTGTGAGCTCTACGACGTTCAGCACGTCGTCTACCGCCCGGCCCGGATGAGCGCCCTCGATCTCTACTGGAGGACGCTCGCCTGCTACCCGGCCTTCTACGGAAAGGACCACCTCCTTCGCCTGGGGCGCTTCGCGCGGGGGCGAGGTCTCGCCCCATCGGTTCTCGCCACGCTCGCCGGCTGGTTCGCCGTCAAGGACCTCTGCTGGTCCCGGGAGGTCCTGGCGAACCTCGACTACATGGCGGCGCTCCGCCGGTTCGAGCGGGCGGGTCCCGGGGCGACCTTCCCCGATCTCGGCGAGCGGCGCCTCTGGGCCAAGGACCTCCTCTCCGGCCGGACCCTGCGGCGGCTCGCGTGGCATCCTCGTCTGGGCTTCCCGCCGGCCGAGCGTTTGGCTTCTCGCGCGGGCGTCTCGACGGCCGCCGCGCCAGCCTGCCGATCCTGATGCGCTCAAACGGCGACCCCATCCCCTTCCTTTCCGGCAGGTGAGGAGGCCATGGAGAAGAAGATCGTCTTCGGCGACGAGTGGATCACGGCATCCTTCCCTGCGGGAACCCGGACGGTCTCGCCGAGCCTCGGGGTGCCCCTGCCGGGCGTTGCGGATCTGGAAGGCGCGATCCGGGAAGCGCTGGAAAGGCCGCTCGAACGGCCGCCCCTCCGTGAACTCGCCCGCGGGGCCTCGCGGGTCACCGTCGCCTTCGACGACCCCACGGTGCCGTGCTGGGCGCCGGTCTGGGCGACGGCGATCCCCCTGATCCTCGTGGAGCTCGAACGGGCGGGGGTCGACCGCCGTGCCGTCACGCTCCTCTGCGCCAACGCGCTCCACAGGAAGTTCACCGAGCGGGAACTCACCGGGATCCTGGGAGAGGAGCTCGTGACCCAGTTCGCCGGGCGGCTTCTGTGCCACGACGCCGAGGACCCGCCAAACCTCGTCTACCTCGGCCGGACTCCCTCCGGGTACGACGTGGAGCTCCACCGGCTGGTGGCCGATTCGGATCTCGTCATCTACCTCAACGCCTCATGTTCCGGCGGCTTCAGCGGGGGGTGGAAGTCGATCTGCGTGGGGCTCTCCACCTGGCGGTCGATCCGCTGGCACCACACACCCGAGATCATGTCGATGTCGCTCGGAAGAAACCGCCTCCACGAGTTCCTGGACGAGATGGGAGCCTTCGTGGAGGAACGTCTCGGCGCGGAGCGTTTTTTCAAGATCGAGACGGTCCTCGCGAACCCCATGGAGGTGGCGCGCGTCTGGGGCGGGAGCGTGGGCGCGACGAGGCGGGAGGCGCTCGAGCTCCAGAGGCGGCACCACGTGGCCCGGCGGGATCTCCTCGACGAGAAGGTGGACGTCGTCTGCTACGGCGTTCCGAACTGGAGCCCCTACGCCGCGTACAGCTCGATGAACCCCCTGCTCACGCTCGTTTCCACGGGGCTGGGCTACCTCGGCGGCATGATCGAGGCGCTGGGCAAACCCGGGTGCTCCGTGATCCTCGCCACGCCTTGCCCCCGGCAATGGGACGAGGTCCACCACCCCTCCTATCGGGAGGTCTGGGAACGGGTCCTCGCCCGGAGCACGGACCCTCACGAGATCATGCAGATCTACGAGCCCGAGTTCTCCGCCCGGGAGGACTGGATCCAAAAATACCGTCACGAGAACGGATTCCATGCCATCCACGGCCTAATGGCCACGCACCCCTTGAAGCGACTCCGCCATGCCGGGCGGGTCTTCGTGGCGGGGATCGAGGATCCGACGCTCGCGCGCCACCTCGCCTTCGAGCCGACGGCCACCGTGGAGGAGGCTCTCGCGCGAGCGCGGGAGATCCATGGCCCCGAGGCGTCCGTGGTCCTGGTCGAGTATCCCATGGCCTTCAACCGTCAGTAGAGAGCGACGTGAGAGAGCGGATCGCCATCGTCGGAGGCGGGGTGGCCGGCCTGACGGCCTGCTACCTGCTGCACGAGCGACACGAGGTGACCCTCTTCGAGAAGGCGCGGCGCCTCGGCGGCAACGCCTATACCTACACGACCCGGGACGGCGAGGAGGTCGACATCGCCGCGGCGGTCTTCGGCGCCGCCGGATACCGGAACTTCTTCCGGCTCCTCGCGCACCTCGGGATCGAGACGCGGCGATGCCCCTGGTCCTATCTCAGCTTCCACGACCTCGAAACGGGGCGCGGCCTCTACATGACCCCCGGCCTTCGCGGGCTCCTCTGCCAGCGGTTTGGGATCCTCGCGCCCTCGAAGATCCGGAGCCTCCTGTCGCTCCTCGGGATTCAATGGTGGGCGAGGCGCCTCCTGGCAGGCGGGCGGGCGGCTGGCCTTCGCGTCGAGGAGGCCTTGCGGGAGTTCCCCGGCCTCACCCGGGAGGTCCGCGTGGTCATCCTCTCGCTCTTCTGTCTCCTCTCCTCCATGAGCGGCGAGGAGGTGCTCCGGGCCCCGGCCGAGTTCTTCCTCAGAAAGATCCGCGTCCACCGAGACGTCCTGTCGCCCCGGGCCTTCCTCTCGATACGCGCCGTGGCGAACCGGACGCGGAGCTACGTAGAGGCCCTGGCGGCGCCCTACTCGGAGCGCGTCCACCTTGGCAGGGGAATCCAGAAGGTGCGGCGAGGGACCTCGCGCGTCACGCTCCGGTTCGAGGACGGGACGAGCGAGGACTTCGACCGGGTCATCCTGGCCACGGGGGCCGACGAGGCCCTGGCCCTCCTGGAGGACCCGACGCCGGACGAGGCGGCCCTCCTCGGAGCCTGGCGCTACAAGGAAGGGCGCATCGTCGTCCACCGGGACTACGACCGCCTCCCGCCTCGGCCGCTCATGCAAGCCTATACGTTCGCCTACACGGGGGGAGCGGAGACCTTCGAAACCTCCGTGAACGGCGGCCTGTGGCACGAGCCGGGGGTTTCCCGCGGGTGCGATCTCGTGAGCTCGCAACACCCGAACTACCCCATCCGGCCGGACCGGATCGAGTTCGAGACCGTCCTTCGGACCCCCGTCTTCGACGATGCGTCCACCTCGACGACCCGGCACCTGCCGCGGCTCTCCGGGGCGAGGAACACCTACTACTGCGGCAGCTACTTCGGCTATGGGCTCCACGAGGACGCGGTCGCCTCCGCCCTCGACGTGGCCCGCCGGCTGGGAGTCGATCCCCCATGGCGCGCCTGAAGTCTCTGGAGGGCCGGCACGTCCTCGTCACGGGCGCGGCCGGCGGGATCGGGTCGGCCGTGGCCCGGACGATGTTCCTCGAAGAAGGGGCGAACATCGTTCTCACCGACCGGAACGCCGAGGGGCTCCGGGAGCTCGCGAAAGAACTGGAAGCAAACCCGGCACGGCGCGAGGGCTCGCGGGTCGTGGTGGAGACAGCCGACCTCTCGTCGGGGGAGGAGATCGACCGGCTGGTCGAACGCCTCCGCGGCGAGCGGATCGACGTCCTGGTGAACAACGCCGGCATCGTCCACGCCGGCCCCTTCGAGTCGATGGACCCCGGGACCATCGATCGGATCCTCGCCGTGAACCTCCTCGCCGTGGTTCGCCTCACGCGAGGGCTCGTCTCGCGGCTCCGCGAGAATCGCGGCGGACACATCGTCAACATCGCGTCGGGGGCGGGGCTCTTCGGACCGGGCGGACTCGCGGCGTACGCGGCCGCCAAGTTCGGCGTCGTGGGGTTCAGCCAGAGCCTGCGGGCGGAGCTCGCGGCCGAGGAGATCGGGGTGAGCGTCGTCTGCCCCGGCTATGTCCGGACCCGGATCGTGGCGAACTCGCTCCTCGCGGGAGCTCCAGCGCGCCCGGACCGCTTCCCGCCGGGGGAAGGGGGGCCCCCTCCCCCCTCCCCCCGGATCGGCTCGCTC
>JACQVV010000175.1 GCA_016209595.1 Planctomycetota bacterium
ATCCGACCCTGGGTGGGCTCCTCTGCTTCGGTGGAGAACCGCAAGCCCGCCGTCCCTACGCCCGGATCACCGCGATCCGTCATCGGGGGACGGAGGTGAGCGAGGACTTCCTCGACCGCCGCGAGATCGGGGGCAACCTGGAGAGCCAGATTCGAGGCGCCCAGGAGTTCCTCCGCCAGCACCTGCTCGCTCCTACCCCCGGAGGAGCCCAGCCGATCCACCCCCCGCCCCTGGAGGCGGTAAACGAGGCCATCGTCAACGCGGTCGCCCACCGCGACTACTTCCAGCCAGCCCAGGTCCGGTTGTTCGTGTTCGACGACCGTGTCGAGGCGATCAGCCCGGGGAGGCTCCTCAACAGCGTCACCGTCGAACTCATGCGATACGGCTGCCACGTCGTCCGAAATCCCCTGATCTTCGGCCACATGGCACGCCTCCGGCTCGCGACCGACGCCGGGCGCGGGGTTCCTTCGATGATCGGCCTCATGCGCGCGCGAGGCCTGCCGGAGCCCGAGATCCTCCAGACCGGGGTCGATTTGCGCGTCGTGTTCCGACTCGGGCAGGAGCCGAGGTGAACGAGAACCGCACCGCGGCCGCCGTCGTGAAATTCGACGTGGCGGATTCGACCCGGCTGTCGCCGGAGTGCATGCCACAGGCGCGCGACGCGGTCGAGGCCGCCTTCACGGGATACGGGGTGGAGACGGGATTCCCCCGCTGGGAGGGCGACGGGGGTTCCGCGTACTTCCGCGGTCCCGACGCGGCGGTGCGCGCGGCGCGGGCGGCCCTCGACGCCACCGAGCGCGTCCGTCTGATCTCCGGATACGAGGTCAGACTCCGCGCCTCGGTGGGGGTCGGCGAGGCCCCGGAGGGCGCGGACCTGACCCGCGTCACGGCACCCGATTTCAACCTCGCTGGCCACATGGCGGGAAGCGACGTCTGCGCCCCGAGCGCCGTGTGCTTGACCGAAGACGTCTATCTCTTCCTCCTCGGGGCCTCGGCCGAGCTCGCGGGGAAGTTCTCCTATCTGGGTACAACTGTCCGCGACGGCGCCCCGGTGTTCGTGGGGCCGACGAAGAAGCAGCCGGAGAAGCCGGGCGGACTGAAACCGGCCGCCTCGGACCCCTACGCGGCGGCGCTCTGTCTCAGGGCCTACTACACCCGGCCGCCCTTCTCGAACCTCCGGTTCTACGCCCTGCCTCAGTTCAACTTCGTCGGCGAGCTCGACCTCGCGAGCGTATACACGCCCGTCTCCGTTCGCCGGCATCGGCCCGCCGCGCTTTCTCGCCTTCCGGCTCATGGGGAGGAGGCCGACCTCCTCCGGGAACCTGACCGGGCCCCTCCGGAGGCTTTCGTGGACGCCTTCGGGCGCCATCGCTCGCTCGTGGTCCTCGGGAACCCCGGTTCGGGGAAGACCACCCTCCTCCGCTACCTCGCCGTCGTCACCGCGGCGGGCCGTCACGCAACGCGAGAGCGGCTCGGCGCCGGGGAGCGGCTCCTTCCCCTGTACGCGCCGGCAGCGTCCTTCCTCCAGGCGCTCCGCGACCACCCGAGCGAGGAGCCCCCGCGGGCCTTCGCGCGGCTGCTCGGGCCGCGTGCGGGCGCGGATGTCGATCTCCTCACTCTCGCCATCGCCGAAAAGGCCGCCGCCGGCGAGGTCCTTTTCCTCGTGGACGGTCTGGACGAGATGGCGCTGGCCGCCGACCGGGACGAGGCCGCGAGGCGCATAGAGGAACTGGCCGGCCGATTCGACAAGTCGCGTTTTGTGGCGACGAGCCGCCTCGCCGGCTACCCCGGACTCGGCCTCCGCGGCGGCGAGGAGTACGTGCTCGAGCCGCTGGCGGCGGAAGAAGCCCGAAGCCTCGCCCGCGCGTTCTACGTCGAGTTCTTCCGGTCGCAGAAGTACGAGGATGCCGCGGCGCGACGCGAAGGGACCGCCAAGGGTGACCGGCTCGCCGGCGCGCTCGCGGAACGCGAATCCTTGAGCCTCTTCGCCTCGAATCCGCTGCTCCTGTCCCTCGCGGCTCTCGTCCACGTCCAGCTCGGCGAGCTCCCACGCTATCGGGTCAAGCTCTACGACGTGGCGGCCGAAACGCTGGTCTCGGCGTGGGCCAGGGCCCGGCACGCGGTGGCGAACGCCGGCTCGGTTCCCGCCGTGGACTACGACACGGAGGGCCGGGCCGTGTTGCCCGCGCTCGCCCTCCACATCCACGAAAGCTGCCCCGGAGGCGTGATCCCCGAAGGGGAGTTGCTTCGCCTGATCGAGAAGTCGCTCCCCGGAAGACGCGGCGCCGGCGCTTCGGGCACAGACGATGCGCGCGCGAAAAACTTCCTCGGTCGCCTGGCCGTCGCGGGCTCGCTGCTCGTGGAGCGTGCCCCCGGAGAATGGGCGTTCAGCCATCAGACCTTCCAGGAGTATCTGGCGGCGAAGCACCTGGCGGCCCAGGACCGGCAAGACGAACTTCTGAGTGAGCGCCTCTACGAGCCCCGCTGGGAGGAGGTCGTCAAGTTCGTCGCCGGCGAGATGGGCGTCGTGCAGGGACGGAGTCCCGCGACGGCGAAGTTCATCCGCGGGGTCCTCGAGGACAAGACCGACTGGCGGGCCACGGACCTCCGCCGGAACGTGCTCCTGGCCGCCGAGTGCTACGCCGACACGGCGTGCCAGGACAGGGAGCTTGAAGACGAACTCCCGCGCGCGCTCGAAGACGTGTTCTCTCGCGGCTACGCGCCTCGCTCCGCGGTCAAGAAGTCCCTGCGCGCCCTGAGAGGCACGTCCGTTGCGGAGCGCCTGGTGACTAGCGTGACAGGACAGAGCGGCTCGCCGACGGGGGGATCCCTCTGGGCGCTCGCAGAGCTCGGACGGAGCGATCTCGCGATCCCCGCTCTCGTCGAAATCCTCCGCGAAGCTCCCGACTCGGGTTCACGCGAGAGCGCGGCCTCCACGCTCGGCGACCTTGGCGCCCGCGAGGCCATCCCCGACCTCCTCCGGGCACTTCGAGAAGACAAGGATGGCTGGGTGCGTGCAAACGCGGCCCGGGCGCTTGGCGCCCTTGGCGCCCGAGAGGCCATTCCGGACCTCCTCCGGACGCTTCGAGAAGACAAGCATGCCTGGGCGCGCGCAGACGCGGCCTCCACGCTCGGCGACCCTGGCGCCCGTGAGGCCATTCCCGAGCTCCTCCAGACGCTTCGCGCGGACGAGGATAGATGGGTCCGCATCCGCGCCGCTTTGGCGCTCCGCGTCCTTGGTGCCCGCGATGGCATCGCTGAGTTCCTCGGGACGGTCATTCCTGAGCTGCTCCGGACGCTTCGAGAAGACAAGCGTGCCGTGGCGCGCGCAGACGCGGCCTTCGCACTCGTTGCCCTTGGCGCCCGCGAGGCCATTCCGGACCTCCTCCGGACGCTTCGGGAAGACAAGGATGACTGGGTGCGCGGCAGCGCGGCCCGGGCGCTCGGCGCCCTTGGCGCCCGCGAGGCCACTGCCGACCTCCTCCGGACGTTTCGGGAACATGGGGATGGGTGGGCGCGGGCCGGCGCCGCCCGGGCGCTCGGCCACCTTGGCGCCCGCGAGGCCATTCCCGACCTTTTGCATGCTCTTAGGGAAGACGGGAACGACTCAGTGCGCAGGATCGCGGCTCTGGCGCTCTGGCGCATCGCGGACCGGGGCTCGGGTGCCTGAGAAGAAGCGGGCTTGATATCTCGCTCGCGTCGAGGAGAGCCAGAGTTTCACCGAGTTCCACCGCTACGAGCGCCGGCCCTCGATCTCCGTCCTCGCGGACGTCGACCGCTCACAAACGACCGTCGACCTTGTCCACCAGGCGCTCGCCGGGCCCCTTTCGGAGGTTCGAGAGGAGGAGCCGCGCTACGAGATCCCCCAGGGCGGCGGGAACGAGGACATCGCGCTCATGATCCGCTCCATGGCGATCGCCGGAGGGGTCGCGATCCTCCTCAACTATCTCGTGCTGGGGACTCTCTTCCGCTCGCTCGCGCAGCCCTTCCTGATCCTTCTCACGGTCCCCTTCTCGCTCACGGGAGTGATCCTCGGACTCGTCGTCGCCCGCGAGCCGATCTCGATCATGGCGCTCGTCGGCACGGTCGCCCTCACGGGGATCGTCGTCAACGACTCGATCGTCATGGTTCACTTCTTCAATCGGGCCCGCCGCGCCGGCCAGGGCCTCCCCAGGGCCGTGATCGGCGCCGCCCGGCTCCGCTTCCGGCCCATCCTCCTCACGACCATCACCACGATCTTCGGTCTCCTCCCGCTCGCCTTCGGCACGACCGGGCAGGAGGAGTTCCTCGCCCCCGCCGCGCTCGTCATCGTCTGGGGGCTCGCATTCTCCACGGCGATCTCGCTCTTCATCATCCCCTGCGCCTACCTCGCCCTGGAGGACATCTTGCGCCGCCGCCGCCGCGATTCCCTCGCCCGCGAGCGCGAGATCGAGCGCCTGGCTGGAGAAGAAGAGACCCGGTCCGCAATGTGATGGTGCGGTCGTGGTCGCGGGAGGCGCTCAGAGGCAGCAGTCGCGCCAGAAGGCCTCGAGATCGATGCTCACGGTCGGGATCGACCGCGACCGCACGACTCCCCGCTCGACAGGGATTTCCTCCCAGCGGGAAGCGCCGGCCGACCGAGCGAGGAAGCGCCCCGAGCGGACCGGGACTCGGCAGGATCCAGGATCGACAGACGGGTTGAGGATCCAGTACTCCGGAACTCCTGCTTCGAGGTAGGTGCGCATCTTGTCGATACCGTCCGACCCTCCGACCCCCAGGTCGGACCGCCACGTCCCTTCGCTCAGCACTTCTACGAGGAGGCGGAGTCCCCCCGTTCGCACGAAGGTCAGGCCATGGGGGCCGGTGACGAACTCTGGAGCTCGATCGAACACGGCATGATCGGGTTCGAGAGCCTTGGGACCCAGGAAGGATTCCGGGAGGACCCGTCCACTCAAGTCATAGACCTTTTCGAAGACCATGGCCCGTTCCTGGAGGACATGGTAGGGCCTGCTCAGAAGACGGTTGAAGAGCGAGGTCAGCGTGATCACGGGATAGCCGTGTCTCGTCCAGTCGTCGGGGCTCATGAGCGCGAGTTCCCCCTCGGTGGTTCTGGTGTAGCGGTTCCCGTCGGGTGGCAGCGCGAGCAGGTCGTGGAGCTCGATCGAGGCTCCGATCCGGTATCGGGCGGGGGCGACGCTGGACATCAAGTCCTCCGGTAGAGTCTATCACGCCTGCCGCCGGACGATGTCAGCCATCGCCGATCGGGGTGGGAGACTGGAAGATCCGGCATCTCTACTCTCCGAGCGCCTGTCGCCTTGCGGCCTCGATGGTGGCACGCACGTTCTCCGGACAGCACGAGAGTGCCTTCTCGAACGACTCGCGAGCCTCATCCTTCCTGCCCAGTTGAGCGACGACAAGGCCACGATTGCTCCATGCCTGCCACAGTCGCGGATCGAGCTCGATCGCACGGTCGTAGTCCCGCATGGCCCCGGCGAAGTCGCCCTGGGCCGCGCGGGTATTGCCGCGGTTGGAGTAGGCCTCCGCGTCGTCGGGCTTGAGCTCGATCGCGCGGCCGTAGTCCCCGATGGCGCCGGCGTGGTCGCCCTGGGCCTCGCGGGCGAGGCCGCGGTTGTAATAGGCATCGGAATGGACGGGCTTGAGCTCGATCGCACGGTCGTAATC
>JACQVV010000013.1 GCA_016209595.1 Planctomycetota bacterium
CTTCTCGGTGGGCGACTGCAGCGGATGTCCGTTCCGAGAGACGTGCCTGACGCCGGGAGAGCGCGCCGGCCGCGCCGGAGCCCGCCGGCGGATCTACCTCTCGGACGTGCGCAAGAGGAAGCGGGCGGCCGGCCAGGCGGGGCGGGACTGGCGGCGGGCCGAGCTCCGGCTCCGCGGCCGGATCGAGGCGAAGTTCGACGAGCAGGTGAACCGGCATGGCATGCGGCGCGCCCGCTACTGGGGACTCGCCAGGGTCACGATCCAGGTTGTCCTGACCGCGATCACGGTAAACCTGAAACGAGCGGCCAAGTTGATCCTCCAGAGGAGTGCCCAAGGGCCCCAGGAGGTGGCCCGCGCCATGAGCGGATGACCTGGCGTTCCCGGGCTGGCCCGGTGCGACCGAGAGATCGGCCGACCGGGAGCTCCGGGGGTAAACGGAGTTTCATCCTCTTGCCAGCCTGAACCGACCGCAGGAATCCCCCCCACGAAGAACGGCGAGCGGCGGGCGGAGCAAACCGTCAACGAGGCCCCTTCTTCAGCAGCCTCTTCCCGCTTCCTTGACCGAGCCGCCCAGCATAGGGGATATCCAGGCCCAGATCGAACCCGCGATCTCGAAGATCGAGAAGTGGATCCGTGACGCAATCTGGCAAGCCACGGGTGTCGAGGCGAAGATAGCGATCGATCGGAACGCGCTGGGACCCGCCCGCAGGCTCCAGCTCTCGCCGTTCTCGATCTACCTGACGGGATCGGTGGTCCTTCCGTTCCAGAAGCCGATCGACATCGGGATCGGCCGGATCCTCGTGGATCGCGAGGGGGTTCACTGGCCCGGGGAATCCTTCGTCACTCTACGGACGACGCTCCACTTCCCATCCTTCGCCCTCTCGGATCCTACGGTCCGCGTCGACTTCGAGAGGAAGGGGATCGGCCTCGCGTGCGCGATCACGCCTCCGGCCCTTCCCCTGCCTGCGGCTGCGTCCCAGGCGAAGATCCTGAAGGCATACTCCCTGCCGTTCCTGCCTGAGGGACACTTTCGCCTGGACAACCCATGGCTTCACGCCATCTACATCGAGGGGGACGTGAGGGGACGGCTCGAGGGGAAGACGCTGGAGGCCGGGACGCGGGTCGTCTTCCTCGAGGACACGACGCTCGCGGAGGGCCGGCTCGAAGCTGGCTTCTCCCCCCCGAGGATCGAGGCTTTCGTCGACTACAACCCGTCTGGTCTCCTCGGGCCGATCGGCTTCCGGGGGCACGGGCGGTTTCGTGCCGCCCGCGGCGAGGGGATGCGCGCCTCCGCGACCTGTGCTTTCGTGGGCTGCGAGCTCCAGGTCGACCTGCGCTACATCACGACCGCGGAAGCCAAAGTTCCGCCGCGCGCCCGCCACCCTCGCGAACGGCCGCCTCACCGCCTCCTGTCGGGGGAGATGAGGTGCAGTCTTGGGAAGTAGTTGCGGTACCGCCTGGCGTCCCGCGTCAAGAGCGACATCCCGGCCACCGCGGCGTGGGCCCCGATGTAGCAGTCCGGGAGGGGCGACCGTTTCCTGCCTCCGCGGCGCCGGTAGTCGCGGAAGCACTTCCCCGCCAGGAAGGCCGCCGCCCAGGGAAGCGGAAGCCGCTGGTAGGCATCCGCCGGGAGGTGCGCATCGAGATCCTCGATTCTGTCGTACGCCACGGAGACCTCGGCGTACGCTATGGGATTGATGGCCAGGGGCCCTCGGTCCGCGGCGCGCTCGATGGCCTCGGAGGACCAGGCGAACCAGGCGGGGTCCTCGGTCGCGATGTCCAGGAGGACGTTGGCGTCGACGAGTACCGTGGGCACACCCTACTCGCCGCGGGTGAGGGCCATGATCTCGTCGGTCGTCATCCCTGGCTTCGCCGTTCCGCGAAGTCGTTCGACAAGTGCGCGTCCCCGACCGGGCTTGCCCGACGGGCGCCGGATCTTGACCGCGTTCCCTACGACCTCGAACTCGACCTCCGTATGGGGGAGGAGACCCAGCCGTAGCCGCATGTCCTGCGGGATCGTGACCTGCCCTTTGGACGTGATGCGCATCGCACCAACCTCCGGCAAGAATGGAACGACTCTTACTCTATCCAGCGAGGAGCCCGGGCGCAACCCAGGGTCGCGCGCCGAGGCTCTCCGACACGCAGATTCGAAACGGGAGCTCCCGGAGACGAACGCGCGCGAGTCGGGGAGGACCATCGAGTCGGCCGATCCAGTGAGGGGGTGTTGTTCGGCACCGAATCGGACGGACGGTCGGGTCCCGTGCGATCCTCGGCAAACAGCACGGCGCGGTAGCCGTGCTGCCGGTGGCGGTCCTCCCCTATGCTCGACTCGCTCCTGGCGAAGCGAGATGCCATGCTCCTCGTAGGTGGCCTCGGCGCACGGTTTCACCTTCGCGGCCCAGGCCGGGTCGCCGTAGAGCACGGTCGAATCGCGATCGGACCTGATGAAGAAGCGCGTCTCCTCTCTCTCGCGCCGCCTTTCGAGGTCCCGAGCACGGCGGCCCTGCTGTCGAAGGTGGAGGCGGGCGAGATCGAACCGCCCTCCGCGCGATCCCTCGCTCCCTGGCCCGTTCCGCGCGAGCTCGAGGCCGTTGTCGCAAAGGCGATGGCGAGGGAGCAGCGGGAACGCTACGCCTCTGCCAGCGAGCTCTCGGCCGAAGTCGAGGCCTACCTCTCCGGCAAGCGGCTCCGGGAGACGCCCATAGAGAGCTCGCCGTCTACCGGAGGCCCGTGGGTCGCGCGCTGCCCGGCCGTGAGCTGGCTCGAACACGGCGCGCTCGAGCCGCCGCGCCTCGACGCCGGCAAGCGCTGATGGGCGGCCGCCCCTACTCTCGCTCCAGCGCTCTCGACACGAACTCCGGGGCCTCCTCGGCCAGCGATCGGCGGAGCCTCTGAACGTCCTCCTCGCGGGCGCCCTTCGCCCAGGAGGCAAGCCGGCGGGCCATCGTCTCTCGATCCGCAAGGTCGAGATCCCAGAGGATCCGCGCCCCCGCCGGCAGCGCGTTTCCGGGGTCGGAAAGAAGCGCGGCTCGCCGGGACCAGTAGTCCGCCTCCTTGGCGCGATGTCTCTTCGCGAGCGCGCGGGAGAGAAGACTCTCCGCATCCGCGAACCGCCCCGCGCGATAGGCCGCGAACCCCGCCGCCGCGAGGAGTTCCGCTCCGGCGGGACCCGCGTCGATCTCGCCGCGGAGGATCTCCGCCGCCTGCCCCCAGTCCGCGGCCAGCGCAAGCAGCGCGGCCCGTTCGAGCGGGCTCGCCCCGGCTCCCGCGACGAGCCGGAGCTTCGCGAGCTCCTGTCGCCTCCCGTCCGGGAGATCCCGTCCGAGCGCTTCGACGAGCCGGGCCGGCGCCGAGGCCGCGAGCTCTCCGAGAAGGGCAGGGTCGAGCACCCGGCGAAGGACGGTCTCCACGAGGCTTCGCGATCGGAGTCCGGCGGCGACCGCGGCACGGAGCTCCCTTTCGCCGCTCTCGGCCTCGCCAGAAGCCAGGAGTCCGCGCGCGAGGAGGAGCCTCGCGTGGGGTGTCGAGACGCTCCCCGGCCAGCGGTCGAGATAGGCCCTCGCGGGAGTGACTAGCGCCGCCTCCCCGCCTCCCGCCGCGAGCGCCGCCTCGCAGCACTGGAGCTCGATGTACGCGGACGAGGCGTCCCCCCGGAGGCGCGAGGTCTCGCGCCGCGACCAGGCCACGACCTCTCCAGCCTTCGTCCCGGCGACGAGGAGGGAGGGGCCCTCGCCGGACGAGAGGAGAAGACCGGGCGCGGCGTCGAGAGGGGAGGGAGCTCGGCCCGTCCAGATGAGATGCCCCGTCCGGCTCGCGAGTCCGTGGATCTCGCCTCCATGACAGGCCACGAGGAGGTCCCCCTCCCCCTGAGGATCGAAGAGGACCGCGAATGGGGCCCCACCAGGCGAGGCGCGCCACAGGATCGTCCCGGAGCTCCCGCTCGCGAGGAGGACCTCTCCCGTGGCGAGCGCGACCACGAGATCCTCGACCCCGTCCAGGTCCCGGTCGGGAGCCCTGCTCGCGGTCGCGGCGGGGCCCATGAGGGGAATCGAGGAGACGCTCTTCCCGGAGCCGGCCACGAAGAGCTCGACCCGCCGCCGGCGCAGGGCGGCGATGCCGTGGGCGCGCCCTCCCTCCCCGCGAAGGACAGCCACGGCAACCATCTCGCCCGCGCCGCCCGGGTCCCGCCAGACGGCCTTGCCCGATGACCCGTCGATCGCGAGGAGGCTGCCGTTTGTCCTGGCGGCCAATACGTCGGGCAGCCCGTCCCCGGTGAGGTCCGCGAGGATCGGGGCCAGGGCCGGGCCGCTCCCGTCCGAAAATCCCCAGACGCGCTCGCCCCCGCGTCCGGCGAGCACGGGGATCCACCCATCGGCGGTACCCAGGACGAGGTCCGCGACACCGTCACCCGTGACGTCGCCCGCGGCGAGTCCGCCAAGGGCGGGCGTTAGCGTCTCGTGGCGGAAGAGGAACGAGCCGTCCTTTCCCGAGAGGACAATCACCGCCGGCTCGTCGGTCGCGACGACCACGTCCGGCACGCCATCCCCGGAGAGGTCCGCGCCCAGCGCCGGTAGCACCGCCCATCCCTCCAGAGCCGCGCTCCAGACGGGAAGTCCCGAGGCGAGCGAGACGGCGAGGAACTTCCGGTCTCTCCCCTGGACCAGGATCTCCGGAGCGCCGTCGCCGTCGAGGTCGGCGAGAGGGATCTCGCTCCCCGCGGGCTGATACGAACGCCGCCACAGGAGCCCACCCGTGCGCGCGTCCATAGCGACGAGCGTCTGGTCCTCGCACCCGATGAGGACCCGGTCCGACTTCCCATCCGCCGAGCGCACTGCAATCGGCCCGGCTACGACGGCGGAACCCATAGCGACGCTCATCGTCCACGCGCCCGGACCCGGGCTCACGGCAGCGAGCGTCCCGTCCTGCGAGCCCACGACGAGATCCAGGCGCCCATCCCCGTCGAGGTCGCCCAGGGCCGGCCGGGCCCAGACCGCGCCGTTCGCGCGGACCTTCCAGCGAAGAGCGCCCGTCGCGCCATCCAGGACCAGGACTTCGTTCCTCGCCGCTAGGACGACTTCGAGCGCGCCGTCGCCATCCACATCCTCCACGGCCGCCGCGGCGCGAATCTCGGCGCCCGCCTCGTGGCGCCAAAGGGGTTCCCCCGCCTATTTCGCGTCGAATATTGGCAGGTATTTCGGAGAGCACGACAAGCACCTTTGGGTGGGCTCGCTGGGTGTCCAGCACCCGAGGGTGGACGCCGCGATCTGTCGGGAGGGATGCGGCTCGTGGGTCCTTTCTGGTAGCGGCACCTTCGGCTGCGGAGAGTCACGCGCCGGAACCTCCACGCCGAGATCCAGATGGGCCGCCGGGGCGGGCGGTGAGCCTGGTCCGTCACTCGCCCACCCGGGATCTCTTCGAAGCGGGCATGGCGAGCCACCAGGCGGGGGCCGTCGTAGACGTCGATCCTGTCCTTGGTCTTCTGGATCTCCACCTGGCGGCCGGGCGGGAGTCGAACGGGACGGCGTCTCGCGGCTCC
>JACQVV010000204.1 GCA_016209595.1 Planctomycetota bacterium
CGTCGGGCCGCTCCTCGCGGTCGACCTTGATCGAGACGAAGTGCTCGTTCATGACCGCGGCGATCTCCTCGCTCTCGAAGCTCTCGCGCTCCATGACGTGGCACCAGTGGCAGGTCGAGTAGCCGATCGAGAGGAAGATGGGCTTGTCTTCCGCTTTCGCCTTCTCGAAAGCCTCGTCTCCCCACGGATACCAGTCGACCGGGTTCATGGCGTGCTGGAGGAGGTAGGGGCTCGATTCCTTCGCCAGACGATTGGGTTTCCTCTCGCCGTTCCCGGGTCCGTCCCCGTCCTCCTGGCCGCATGCCGCGACCCCCAGCGCGAAAACAACCGGGAACAAGCGGAGGCGGAGCAGACGATTGCGATTCACGGTTTCATGTCCCCCCAGGTGGCGAGTGCGGGCGGCAGGAGTGCCCATACCAGAAACGGTCCATCACGGCTAGAATGTTCCCCCTTCGCGCCCGGGCCCAACGGCCGGGCGCCAAACCTGGAGAGAGAGAACGATGCGAAACCTGATGGCTGTGACACTTCTAACCGCGATCCTCGCCCTCCCAGCGCTCGCCCAGTGCGAGTCCTGCCCCCAGGCGGGCCCGGAGCACGAGAAGCTCTACTACTTCATCGGCGAATGGACCGGCGAGGAGACCTGGGCGGCGTGCGAGCAAATGCCCGAGGGCGGCAAGGGCGCGAGCACCTACGAGGTGAAGAGGACGCTGGGCGGGATGTTCGTCGAGATGGAGTACTCGACCCAGATCGACAAGACGTTCTTCCAGGGCAAGGCGATCCTGGGCTACGACGCCCAGGCCAAGTGTTACCGGATGTGGTGGTTCGACTGCTCTGGAACGCCCTGCCTGGAGCCGGCGAGCGGGAAGTGGGACGGGAACACGCTCGTCTTCGAGGGCTCGGGCGAGTGCGGAGGCGTCGCCTACAAGGGACGCTACACCTACGAGATCAAGGGGCACAACGAGTTCGTCTTCACGATGGCGTGCTCCTTTGGCGGGGCGGACCTCGCCGAGACGTTCCGCTCCACGGTGAAGAGGGTCGGCGGCCGGCTCGCGGCATCGAGTGCCGGGCCGGCGCAGTCCGCCGGCGCCTCCGGCGCGGCCGGAGCGGAGCTCCCCGAGTGCTGCAAGAAGGCCGCGTCGACCGCGGCCGGCGCCGAGCTCTCCGAGTGCTGCAAGAAGGCAGCGGAGGCGAGGGCCACGGGCGGCGAGCTCCCGGACTGCTGCAAGAAGTGCGAGGAGGCGAAGGCCACGGGCGGAGAGATGCCCGACTGCTGCAAGAAGCAAGGCGAAGGTGCCGGCGGCTGCAAGGAGCACGCCGGGGCCGAGAAGGAGTCGGAGAAGGACGCCGAGAAGAAGTAGAAACGCACCCGACAGATCGAGGGCGGGGCGCCTTGCGGGCGCCCCGCCCTCTTTTTTCTCTACATTTTCTTGATCGCGGAGTGAAGTCAGCCAGCGGGAACGCGAGTCGGCGTCGAGAAACATGGAGTGCCACTCCTTGCCGGCTCGGAGATCCCGAGGGCCTCGTGGAATTCCGCCGCCGTGAGCGCCCGGCGCTCCGGGACGAGGTGTCCTTCGATCTGCTCCCGGGCCGACTCGCCCCCTCGCGTCCCCCGTCGCGCGGCGACCTGTTCCTCCTGGTCTTCCTCGGACCGGGCGCCTTCCTCCTCCTCTTCCTGGAATCTCTCCGGTTCCCCGCATTCGTTTCCTCTCTCCCGGGGTCCATCCGCCCCGGGTTCGCCGGGTAGGCGATGCGATCGGCGTTCGAGGATCGAACACATCTCCTTGGGAGATCGCTGGGCTGGGCGACTCAACTCCCCTGATGACAGGGTGTTGTGCCTTCGTGGACGCCTGGCCTCGCGTTTGCGTTCTCGCGAGGTACAACCGCTCGCCTCCAATCGAGTGAACAAGGAGACATAGAAATGCGCCCTCGAAATTGTTTTCTCGCGTTCCTGTTGCTGCTGCCCTCGACCACCGTCCTTTCGCGAAGTGCATCCGGTCAGGATGAGAGGCAATCCCTGGCGAGAGTGTGGCACGACTCCGTGGAGACGGCGTTCGGCGGGACTCCTCCGGGCTCGATACAGCGAGCGACAGCACCTTCCATCGTCCCCGGCCCGGCCCTTGCCGAGTGGATGTTCCCCTACGAGACGAGCGTGGACGACCAGGCCGAGGAGTGTGCTCGCACGCTCATTGCCATCGGCTACGTTCGCTCCACGTCCTCCGACCCGGCCTGGGCGGAGTTCTTTCGCGGCCGGATGGCTCGGTACCTGTCCGAGATCCTGGTGAACGGCCCCCATCGGGACGATATGGAGGAATCGCTCGCGAAGAACGGGTGCCAGGCATGGATCGACTCCTTTGGCGAGATGACGCCTGACGCGTTCCCGTTCCAGGGCGGCCCAACGGCCGCAGGAATTGCCGGCTTCAAGTATCTGGAGGTCGTGACGACGCTCGATCTGGGCTACCTTCGCGGGAAGGAGAACAGCCTGGAGACGGTGCCGGTTCCCGTCTTCCTCCTGCCCCTCTACGAGCGATACCTGATTCAGCACGAGTTCGGGCACGTGCACAGGTTCCACCTCGACGGGACCGCCATGATCGGGGATCGCACGCTGCAGGAGGCGAGCAAGGCTCTCTACGAGAACGCACGGACCGAGGGGGTCTTCGCCAGTCACTACGCCGCCGTCAACGAGCACGAGTACTGGGCGGAGGCGACCGCGATCTACTTCTCCCCGATCCCGATCGCTGCCCTTAATTCCGGCCCGGGGAACGGCGAGGAAGGAGTTGGTCTGACGCCCGAGGCGCAAGCGATCGTGCTGAGAAACGGCTTCTTCCGCCTCACTGGAGCGGAGCTCCTGGCCCTCCTGCAACCGGAGCTGTATTCCGCCCTGGTCGAGTTCTACGGTCCCCCGCTCGTGTTCTCCCTCGTCGGGGGATTTGGGACGGAGGCGGTCGAGAGACTCCTGGCCGAGAAGGGCAGAGCCTGGCTGCCGTCCACTCGCGCCCCGAGAGGCCGTTCCCGTTGATCTGAAGCTGGCGCATGAGTGAGTGTTCACCTCGCAGTCGCATTTCTCATCCGGCGGGAAGCGCGCGTTCATGGCCAGCGAGTCAGCGTCAGGGGGAGGGGAACAGCCCCCCCTCCAACTTGGAACTCGGAACTCGGAACTCGGAATGCGGAAGAGAACACCCGGGCTTTGGAGCCCCTTCCGCATTCCGTATTCAGGCGGCCCCCTCCTCCCTTTTGGGTTCGCGTTCAGGAGGGCTCGAAGGGCTTTCCGGTCACCGCATCGATCGCGACGGCGCGCGATTCGCTGGCCACGGGGAACTCCCAGAAGGGGAGGAAAGCCAGGCGGCAGCCCTCGACCCGGATGGGGAACTTCCGCTGGACCCTCTCGACGATCTCCTTCTCGGAGAGGATCTTCTGGAGCGCGCGGCGGTCGAGATCGACCTCTCCCGGCGTCTTCTCGTCGAACTCGCAGAGGCCGTCGAGGTCGCGGATATCCGCCGGGTCCCTGTCCACGACCGAGACGAACCGGATTCCGGCGTCGGTCGCGAGCAGCAAGTCCGCGGTCCGGGCGTGGAAGTAGAGGAACTCTCCGCGCGTCCGGCGCTCCTTCCATAGGAGGAAGCCCCTTTCCTCGGTCACCGTGAGACCCACGCGCCAGAGGGGCAGGTGCCGGTAGGTCGCCCGCCCGAGATCCTTCTTCACGAGCCCGAAGAGCTGCGAGGTCGCCGCGCTCGCGGCCGCGAGGGCCTCCCGCTCGGTGGCGCGGAGCCTCGCCACGAGGACGGGAAGGACAAGGCCCCGGTCCGGATAGAAGCGATACGCGCTCGACCAGTAGTGGAAGGAGCGCCCGCTCTTTCCGCGGTCCACCCGTTTCTCCGATTCGAGCTCTTGGAGCGCGCGTCTCACCGCCGGTTCGGAGATCCCGAGGGCCTCGTGGAGTTCCGCCGCCGTGAGCGCCCGGCGCTCCCGGACGAGGTGCCCTTCGATTCGCTCCCGGGCCGACTCGCCCCCTCGCGTCCCCGGTCGCGCGGCGGCTTCGTCGCCCCGGTCCTCCCCGGGCCCCTCGCTCGTATCCTCTTCCTCCTCCGGTCTCTCAGGCTCCCCGTTTTCGTCCGCACTCTCCTGAAGTCCTTCCGCCACGGCGGCGGCCTCTCCCGCGTCCTGGCCGGCCGGCGGAGCGAGGGGCGCGTCCTCCTCCTCGGGCGGGGCCTGGGGGACCTTCGCCAGGAGCCGTTCCCGAAGCGGCCCGGCCATCGCCTCGCGCACCGCATCCTCGTCGAGCGTCCGGTGCTCCGTGAGGAGCCAGCGGACCCGGAGCTCGACGGGCCCGGGAAACGTGTCGGGCGAGAGGAGGACGAACTCGCCCGGCGCGAGTCCCGGGAGGCGCTCGACGATCCTCTCCGTCTCGTCCCCGGCGATCGACTGGATCGCCCGCTGGACCTTCTTGACGTCCTGGTTCAGCATCATCCGGCCGAGGTTCCAGGTCGAGAACTGGGCGAGGCACTTGTAGTCGACGTCGCCGGGGTTCTGGCTGGCGAGGAGACAGCAGACGCCGTACTTCCGCGCCTGCTTGAAGAGAAGCGCGAGCGCGTCCTTGCAGGCGGGCTTGGCGACCGGCGGCAGGTAGGGGGAGACCTCGTCGATGTAGAAGAGGGCCTGCGGCTCCGTGCTCGGGCTCTTCAGCATCCAGTCGTAGAGGGCCTGAGCGACCTGCGCGAGGAGGAACTCCTTCTCCGCCTGGCTGTGGAGCGTGTTGAGGTAGACGACCGAAACTCGCGTCCGCCCCGGCGTGCCCTCGTCGCCCAGCCCGAGGAGGGTCGGGATCCGGAGAGGAACGCCCAGCTGGAAAAGGAGCTTCTGGGCGCCGATCGAGAGGAGCTGGATCTTCCGGCGCAAGTCGCGGGCCTTTCGCTCCTCCAGGAGCTCGGCCGTCCGGCCGGCGAGCGGCTCCGGGAGATCGGCGAGGAAGGCCGCGAGCCGGTCGAAGGTGCGGATTCGCGGTCCCCTGGAGGACAGGTGCTCGAGGACGAGGTCGAGGTATCCGGAGGCGGCGCGCCCGTCGTCGGACCCCAGGTCGTACCCCAGGAGGGACGTGAGGTTCTGCGCGATCGCGTGCAGCGCTCGGATTCGCGCCTCGCCCCCCGCGCCTTCCATGTCGAGCTGCTCGAGCGGGTTTACCGCAAGCGGCACGCCGATCGAGGAGGCCGGCGTCCAGATCACCACTTCGGCTCGGGCCCGGTACTCCGCCAGAGCCTCGGGAGAGGAGCCCTTCGCGGAGACGGCCTCCGGTGTGGCCGGGAGGGCGAGGCTCGCGATGTCCCCTTGCGGATCGATGGCGAGGATCGGGACGCCCATCCGCACGAACTCCTCGCAGATCGCTTTGGCGGCGACCGTCTTCCCGCTCCCCGAGGAGCCGAGGCAGACCATGTGTCGCAGGAAGGTGGAGGCCGGGAGCTCGACCGGGCCTTCAGGGCTATTCCCGAGCAGGACGCTCATCCGTGACACCTCCGCAGGAAGGGAGCGGAGATTCTATCTGTTGCCCAACGGCGCGCGGCCAGGAGAGCGGAACCGTGGACGGCCTTCGAGCCTCCCGCGGCGTGGAAGAGCCCTCTGCGACACGGAAGCTCGGTTGGCCGCGCAGCACCAAGGGGGGTGGGGGGGGGAGGCCCTGACCGGCGCGTGCGAATTCCGCGGAACCGGGGACAGCGGGGCGCGGGTCGAATGCTCCGTCGCCCTGCCCCTTCCCGCGGCGTGCGAAATGGGACTCCGCGGACACAACACGGGTCCCCGCGCGGAGGGCAGCCGGGCGAGCGGCGTGTGCCAAATAAGGCGCCAGCAAACTCGGGTGTCGCCCACTCCCGGCCCATTCCATGCCCAAGCGGGGACGGCACGCGCGCGGCCATGAGAGCCCGACCGTGGACGGCCTTCGAGCCTCCCGCGGCGTGGAAGAGCGCTCTGCGACGCGGGAGCTCGGTTGGCCGCGCAGCACCAAGGAGGGTGGGGATGATCGATCCTGCGAAATGCCCCGCGCCCCGCGCGGCCTGCGATTTGGACCCCGGCGGGCGCAACAAGTCCCGGCGCGGCCACCACGCGGGCGCGAGGGGCGTGCGAACGCGGGGTCGCGGAGTCGGACGGGACAACGGGGCCGCCCGATAGGGCGTGCGAAATGAGGTCTCTGCACCCCAACGTTGCATTGCTGATGTAGGGCGGAGGCTTGTCCCCCGCCGCGTCCGGGCCGGGACAAGCCCGGCCCCTACATTCGGATGTCGGTTGCCGGAATTCACCCCAGGTGAGGTTCTCGACCGCCCCTCGATCCTTCAAGACTCCGCGATTCTCCGCTGCCGGCTCGTCGGATGGCCCCGAACAGCCGCTCCGAATGCAACCATGAGGTGCAGTCTGGCGCGCGAGAAGTCGCGTGCGAAATGGGGGCCTGCGAGACGGGCGCCCGAAGTCTCGGCCACGAGACCGGGCGTGCGAAATGCGGTCAGCGGAGCGGCGTCGCGGAGCCGTCGCGTGCGAAATGCGCGACAGGGGAGCGGTTCTCCTCATCTCAGCGCGAGCTCCGCGACGAGAGGAGTCGCCGGTATTGGGCTTCGCACCTGCGGTTTCGCGGGTCCGGGGCTCTTCTCCGACACTTCGATCCTGAAGATGAGCGGCGGATGGGGCTCTCTCGGCACGAGCCTCGCATAGTTCGAGTGGGCGAGCGAATGGCATCGAGTGCAGACCAGGGCGAGATTCGCCGGATCGTTCCCTCCTCCTTCCGCCCTCGGATCGACGTGGTGGACTTGAACGTAGAGGGCCGCATGACAACCGCACACGGAACATCGCCCCCCGTCTCGCAGGTAGATCGCCCGCCGGAGCGGATCGTCCGCCTTGGGGGCCCGCTCGGCCATGGCCGCCAAGGCCCTTCGGATCTCCTCCTGCAGCGCGTCCTCTCTCGAGAGCATCTTTGAAGGGACTCCCGCCAGGCGGTTTTTCTCGTCCTTCTCCGCGGCCTCGATCTCCTTCTCAATGTCGTAGACCTCCGTGTCGAGGCCCCGGATGCGCGAGAGCTCGTCGCCGGGGACCGCGACGATTCCCCCCGGGCCGACCATCCAGGAGAAGCCCGTCCCCCGGTCGTGATGGATGACGATCCTGTAGGACTTCCAGAGCGGCGCAGGCGCTCCGATGGCGACCAGGAACAGCCAGAGCGCCTCCTCGATCGCCTCGGCCGTGCCGATCCCTCGCCCGAGGCGCTTCCCGACGACCCGGACGAGCTCCTCGACCTGCCGCCACCGGCCGGGCGAGAGCTCGAACTCCAAAGGCGGCAGGATCGGACGCTTCCGGACCCCCGCGGCGGGGCTAATCCCGGCGTCCTTCCTGTCCCTGGAGCACCTCCTGTCCCCCTCGGGCCGACTCCCCTCACTTCGCGCGAGAGCCGAGCGGAGCGTCTCGAGCTCCCGGGAGGTACACGCGGCGAGTAACGGGCCGAGCTTCTCGATGTTCTTCTCGTCGATGTGCGCGGCGAGCGTCCGGACCTTTGTCCAGGTCAGGCGCCCGCTTTCGAGCGCATCGGCGATCGCCGGAAACTTCCTCGCCGCCAGGCCGCAGGACAGGAGCTCGCTCACGACCGAGAGGCTCCGGTCGATCTCGCTCGCGACCCACGAGCGCCAGTCCGGGACGCGGAGCTCTTCAAGGAGTACGAGGGTCCTCGCCACGCGATACCAGACCTCTTTCTCGGTCCGGACGAAACGCCGGACCTCCTCGACGAGGGCGTTGGCGAGGGGTCTCTTCTCGCTCTCGAGGACGCCGTCCGAGAGGTTTTTAGTACTTGAAAAGCCCTCGAGCGCCTTCTCGGCGATCGCGAGCGGATCGTCTGACTCGACCCCGTGTCGCTCTTTCAGCCTCGCCAGCACGTCCTCGACGTTTTCGGGAGGCGCGATCTTCAGCCGGAAGCGCGCGCGCTCGGCCCTGAGCAGTACGAACTCCTTTCCCACGTGCCCGCCGACGAACTCGAAGGCCCCTGGCGGGTGCTCCACGATCCGGTAGCGTCGCTCCCCGGCCAGAGATCCTTCTTTCAATGCGCGCAGCGCATGGTCGATCGCCTTCCCGATGACATCCTCCCGGCCCACGGTGCACGCCGGCTCCGGGTGGCCGTCCTCGACTCGCATCCTCGAAAGCCTCGCCTGGGCGTCGAAGAGCATCGCCCGGCCTTCGCCCGAGAGCTCGACCGACGCCCTCTCGACCCGCTCTCCGTTCACGACCCGAGAGGAGCGTGCCCTGCTCACGAGGGACTTGAGGCCCTTCATGTCGCGGGCGCGAATCTCCTTCACCCACTCGCGGAGGACGAGGGGCGAGACGATCATTGCGGGCGCCGCGACGATCGCCTTCTCGATTCCGATCTTCTCCGCCCGGACCGCCTCTTAGAGCCCGGGATGACAGCGGAGCGAACGCCCCAGGTCCAGGAGCTCGCGGGCGCGCCTCGGGGAGAGACCGAGCCGCGTGACGAGGTCGCCCAGGAGCGCGTGACCCATCTCGCGCGCGGACTTCGACCGCTCGATGAGCTCCAGGGCGCGCGCCGCTCGGAGGGCGGCTTCGTCCCCCTCGCGGGCAGCCTCGCGGATCTCCTCGATCAGCGTATCGACGTCGGGCGGCGCCTCAAGAACGCCCGTTTCCCTCTGTGCCACGCGCCCCGTTCTCCCTTCCCTTCGACCCCTGAATTCTCTCTACTTCAAGAGCAATGCGCGTGCCAGACGAGAAGATTCATGTCGCTCGATATCGCCCTGGAATGCCAGCGAAACGGCTGTTCCAGAGGCTCGTTTTCCATTGTGTCGCGGCCGACTCCGTCCGGATATTACCTTATGAAACACTATTACATAAAGTAACGTCTGTGAGGTGGAGCGCGGGCTTGTCCCACGCCATGCCTGCGCCGCGCTGACGAGCAGCGCGGCAGGCAATCGCACGGGCGCGCGCTCGACCCGGCCCGAGCTACCCTCCGTCCTTCAATCGTCGCCCGACCCGGTCCGGATCGCAGAACCCCTCCCCCCTTGATGCCGCGCGGCCAACCGAGCTCCCTTGTCGCAGAAAGCTCTTCCACGCCGAGGGAGCCTCGACGGCCGTCCACGGTCTGGCTCTCCTGGCCGCGCTCGTGACGGCCGAGCGGGGGAATGGAATCACTCGAACGTGGCCGCGACGCTAGCTGTGAACTACTCGCCAAGCGCCCGGCGGCGAAAGCCTTCGACGGTTTCCCGCGCGGATGGAGGGCAGACCTCAAGGGCCCTCCGGAACGACTCGGCTGCCTCGTCTCGACGGCCGAGCTTCGCCAGAGCGATGCCGCGATTCGTCCAGGCCCGCCAGTGCTCCGGGTCGAGGCGGATCGCCGTGGACCAGTCCTCGATCGCCCCGGCTAGGTCTTTCTGGTTGCCGCGGGCGTTGCCCCGGTTGGTGTAGGCCTCGGCGAAGTTCGGGTCGAGGCGGATCGCGGTTGAAAAGTCCTCGATCGCGCCGGCGAGGTCGTTCTGGTCGTACCGGGCGGCGCCCCGGTTGTTGTAGGCCGCGGCATAGTTCGGGTCGAGGCGGATCGCCGTCGAGCAGTCCTCGATCGCCCTGGCGAGGTCTTTTTGCTCTCGGCGGGCGTTGCCCCGGTTGTTGTAGGCCGCGGCGTTGTTCGGGTCGAGGCGGATCGCTGTCGAGCAGTCTTCGATCGCCCCGGCGAGGTCCTCTTGGTCCTGGCGGGCGAGGCCCCGGTTGTTGTAGGCCGCTGCGTAGTTCGGGTCGAGGCGGATCGCGGTCGAGTAGTCCTCGATCGCCCCGGCGAGGTCTTTCTGGTCGCTGCGGGCGTTACCCCGGTTGTTGTAGGCCACGGCGTAGTTCGGGTCGAGGCGGATCGCCGCCCCGTAGTCCTCGATCGCCCCGGCGAGGTCTTTTTGCTCCTGGCGGGCGGCGCCCCGGTTGTTGTAGGCCACGGCGTAGTTCGGGGCGAGGCGGATCGCCGCCCCGTAGTCCTCGATAGCCCCGGCGAGGTCGTTCTGGGCGCGGCGGGCGAGGCCCCGCTCGACGTAATCGGCGGCCGTACGGGGTTCCTTCGAGAGGGCGGCGAGGAGGCCGAAGGCGAGTAGCGTCCTGTTCCAGAAGACTGAATGCTGTCCGGAGTCGTATCGGCACTGGTAGAGGATCGCCGAGAAGCTCCCGTCGCCGAGCCGGGAGAGGGCGTTCGCGGCGGCGATGGCGGGTTCGAGCTCCCCCCGGTCGCGCTCGGGGAAGGCGGTCGCAAAGCACCTCTGGAGAACGGGGATCGCTGCGATCTCGTTCGCGGCGGGATCGGGAGGGAGCTTGTCGCCGTGGAGGCCGAGCTGGCCGAGCACGAACGCCTTCTCCTCGGGCGCGAGGGGCGCCCGGGCCTTTTCGAGGAGAGCCCTCGTGTAGTTGCCCGCCGAGCGCGCCCTCGCCGCCCAGATGTCGGCGAGTTCGTCGAGCTCGCGGCGGTAGGCCTCCTCGCTCGTGGCGAGTGGTGGGAGCGGCTTGTCCTGGGTCAGGGCGTCGAGATCGTCGATCCCGCGCGACGCGGCCTGGGCGACCATGGGGACGGGGCTTTCGTGCTTCTCCCTCACGGCGCCCAGGAGCTCCCGGAGCTCGGTGAGCGAGCCTGGAACTCGCGCCTCGAGCCGGACTGCGGCGGCGATCCAGGTCGAGGTGAGCGCGGCGCGGAGCGGATCGGCATCCTCCAGGGCCTGGGCGAGCGCTTTGGTCGCGAGCTCGGGCGTCGAGACTCCCCCGGAACGGGTGAGCGCGTCTCCCTTCCTCCCGAGGAGCTCGACGAGGAAGAGTCGTTCCTCCAGTTTCAGGTCGGGCACCTCGAGGATCTCGATCGCGCGCCCCGTGAGCTCGTTCCCGGTCGAGCGCGCGAGCCGGAGGGCCTCTTCGCCGAGCTCGCCGGGGAGGAGTCCTCCGGACCTTCCCTCGCCCGTGGCGGCGCGGATCTTCGCGAGGATCGCTTCGAGGCGCTCCACGTCTTCTCTCGCCGCCTCGGCCTGGGCCTCGTCGACCGCCTCGACCCGCTCGTCGGATTCCTCTTTCGTCGCCGCGGCCCAGGTGAGGACGCTCCTCGCGAGCGTGTGGGCGAGCGTCCAGTCCGAGACCACGATCGCCTTCTTGCGGAGCTCGTCCGCCCGCCGGGCGACCTCCGCGGCCCAACCCTCGGGCGCGGGGGAAGGATGGCCCTGGAGAGCCCGCCCCATCTCGAAGAGGGGTTCGAGGTGGGCGCGGAAGTGTTTTTCTGGAGCTGCGGGGTTGAACGGGATCTCCTCCGCGGCCAGCCAGTCCTCCCGGGCCCGGGCGAAGGCGTCCTCGGCCGTCCGGGCGCGGTTGACGCGCTCCTCTTGTTCGGCCGTTCGGCGGGCGCTGGCCATCGCGACGGCGATCCCGATCCCTCCGGCGAGAAGCGCCGCGGCGACGGCGGCCGTCCCGATCGCGAGGGGCTTGTGCCGGCGGACCCACTTCGCGGCGAGCTGCCAGGGCGAGTAGCGCGCGGCGGCGAGCCTCCCTCCGGCGAGATAGGCCTCGATGTCGGCCCGGAAGGCGGCGACGTCCTGGTAGCGGCTCTCCGGGTCGGGCGCCATCGCCTTGGTGACCGCGGCTTCGAGCTCGGGAGGGACGTTCCGGCCGGGGGCGCGACGCGAGGGGGGGACGAGCCTCCCGTCCGTCACCTTTTCCAGGATCGCCCGGGCCGACTTGCCGGTGTAGGGCGGGGCGAGTGTGAGGATCTGGTAGAGGATCGCGCCGAGCGAGTAGATGTCGGAGCGCTGGTCGAG
>JACQVV010000205.1 GCA_016209595.1 Planctomycetota bacterium
CATCTGGGTCGGGTGGCCGGGGTGCTGCCCCGAGCCGGGGAAGGCGGCCGGGCGAGTGGTCCAGGCCCTGGCGGAGCTTCGCGCGATTCCCGTCTTCGTCCCCGACCCCCTCATGGATCGCTTCTACAACGGATTCTGCAACGGCACGATCTGGCCGCTCTTCCACTATTTTTCGGAAAACGCGCGCTACGAGGGCGATTGCTGGGAGAGCTACGTCCGCGTGAACGAGACGTTCCGGGACGCCGTCCTGGCGACCGCGCGTCCGGGCGACGTCCTCTGGATCCACGACTATCACCTGATGCTCCTCCCGCGAATGCTCCGGGAGGCCTTGCCGGACGCGCAGATAGGGTTCTTCCTCCACATCCCGTTTCCCTCCTACGAACTCTTCCGTCTCCTTCCCAGGGCCTGGTCGACAGCCATCCTGGAGGGGCTCTGCGGCGCCGATCTCATCGGCTTCCACACGAACGACTACGCTCAGTACTTCCTGCGCTGCGTCCTCCGGCTCCTCGGGCATGACCACTACCTGGGCCGGATCCTCACCCGGGAGCGCGTCCTCCGGGCAGGGACGTACCCGATGGGGATCGACTTCCGGCGGTTCTTCGAGACGCAGGGGCCTCTGTCCTCGGACCGCGCCCCCGCCATGGGATCTGGCCTCCCGGCAAAGACCCTGCTCTCCGTCGATCGGTTGGACTACACGAAAGGGATCCCCCAGCGCCTCCGAGCCTTCGAGCTCTTCCTCGAGAGTCAACCTCAGTGGCGAGGGCGCGTGACGCTCGTCCTCATCGTCGTGCCGTCGCGGATCGGCGTCCTCCCCTACCGTGACGTCAAGCGCGAGGTCGAGGAGCTCGTGGGGAAGATCAACGGCCGATACGCGACGCTGGAGTGGACCCCGGTCCGGTACATGAGCCGCTTCTTCCAACACCGGGAACTCGCCGCCCTCTACCGGAGCAGCGACGCGGCCCTCGTGACTCCGCTTCGCGACGGGATGAACCTCGTCGCCAAGGAGTGGGTCGCAAGTCGGGGGGAAGGGGGGGCGGGTGCGCTCGTCCTCTCCGAGACGGCGGGCGCTTCGAAGGAGCTCGTCGAGGCGATCCTCGTCAACCCGAACCAGGTCGACGAGCTCGCGGGAGCGATAGACGCCGCCCTCGAGTTGCCGGAAGAGGAACAGAGGAGGCGAATCTCCTCCATGCAGGCACGCCTTGCGAGGAACGACGTCGTCTGCTGGGCCAGGACGTTCCTGGAGGATCTCCGGCGAGCGGCCATCGAGAGGGAGCGCCTTCGGGCGAGGATGCTGGGTTCGAGAAGCCGCGGAGGGATGGTCCGTGCCTGGGAGAGGGCCGCTCGGCGGCTCTTCCTCCTCGACTGTGACGGGACGCTGATCGAGCTCCGCTTGAGCCCGTCGGAGGCCTCGCCGTCCGATGCGCTCCTCTCGCTGCTCTCCGACCTCGCTTCGGACGAGAAGAACCGGATCGTGGTGATCTCGGGAAGGGAGCGCTCGACGCTCTCTCGATGGTTCGCGGGTCTTCCTCTCGGGCTCGTGGCCGAGCATGGCGTCTGGGTGAAGGAGGGCTCGTCGGACTGGAAGACCCTGGGGCGGGTGACGACGGCGTGGAAGCCGAGAATCCTCTCGATGCTCGAGTCCCACGTCGATCGGTTGCCCGGATCGTTCGTCGAGGAGAAGGAATACTCCCTCGCGTGGCACTTTCGCGCCTGCGACCCGGAGTTCGCCGCGAGCAAGGCACAGGAGGTCGCCGACGAGCTGATCCAGCTCACGGCGAACATCGATGTGAACGTGCTCCTCGGGAATCGAGTTCTCGAGGTCCGCTGCGCGGGGGCGAACAAGGGGAACGCGGCGCACCACTTCCTGGAGGAGGAAGAGCACGACTTCGTGCTCGCGATCGGAGACGATTCGACCGACGAGGAGATGTTCCGCGTCCTTCCGGAGAGCGCGTACACGATCCGGGTCGGCCTGGCGCATTCCCACGCGAGATTCAACGTCCGGGATCCCGGGGAAGTCCAGGATCTTCTACGGGGCTTCGCCGTCCCAGGAGAGCCCGAGCTCCGGGGGCGCGTCCGGTGACTCTTGGAAGCCAGAGACGCCCGGTTCCGGGCCTGGATGTCCGTGGACAAAGAGTGAGATCGCGGTAGGAGAGACCCATGTTTCGACGCGTGCTCGTCTTCACCGACCTATCGGGCGAACGGAGCGGTCCCGGAGACTGGTACGGGCCCTTTCTCGTCCCCGGCGGCGAGACGCGCTTCGAGGTCCTCCCCCGGCGCCGATCCGAGCGCGGTCGAGCGGTCGAGCTCGCCCTGCGACATGGGGCCGACCTCGTCCTCGTGGTCGCGAAGGTCCGGAGGAGCGCCTGGGGTGTGGCATCCAGAATGCCGGTCCCCGCCTGGGTCCTGTCGCCTCCCCAGGACCACCCGCCTCCCCGGCACGGGATCCGCCGTGTCGTGGCTCCCGTGGATGGGTGCGAGGCCGTGGAGCGAGTCGTTCGAGCCGCCGGGTCCCTTCCGGCGTCTCCGGACCTTGAGACGATCCTCCTCCATCGTGTGGAACGAGTCCCCTGTTTCATGCCGCCCGCCGCGCCCGGCTATCTTCCGCAGATGGTTTTCTTTTCCGGCGACCCGGATTCGGGATTGGCTCACCGGGTCGAGGAGCTCCAGCGCGGCGATCCTCGGCTTCGCCTGATCCTCTTCGAGGGAGCTCTCGTGCCCGGGATTCTCGAACGGGCTCGAAACCTCCGGCCGGATGCGATCCTCGTCCCGGTCGAAAGGAGGGAGTGGTGGAGGCGACTCCCCTTCGGGAGCATCGCTCGATGTGTCGTCCTGGCGTGTGAACTGCCCGTGCTCCTTCTGCCCTCGGCCGGAGCGCGCAAGCGCGACGCCGGACAGGGAGCGCAGGACCTGAGCCCGCCGGAGAAGTTCGGGGCTCCCTGACTCGTCCCGGCGGCGAACCTCCCGGGAGCGCGCGCGAACCGGGACGCCCGAAGTTCCGGAAAGCATGGGAGTTCGGGAGATGTGGCGCTGGCGCCGCGGCGGAGCTTGTATCCTTCGCCCCACTCAAGAGGACCCGGCGGGCCCGGCGGGGAACGCCCGCGAGCCGCCGGATCCGTACTCGACGGAGGATGCGACATGATGGCAAGCCTCGCGCCTGCCGCTCAGGACCTCCTGCGCGACCCGTTCGGTCACGACCGGTTCCTTCCCGGCCAGGAAGCGGTGATCGCCCGATTGCTGGACGGACGGAACGCTCTGGCGATCTTTCCGACCGGCGGAGGGAAGTCGCTCTGCTACCAGCTTCCGGCGCTCGTCCTTCCGGGGCTCTCCGTCGTGGTGAGCCCGCTGCTCGCGCTCATGAAGGACCAGGTGGACTCGCTTCGTGCCCGGGGCGTTCTGGCGGCGCGGCTCGACTCGACCCTGGAGCCCGCTCAGCGCGGGGCGGTCCTCGGCGCGATCGAGCGGGGGGAGCTCCGGCTCCTCTATGTCGCCCCGGAGAGGTTCGCGGACGAGCGATTCCGGCAGCTCGTCCTGGCCGCGCGGGTCTCGCTCTTCGCCGTGGACGAGGCCCATTGCATCTCGGAGTGGGGGCACAACTTCCGCCCCGACTACTTGAAACTCGCGAGGTTCGGCAGGGAGTGCGGAGCGGAGCGCGTCCTCGCCCTCACGGCGACCGCGACTCCGCGGGTCGCCGGCGACATCTGTCGAGGCTTCGGCATCGAAGAGGCCGACGTCGTCCGCACGGGCTTCTACCGTCCGAACCTCTTCCTCTTGACCTCGCTCGTGGAATCGGAGACGCGCGACCGGCTCCTCCTCGAACGACTCCGGCGGGGCGAGGACGGCCCGACGATCGTCTACGTCACGCTCCGGCGGACGGCCGAGGCGCTCGCGGAGCGCCTGGCCGGGACCGGGATCGCCGCCCGGGCGTACCACGCCGGCATCGAGACGAGTGAGCGGGAGCGGATCCAGGACTGGTTCATGAACGAGGCGCGAGCGGTCATCGTGGCGACGATCGCCTTCGGGATGGGGAGCGACCGGAGGGACATCCGCACCTTCGTCCATTACAACCTGCCCAAGAGCCTGGTGAACTACGCCCAGGAGATCGGGCGGGCCGGCCGGGACGGGAAACCCGCGGTCTGCGAGCTCCTGGCGTCGGCGGCCGACGTTCCCGTTCTCAGGGGCTTTGCCGAGAGGAGCACCGCGTCCAGAGAGGCGATCAACGATCTCCTCGATCGAGTCTTCGCGGGCCCGGAGGAGATCCTGGTATCGGAGCACGAGATCGCCCTGGCGCACGGAACCCGCCCGGAGGTCGTCCGGACGCTTCTCGTCGAGCTCGAGCTCGCCGGCCACATCGTCGAGGGCGATCCGTCCGCCGGCCTGTACCGCTGGCGGCCCGCGGAGCCTCTCGCCTCGATCGTCCGGCGGTTCCGCGGCGAGCCGGCACGGTTCCTCGAGCGCCTCTTCGCGGCCTCGCGCCTGGCTCGGACCTGGTACCACCTCGATGCCGACGCGGCCGCGCGAACGCTCTGCGAGCCTCGCGTCCGGATCGACCGCGCCTTCGCCCACCTCGGGGAGCAGGGACTCGTCGAGCTCGCGCCGGAGGGGATCGCGCGCCGGGTGCGCGTCCTGTCCAGGCCGGCGGATGCCGATCGTCTCGGACTGGCGCTTCACTCCGCCGCCCTCGCCCGCCGCGCTCGCGAATTCGGGAGGATCGAGCAGATGCTCCGCCTCGTCTCCGCGGAAGGCTGCCGCGTCGCGGCCCTCGCCGCCCACTTCGGCGAGACGCTCCCCGGCCCGTGCGGCCACTGCTCGGGTTGCGTGGAGGAGAAGGAGAGCCGATGAGGGATACGAGTCCCTGACAACGGACCCCGCCCCGCTTGACGGCGGCAAGCGACTGCGGTATAGGCAACTCCAGGCATGCGGATCGTCTACTGCAACGGTTGCCGGGAAGTGATCCCTCCTCACCAGCTCCAGTCGGGGGAGGCGGTCCTGCACGACAACCTGACCTACTGCCCGAAGTGCGCCATGAACCGCTCGTGGAGCAAGTCGGGGATGGACGTACAGCCGGCGGCGCCGGAGCTCCGGGGTCCCGCGGGCGGCCCACGGCGGCGTTCCTCGGGTCTTGACAAGCTCCCGGGCGGCGGCGACCGTCCGGACAGGCCCAGCACGCCGTTCCCGCGCAGGTCCTCGAACACCAACGAGACTCTCCCCCTCCCCGGACGTGGGGCAGCCCCTCCAGCACCCGCCCGGGGGCGGAGGCCGGCCCGCGGCGCGAAGCGTTCCTTGGGCAACAGGACGATCCTTTTCGCGTCGATCGTGGCGGGGGTCGTCCTCTTCGCCGGGATCCTCGCCTGGGCCCTCTCGGGAAGCTCGGGGACGGGGCCTCCGGTGGAACCGGGAACGGACCCCCTGGCGCGTCCCGGGCCGGGGCCCGAGAAAGACCCCGGCAAAGAGGTCTACGAGGACACGCTGGAGAAGGAGAAGCGCCTCGGACGTTCCATCGACGACCTCTCGCTCGTCGTGAAGCTCTGGCAGCGCGCGATGCCGGCGCTGGCGGGGTCGTCGTACCGGGAGCTCGCGGCGGGCCGCCTCCGCGACGCGACCCAGTCCCTCTTCGACGAGACCGCCCGGCGCGCGACGGAGCTCGCGAGGTCCGGAGACCGAGCCGGCGCGCTCGAGGCGTGGAGGTCGTTCGCCCGTCACGATCCCCAGGAACCCTGGAAGACCGACGCCTCGCTCGCGATCGACGATATCGAGAAGGCCGCCGACATGCCCCGGCCGGACGGCTCCTGGCAGGTGATCTTCGACGGGACGGGAATGGGAGGCTTCTGTCCCGACGAGAAGCACACCCAAGGCGCCTGGACCGTGGCCGGCTCCGTGCTTCGCGGGAACTACTCGGGGGAAGGGCAGTCCTCCACCCACTGTCAATCGAACGTGAAGAACTTCGCCCTTGCCCTGCAGTACCGGATCGTGCGCGGGAGTTTCCTCCTCCAGAAGAGGGGCTCGTTCGTCTTCACCTTCCCCGCCACGGAGGAGGAGGTTCTGGGCCAGTGGCACCAGGTCGTCCTGGCATGCGAGGGCGAACAGGGGAGGCTCTGGGTGAACGGCCGCGAGGTGAAGCGCCCCTTTCCCGGCCACGCGAACGAGGGGGTGATCGACCTCGTGATCCGCGGGTCCGACGAGGTCGAGTTCCGGGACATCAAGATCAAGATCCTGCCGTAGCGTCGTCCCGGTAGAAGAGGACGAACCATGAAAGTGCGTGCAACGTTCGCGAAGGACGGCAAGTGGTGGGTGGCTTGGACCGAGGACGTGCCCGGAGCTCTCACCCAGGGACGAACCCTGAAGGAAGCCGAGGAGAACCTCGTCGACGCCATCCGTGAGATTCAAGAGCCAGTGGATCTGGAGAAGTTGCCCAAGCGTCGCGTGGTGGTGAAAGTCATCGAAGTGTAAAGCGACGGGTCTTGATTCGACATATCGAGGGGCATGGTTGTGCCCTGTTGCGTGAGGGGGCCAAGCACACCGTGTACATCAGCCTCGCGGATCCGGCGCGC
>JACQVV010000168.1 GCA_016209595.1 Planctomycetota bacterium
CCGCGAACTGGCGCATCGTCCAGAGGCGTCCCCGGTACATCGTGGGGTAGGGGCCGCGCGTGAACGGGTACTCGCCCGGGAGGCCGAGATCCTTCTCGGGGTCGAAGCCGGGGATGTGACCGGCCGTCGCGAGCACCGGAACCTCCATCCCGGAGACGGTCGTGAACTCGGCTTCCCGGGTCCGCCACTCGGACTCGTTCCGCTCCCTCCAGCGGCGGACGTCCTCGGGGGTGCGAGGACCGGTTTCCGCTGTCTTCGGTCTGGCCTCGCTCATCGCGATCTCGCTCCTCCTTCCGCTGGCGGAGGGGGCCGCTGGCCAAGCTTGCCCCGAGCGGAGCGAGGGGGCCCTTGCCTCGCAGGGGCCGTGCCGGCGGTAGGAAGGGAGAGGGGGCCGTTCCCCTCCCCCCGTGAGGGCGCGTTCGTCTCGAAGAGGAGTTCCAGGAGCTCGTTTGCCGCCTCATACGGTCCGACTCCGCGCGATTCGACCCGGGACAGGCATTCCTCGAAGCGCCGGGCCAAGGCCGGGTTCGTGCCAAACATCTCCCGGACGCGGTCCACGACGATCCTCTTCACATGGGCGGCGAGGCTCGACCGGCGCCGCTCGCGGAGTGCCGTTCCGCCCTCCATCCGGGAGCGGTGAGCGACGATGCCCTCCAAGAGGGCCTCGATTCCTTCGTTCCGTTCGGCAGACGTTCTGAAGACGGGAGGGCTCCTCCGGGCCGGGTCGGCATGGAACTCCTGAGCGGCGAGAAGGTCTCGCTCCGTCCGCTCGGCCCCCTCGCGGTCGGCCTTGTTGACCACGAAGACGTCGGCGATTTCCGCGAGTCCCGCCTTGAGAGCCTGGATCCCATCGCCCGACTCCGGGGACACGACGACGACGGTCGTGTCGGCGGCCTCGGCGACGTCGATCTCCGACTGCCCGACGCCGGCTGTCTCCAGGAGGATCCAGTCCGCACCGTAGGCGTCCATGAGATCGGCCGAGTCCATGGTAGCCCGGGCGAGCCCGCCCAGGACTCCACGCGTCGCCATCGAGCGGATGAAGACGTCGGCGTCGGGCGCGAACTCCTGCATCCGCACGCGGTCGCCCAGGAGCGCGCCCCCCGTGAAGGCGCTGCTGGGATCGACCGCGATCACGCCGATCCGCTCGTTCCGCTTCCGGAGCAGCCGGACGAGAGCGCCGGCGAGCGTGCTCTTGCCGACGCCCGGCGGCCCGGTGATCCCGACCCGGTAGGCATGCCCGGTCCGCGGGAAGAGCTCGCACGCGAGAGCGACCCCTTCGGGGACGCCGCGCTCGACGAGGGTGAGGCCCTTCGCGAGCGCGAGGCGGTCGCCGGCGGCGATGCGGGCCGCGAGGCCGTCGTTCAAGTCGAGCCCCCTGCAGGGGGAGGGGAACAGCCCCCCCTTCGCAACTCAGAAGTCGGAAGTCGGAAGTCGGAAGTCAGAAGTGGAAACAACAGTAGGCATGCCGTTTCACTTCTGCCTTCTGCCTTCTGCCTTCTGCCTTCCGCGTTCAAGCGGCCCCCTCCCCCAGAATCTGGCGGCTGATGACGAGCTTCTGGATCTCGGTCGTTCCCTCGTAGAGCTCCGTGATCCTGGCGTCGCGAAGAAGCCGCTCGACGCCATTCCTCCCGGAAATCCCGGCACGACCGGCGAGCGCCACGGCCTCGCGGGTCGCCTCGTTGGCCGTTTGGCTCGCGAAGAGTTTCGCCATCGCGGCCTCGCGCGTATGCGGCTTCCCCGCGTCCTTCGCTGCCGCGGCCCTCTCGACGAGGAGCCGCGCGGCGTCGATCTTGGTCGCCATCTCCGCGAGGCGGAAGTCCGCCATCTCCCGGTCGCCGAACGGGTCGCTCTCCGGCCGGGCAGCGAAGAGCGCGAGCGACTCCTGGAGCGCGGCCTCCGCGATCCCCACGGCCTGACTCGCGATCCCGATCCGGCCCCCGTCGAGGCCCGCCATCGCGATCCGGAACCCTTTGTTCTCCTCGCCAAGGAGGTTCGCCGCCGGGAC
>JACQVV010000210.1 GCA_016209595.1 Planctomycetota bacterium
GGCCGAGCGAGGCGCCGCCAGGCAAGGCGCGCCGACGAAACAACCCAACGGAGTCGGTTGTTGAGGAGGCGCAACGCAGCCTGGCGGCGCCGCAGCCGGCCGAATGTAGCAGTTATTTCCTCGCAGCCCCCAAGCCCGGCGCTCCGCCGGGCTCGGTCCGGGTTCATGGATAGGTTCGAACGAAGCCCGCCCTTGACCGATCCACCCCCGGCGATGTACTAATGTTGCACGCACTGGGGAAGATGCGTCGGCGGTCCCACCCATCCCTCTTGCAGGAGTTGCTATCGATGCGTTCCCCACGTTTCTGGACGGTCTTCCTCTCGTTCCTGGTCGCCGCCGCGGCCCAGGCGCAGGAGCTCACCCCCCAGCAGATGCTCATGGCGCGGCGGGCGGCGGAGCTCGACGCCTATCGCAAGATGGCGGAGACGATCCAGGGCCTGCAGATCTCCAGCCGGACGACGGTCTCCGACTTCGTCGCGCAGTCCGACGAGGTCCGCGCGGCATTCAACGACTTCGTGAAGGGGATCCGGATCGTTGGCCAGCCTGTCTTCCACCCCGACGGCACCTGTGAGGTCACGGTCGGCGTGACGATGGAGCAGGTGGTCCAGGAGCTCCGCACGATCCGGCAGCGCCACTACAACGGGAACTCCTTCCACGACCACACCTTCAACCAGCTCGTGAACGTCACGCAGCAGCGGATGCTCACGGCGACGGGCTACGGCGCGCCGGGAGGAGCGGGTTCGAGCGGCGCGGCGAACATCCAGGAAGCGAAGTACCCCGATGAGATCGTTCCCCCGGCGGGATTCCCCGACAAGCCGGAGTGGCGCTACGTGGCCTCCCCCACGAGCGGCCTCCCCGGCTGGAGCGGGACGACCGGCCAGGGCCGGCTCATGGCGCTCCGCGCGGCCGAGGTGGACGCGATGCGGAAGCTCACCGAGGCGATCCACGGCATCCACCTCACCTCGGAGACGCGCGTCGTGGACTTCGTCGCCGCGTCCGACGAGATCCGGGCCGACCTGGAGACATTCACCAAGGGGATCGGCACCGTCGGTCCGCCGCGCTTCCAGCCCGACGGCACCTGCGAGGTCGAGATGGCGGTCACCGTGAGCCAGGTGATCGAGGAGGTGACGCGCATCAAGGCCCGCCGGCAGGTGGGTCCGCGGATCGAGGAGAAGGAGATCATCAAGCAGCGCGAGTACACCCAGGAGTCGGTGATCGCGGTTTCCGGCGCCGGCACCGCACCGGGAAACACCATGCTCCGAGGCACGCGCTTCGTCGGCTGGGAGTCGGTCAACGCCCGCGAGAAGCTTCTAACCCGCCGGGCCGCCGAGGTCGTGGCCTACCGCAGGCTCGCCGAGCGGATCAACGGCCTCCGCCTCACCGCCCGGACGACAGTCTCCGACTTCGTGACCCAGGAAGATCTCGTCCAGGTCGCGAGCGAGTCGGTCCTCAAGGGGATGAGCCAGGTCGGCGAGACCTGGTGGTACGACGACGGCTCCCTCCAGCTCACGCTCCGCGTGCCCTTCGAGGTCGTGGTGAGGGAAGTCTTCCGCGTCATCCACAAGGGCCACGGCCCGCAGCCGCCCCCGCAGGAAGAGGTCCGCTCCAGCCAGACGATGAAGTGGATCGTCGAGTCGGGCTACGGCGCCGTCCCGTCGCGGGCCCCCTACTTCGCCCCCGATGGCGCCCCCGTCCAGCCCACGGCGGCGAACGCCCCGCCCTGGTCGGTCGAGGCGCTCACCGTGACGGGCTCCGGGCTCCCCTTGAAGGACGCGGAGACCGAGGCGCAGAAGCGGCTCACCGCCGAGCGCGCCGCGGAGGCGGACGCCATGCGGAAGCTCTTCGAGCGGCTGGGCGGCGTGAAGATCAACTCCGAGACGACGATCGCCGACTTCGCGACGTCCCACGACAAGATCCAGGCGGATATCGAGGGGATCCTGAAAGGGGCAAAGAAGGTCGCCGTCCGGAACCTCCCCGACGGGACGGTCGAGGTGGACATGACCGTCGATCTCTCACTCGTCTGGGCGGCCGTCCAGAAGCAGATGTCGTAAACGAGGCATTCCGAGAAAGGAACCATGCACATGAAGAGACTCTTCCTCGTCGTTCCCGCGCTCGCACTCGCCCTGGTTCTGTGGACGGCGGGCTGCGGGAGCAATCCACCCCCCGACCAGCCGTCCGGAGGCGGCCCCGCGGCCGGCGGTCCGAGCGGGGGTGGTCCCGGCCCGCAGCCTGGCGGCCCGTCCGCCGGGGGTCCGGCCCCAAGCGGTGGTTCGGGTCCTGGGCCCTCCGCCGGCGGCCCGCAGCCGGAGCCCACGACGCCGTGGGAGGTGACCGAGGAGACCGAGGAGACACACAAGAAGGGCGAAGCGACCGAAGAGGTCCGCTAGACCAATCTCGGCGCCGGGATCCTTCGCCGGATCCCGGCGCCCCGCGTTTTCTGGAAAGCCCCATGCCCGAAGAACGTTGCCCGGCATGCGCCGAGAGCATACCTCCCGGATTACGTCTCTGCCCCCAGTGCGGCCACGACCTTCTCCAGGCCGCCATAGCTCCACCTGTTCCCGCGCCGGCAGTTCCCGCCGCGGCCGCCGCAACGCTGAAGAAGTTCCACCAGCAGATGAACGCGCTCGGCGGCGTCAACATCCTCGCGGCCGTCCTCATCGCGGCCCCCGGCGCCTTTCTCGCCCGCGACCTGCCCGCCGAGGCGCGGGTCGTTTTCTGGGGGATCGTCGGCGGGTTCGCGGGCGCGATGACGCTCCTCGCCGTCTTCCTGTTCCTGAAACACGAGTGGGCGGTGGTCGTCTCGCTCATCTTCTACTTCTTCTTCCTGGTCCCGTCGCTCTTCAGGGTGCAGATCTGCGCGATCATTCTCATGGTTGCCTGCATCGCCCAGGGATTCAGGGTCCTTCAGATGGCCCGTGCGCTTCGGGCGCAGGGGATCGACCCGGCGCTCTGAATCGGGAGGGCGCGGCTAGCCGCCCCGGCCGACGAGGCGCTGTTCCGGCGAGCGGAAGCGGGCGATGAGCTTTCCCACGATGCGATGGAGCCAGAAGACCGAAGCGAGAGCGAGAAGCCACTCCAGGTCGGTGAGCGCCGGGAGGAGCATCAGGAAGTCGTCGAAGTGCCCCTCCCGGAAGACCAGCGATTCCGGGAAGGCGTCGCGCTGCCATAGCCAGCCCGCGGTGGTGAGGAGCATGACGCCGCGCAGGAGCCACCGGCACTGGACGAGGAATACCTCCCAGAGGTAGGCGACCTTCGTCGTGGTCGCCTTGAAGTTTCTCGACTGCCGGTGGATGAGCGTGCCGACGTCGCCCAGGAGCACCGGGGCCTCTTGAGGGAGGGCGCCCAGGAGCGTGAGCCACTCGGTCCAGACGGTTCTCCGGGCGGAGGGCTTTCGCGCCCGCCGGACGTGCCGGCGGATCGCCCGGGCGTAGTAGCGCTTGAGCTCCCTCGGGAAATCGAGGTCCGGGATGAGTTCCTGGAGCGAGACGTCGAGCGTCACGCTCGCGCGGTCGACGCGGAGGAACGACCAGTCCATGACCAGCCGGTAGCGGAGGATCGTGTTACCGAGCTCCTGCCAGAGGGAGACGAGCGACTTCTTCGCGTACGGGATTTCAGGGATCCGGGTCCGCTGGTCCCAGGCCTGGAACACGCTCAGCATCTCGAGCTTCATCTCTTCCAGGTCGACGGGCGGGAGCGCGTCGGCCAGGTCGAGGAACTTGTCGAGGGCCCGGGAGTAGTTCCTCATCCCGATGTAGGCCATGCACAGGCCGAGGTTCCTGAGGAGCCGGTTGTCGATCCGGCTCACGGTCCCGAAGTCGATGAGGCAGACCCAGTTGTCGCGGAGCAAGAGGACGTTTCCGGGGTGGAGGTCGCCGTGGAAGACCTGGTCCTCCAGCATCTGCCGCAGGAAAGAACGGTAGAGCCGGCGGCCGACCTTGCCTGGACTCACGCCGTTCTCGATCTGCCAGGATCTCAAGCTGTCGGGCTCCTCGCGGGCGGCCGCCAGGTAGTCGCTCATGAACACGCCCTCGACGTACTCCAGCACGAGGACGCGCCGCGCGCTCCAGCGCGGGAAGGCCCGCGGGACGTACACCCGCTTGTGCCGGCGGAGGTTCTTCCGGAGGATCCGGATCGAGTTGAGCTCGAATCGATAGTCGAGCTCCTCCTGGACGATGTTCTCCAGTTCCCAGAGGAAGTCGTTCCAGCGGAAATGGGACCAGCCGCGCACCCACTGGAACGGCCAGAGGAGCCGCCGGACGAGGGCCATGTCCCGCTGGAACGAAGGGGCGGCGTCGGGGCGCTGGACCTTGACCGCGACCCGGACGTCGCCCTCCCGGAGTCGAGCCAGGTGGCACTGCCCGATCGAGGCCGCCGCGATCGCCTCCTCGGAGAACTCCGAGAAGACGGCCTCGATCGGCCGGCCGAGGTCCTCCTCGACCACGCGCCGCGCCTCGGCGCCGGGGAACGGGACGCAGTTGTCGTGGAGCCGGGAGAGCGCGGCGCAGAATGCGATCGGAAAGAGGTCCTTGCGAAGCGCGAGGAGCTGGCCGAGCTTCACCCAGACGCCACCCAGTTCCTCGAGGATCTCGCGCGTCCGGAGTCCCACCTGGGCTGCATCGAGGGTCCCGCGCAGGCGGCCCCACGCCAGGTGGAGGAGCAGGGGCCCGATCGCCGCGAGCACCTGCCGGCCGCGCGAGCGGACGACCCGGGGGGGCTTCGGTTGCATCCCGGCCTCCCGCGCGCGGGCGACGAGCGGCGTCGGGACGAGCCGCGGGTCGAGGAAGCCCTTCCGCGCGCGGGCCGTGCCGCGAGGGCGCGCGCCGCGGGACACCCCCGCCCGCGATGCAGGATCTCGGATCGCCGCCATCTCCAAGCCGCTCAGAATTCCCCGCCCGACGAGCCGGGCAGGACGCTTTCCTTCCGGGCGAAGCGGAGCGCGAGCCGATGGAAAACCGAGAAGGTCCAGCCCACGACAAGGATGAGGACGCCCCACTCCGGGAAGGTCAGATTCGGGCAAAGAAAGAAGACATCGTCGATCCGGTGCTGTGAGATCTTGGCCCAGTGGAAATACCAGACCTTCTGGTGGACGAAGGTGAGTCCGAGCACGGCCGCGGCGACGAGCGTCAGGAAGCGGAGCTCGGTGAAGACGCGCTCCAGGAGATAGGAGATCTTGCTCGAGGTCGCCTGGAAGTTCAGCGCGCGCCGGTGGAGGATGCTGCCCATGTCGCTCTGGAGGAGCCGGACCTGGGACGGGAGCTCTCGCAGGAAGCCGCCCCAGTTCCCCGCGAGTCCCGCCAGGGCGCGCGGCTTGCGGGCCCCGGAGAGGAAGCGCTTCCGGGCGCCGTCGAAGTAGCGCGCGAGCTCCCGCGGCCAGTCGAGCCGGGGCGCGAGCTCCTTCAGCGAAACGTCGAGCGAGAGGAGCGATCGGTCCATCCGGAAGAGCCCCCAGTGGAAGAGGAGCTTGTGCCGCTGGCTCACGCGCGCGAGCTCCTGCCAGAGGTGGACGAGGGACTTCGAGTCGTAGGGGAATTCCCGGACGTAGCTCCGCTGGTCCCATGTCCGGAAGATCCGCATCC
Source organism: Planctomycetota bacterium (assembly GCA_016209595.1). Taxonomy (GTDB): domain Bacteria; phylum Planctomycetota; class JACQVV01; order JACQVV01; family JACQVV01; genus JACQVV01. The sequence continues at coordinate 5,577 of JACQVV010000210.1, forward strand.
AGTCGAAGCGAAGCGCGTTGGGGTCGACGACCGGCAGCGGCCCGGCGAGGGCCAGGAGATGCTCCACGGCCCCCTGGTAGTCGCGCTCGGAGACGTAGCGGAGCACGCTCGCCAGGTTCTTCTGGACGTCGTGGTGGAGACGGCCCGCGGATCCGGACTCCAGGAGCGCCACCCAGCCGTCCCGCAGGAGGACGACGTTCGCGGGATGGAGGTCGCCGTGGAAGAAGTTCTCCTCGAGCACCTGACGGAGGAAGGAGTGGAGGAGGCGCCGTGCTACCCGCCCGGGCGCCACGCGGTTCTCGATCTGCCAGGTGTGGGCGCGATCCGGGTCCTCGTGCGCCGCCCGCAGGTACTCGCTCATCGTGACGCCCCGCACGTGCTCGAGGACGAGGACGCGCGGAGAAACGTACTCCCCGAAGACCCGCGGGACATGGATCTGCCCGTGCTTCTCCAGGTCCGCGCCCAGCCTCCGCATCCCGTCGGCCTCGTAGCGGAAGTCGAGTTCCTCGGTGAACATCAACCGGAGCGCGTCGATCGCCTCGGCCCATCGGAAGTGGCGGTATCGGGGGTTCCGCGACAGGATGCGCATGAGGAAGCGCAGGAACTTGAGGTCCCGATCGAGGACCGCCCGGGCCTCCGGCCGCTGGACCTTGACAGTCACGCGTTCTCCCGAGGATCGCAGGCGGGCGAGGTGCGACTGCCCGATCGAACCGGCGGCGACGGGGCTCGTGTCGAACTCGCTGAAAACGGAATCGAACGGACGCCGGAGGTCTTCCTCCACGACGCGGACGACTTCTTCCGGCGGAAAGGCCGGTGCGCGGTCGTGAAGGTCGAGGAGCTCCAGGCAGAACTCCAGAGGGAAGACGTCGGTGCGTAGCGAGAGCATCTGTCCCGCTTTCACCCAGAAGCCTCCAAGCTCCACCAGGAGCTTGCGCACCTCGCGTCCAACCTCCCGGGCCGCCTCGCCGTCCTGGGTTCCCAGGGAGGTGAGACGGAGGTAGATCCGGAGCGCCCTCCGCGCTACCTGCCAGAGACCCAGGACTCGCCCCCCGGACTGGCACGAAGGGGCCGGGGAACGGCGCTCCTCTACGGGAAGCGGGGTCGGGACGAGTCGCGGGTCGAGGACGCCCGGGCGGGAGGGCCCCCGCGACCCCGAGCTCGCGACGGCCGGGAGCGCGCTCGGCGCATGCGAATTCGCTCGATCCACCTGGCTCGTCACCACGGCTCCTCCGGCTCGATTCGCGGCCCGGGCGCGCCGGGCCGCCGAAACGCAGATGTTATTCGGTTCGCCGGGCCGCGGCGAGATCCATTCGCACCCTTGCCTCCGGGCGATAGCACCGCCACAATCGGCCGCCGATGTCGATTCCCGATCCATTCGACGATGCGATGGACCGCGCTGTCCCGCGTGCCGCGCGCTCTCCTTCGTCGCACAACAGTCAGCCCTGGGGCCTCGTCTGGGCCCGGAGCCCGGCGGCCCGCGAGGGCCTGGCGGCGCTCCTCGGGGGGCCGGTCGAACCCTCCTCGCACTACCTCGTCCTCGCGCTCGACCGAGAGAGGGAGCTCCGCGCGCTCCCGTCGCTCGCGGTCGAGATGACGCTGAGCTGCGGGATCTACCTCGACTCGATTCTGGCGGAACTCGCGCTCGCGGGCTTTCGGGCGGCGCCCCGGTGGTTCGCGACGGCGCCCGGCGCAGATCACCCATCGCTCGCGGGCATCCCCGATCTCTGGGCGCCGCTCGCCCTGGTCGAACTCGGCCCGGCCGAGCCCCGTCCGCGGGATGGCCGCCGGAGCGAGGGTCGAACGACGAATCGCGGCCCCTACCGCTCCGACGCCGTTCCGGAGGCCGTCCTTTTGGCACTGGCCCGCGCGTCGACACCCCTCGATTCGCCGGCGGGTTCGGCTGGAGTGAGAGTCCACCTGGTCGCCGATCGCGAGCGGATCCGCCAGACAGGGGAGTTCGTCCGGGAGCACGCGCACCTCGACTTCGCCCACGGCGAGGCGTGGCGCGAGACCTACCGGTTCATCCGATTCGGCGCGAGTGCGATCCGGGAGGCCCAGGACGGCATGCCGATCACCCAGCTCCTCGGTCCGCTTTCCGCCCCGGGCCGGCGCGCGTATCAGCTCGCCCTCTGGCCGCCGGCGATGGCCTTCCTCTCCCGCGTCGGGTACGCACGCCGGATCGTCCGGCCGTTCGGGGAGCTCGTCGCGGGGTCCGGGCTCCTGCTGGCGCTTTCGACCGATCGGGACGAGCCCTCGGTCCGCGAGCTCCTCGCCGCGGGAGGCGTCGCGATCGACCTCTGGGAGCGCGCGAGCGCCGCGGGCCTCGCGCTCCACCCGGTGAGCGTCGTTCTCCAGCACCCCGAGGTCCGGCTCCGGTTCCAGGAGCTCCTCGGGACCGCCGGCCGGACGGTCTTCTTCGCGCGGGCCGGCTACCCCACCGTCTCGTTCCCCCCGGCCCCGAAGCGCCGGGACCCCTGGGCGGCCGTGGCTAGACTCTAACTGTTCGCAGGAGGTATCGACCGTGATCTCTATCGTCCACCGGATCCGCCTGAAGGAAGGAGCCTCGCCCGCGGAGTTCGAACGCTGGGTGAAGGAGGTCGACTACAGGACCGCGCCGAGCCTCCAGAGCCTCCTCTCGTTCGCCGTCCACCGCGTCCCGACCAGACCCGGCGCGCGGCCGGAGTACTTCGAGGTGATCGGAGTCTCCAGCCTCGCGGCCTTCGAGGCCGACATGAAGACGCCCGTTTTCCAGTCCCTCGTGGACCGCTTCACGACGATGGCCGAGGTCGCCGACGAGATCCAGGGGGAGCGGATCGAACCAGGGTTCTTGCGCAGCTAGGAAGATCGGGGCAGAGAAAGACCCACCTCGCGGGCGGCCTCGTCGAGGATGCCGGCGGCGAGCGCGAGATCCTCGTCCGTATGTTCCGCGGAGAGGGAGAGGCGGAGCCTCTCCTCTCCCTCGGGGACGCCGGGGTAGACGACGGCCTGGCAGAAGAGGCCCCGGTCGCGGACGGCCCGGCCGAGAGCGAGCGTCGTCTCGTGGTCCCCGACAAGGACCGGCACGATCGCGCTCTCGCTCTCTCCGAGGTCGAAGCCCGCGGCCGCCAGCAGGGCCTTGAAGGAACGGATGTTCGTGCGGAGCCGCAGAGTCCGCTCGGGTTCGGAGACGAGGACATTCAGAGCGGCGATCAGGCCGGCCACGACGGGCGCGGGGATCGTCGCCGCGAAGACGTAGGAGTGCGCGTAGAAGCGCATGTACTCGACCACATCGCCCGAGGCGCAGACGAAGCCGCCGACCCCGGCCAGGGCTTTCGAGAAGGTCCCCAGCTCGATGTCGATTTCGCCCTTGAGGCCGAAGTGCTCGCTCGTTCCCGCGCCGGTCGCCCCGAGAACGCCTGTCGCGTGGGCGTCGTCCACGAGGACTTTCGCCCCGTGGGCGCGGGCCAGGCGCACGATCTCGGGCAGGGGGGCGATATCGCCGTGCATGCTGAAGACGCCGTCGGTGACCACGAGCTTCCCCTCGGCTTCGCTCGCGCTCCGGACGAGGACGCGCTCCAGGTCCTCCATGTCGCGGTGAGCGTAGATGCGCATGAGGCCGCCCGAGAGCTTGCAACCGTCCACGAGGCTCATGTGGTTCGCCCGGTCCCCGATTGCCACGTCGCGCCGCCGGACGAGCGCGGAGACGGCGCCGAGGTTGGCCGAGTAGCCGGAGGGGAAGACGATCGCCGCCTCGGTTCCCTTGAATCGGGCGAGCCGGGCTTCGAGCTCCTTGTGCAGCTGGTTCGTCCCCCCGATGATCCGGCTCCCCGTGTGGGTGGCGCCGCACGTGGCCGCGGTCTCCCGGATCGCCTCGATCACCTTCGGATGGTTCGCAAGGCCGAGGTAGTCGTTCGAGGCCATGACGAGAAACTCGCGGGGGCGGCCCTCCAGCTCGTCGAAGATCACGGCCCGGCGGCCCGAGCGGCCCTGGACCGCCATGCCGTACCAGTACGACCGGTCGCGCCGCCGCTCCTCCAGAAAGGTCCGGAAAGCCCGCGCTTTGGCGAAGAGGTCGCGGTCCGGGAGCTCCAGGAAATCCTGCATCGTTCTTGTCGGGGGTCGCGCATGCGCTCCAGGTCCGGGGTCCCCTCGCTCCGCTCGGGGCAAGCTTCGCATGAGCTCCAGGTCCGGGGTCGCCCCTGCGCTCCGTCGGGAATCGGCGTGGGCCGGCAGAGTCGCGCTTTCATCCTCCCGCCGGGCGAGCGGGGCGGATGCCGGAGAGGCGGGCGGCACGGAGAGGCCGTCGATCGAGGCGAGACGCTCGACGACAGATCGAATCGTCACGAAATCGCGCGCCCGGAGCGATCCGTCCGGGAGTCCGAACTCGGTCCCCAGCCGCACGAGGATCGAGGTGAGCGTGACCGAGTCGATCCCGAGCTCCGATTCCAGGTCGAAGTCGAACCCGAGCGCCTCGGGGGCGTACTGGGTCTCCGCTTGGAAGGCCTCCACGACTCGCCGAGCCAGCTCGGCCGCGGGAGACGGCGCTGGTCGCGGTTCGCTGCTCATGGCGTCCGGACGCGCCCTTTGGGCGGCGCTCCGTTCCCGGCCGCACCGCGCGAGAGCTCCTCGACCAGCCGGGCAATCGCCCCGATCGTCCCGAAGTTCCTCGCCTCGATCCGATCGTGGGGCACCCGCACGCCCAGATCCCGGTGGAGGAAGTCCACGAGACCGAAGATGGCGAACGAATCGAGGATCGCCAGCTCGAGGAGCGGGGTCCGCTCGTCGAGCGCGACATCGTCCCGTCCCTCTAGGTGCGAGGCGACGACATAGGCCCGGATCTGGTCGGCGGGTGTCATGGAGGTGTGTGGCGTCCCGAGCTCGGGGGCGCAGAGGAGACTCGATCGGGATCTTTGCGTCAAGATCTCACAATCCCAGCAGCCGAGCGATCGTGTTCTTCTGGATCTCCGAGGTGCCAGAGAAGATGCGGCCGGGCACCGCGTCGCGGAGGGCGCGCTCGACGCCTCCCTCGGCCATGATTCCGAAGCCCCCGTGGATCTGGATCGCGTCGAGGCCCGACTCTACCGCGGACTCGGAGACGAAGAGCTTGGCGATCGAGGAGTCGATCGATGGGCGCCCGTCGGACACGCGGTCGAGCCGCCAGGCCGCGTGGTAGACGAGAAGCCGCGCGGCCTCGAGCCGCACCTTCATGTCGGCGATCCGATGGCTCACCGCCTGGAAGTCCTTGATCGGCTTTCCGAACTGCCGGCGTTCCTTCGCGAAGCGGATCGTCTCCTCGAGCTGGCGCGCCATGGCCCCCAGGTAGGCGGCGAAGAGGCACGCCCTTTCCCAGTTCATCGAGTGCGTGAAGATCGCTCCCCCCTGGCCCTCGCGGCCCAGCCGGTTCGCCGCGCGGACGGGGCAGTCCTCCAGAAAGACGTCGCCCAGGGGAGCCGTGGAGAGGCCGAGCTTGTGGTAGGGCTTCGAGACCGAGAGACCGGGAGTCCCCTTCTCCAGCAGGAACGCGGAGAGGCCGAGGAATCCCGCCGCCGGGTCGGTGACCGCGTGGACCAGAAAAAGGTCGGCGACCGGCGCGTTGCTCGAGAAGCACTTCGAGCCGCGAAGGGCGTAGCCGCCCTCCCCGCGCTCGGCCCTCGTTTTCATGGCGTAGGCGTCGGATCCCGCCCCAGGTTCCGTCACGCAGTGGGTCGCGACGAGCTCGCCCGACACCATCCCCGGGAGGAACTTCCGCTTCTGGTCGCCCTCCCCGAACGCGACGACGGGGACGACGCAGGCGTAGACGTGGGCGGCGACGGAGAAGACGAAGCCCATGTCGGGGCACCCGTAGCCCAGCGCCTCCATCGCCAGCGCGGAGTCGAGCGCGCCCAGCCCGAGTCCGCCGTATTCCTCGGGGACGACCAGACCCAGGATCCCCTGCTCCCCGCAGAGTCGCCAGGCCTCGCGGAGCGAAGGACCCGTCGTCTCGCCTTCGCCGGCGAGTCCCGAGAGGCGCTCGCGGGCAAACTCGACCGTCGCGCGGGTGAGGGCCTGCTGGTCGTGGGAGAGGTCAAACTCCACGGGCGACTCCCACTCCCTCCTCCAGGAGTACGTGGTAGTTGAGTCCGCCCGTGCCGAACGAGCTCACCGCGGCCCGCCGGGGCCCGCCGGGCGGAGCCGGCCACGGAGCGGCCTGGGCCGGCACCAGGGCCGGAATCCGGTCGAACGCGAGGCGGGGGTTGAGGCGCGGCAGGTTGGCGTTGGGAGGGATCGTCCGCGCCTCCAGGGCGAGGACCGTCTTGAGCAACCCCGCCGCCCCTGCCGCCGCCATCGCGTGTCCGATCATCGACTTCACCGAACCGACATGGAGCGGCCGCGCCCGCGGGGGCGTCCCGTACACCTCCCGGATCGACGCCGCCTCGACCTGATCCCCGAGGTCCGTCCCGGTCCCGTGCGCCTCCAGGAAGTCCACGGCCTCGGGGCCGAAGTCCACTTCCTCGAAGGCGCGGCGCATGGCGAGCGACTGCCCCTCGGCGTCCGGAGCGATGAGGGATCTGGCGTCGCTCGAACACCCCACCCCACGAACGATCGCCCGGATGGGGTCCCCGTGGGAAAGCGCATCCTCCAGCCGTCGCATGACGAAAAACGCCGCCCCCTCCCCGATCGAGAACCCGTCCGCCGACTCGCCGAACGGAACGATCCGCGTCGGCGAGAGGAGACGCATCCGGGAGCAGAGGACGAGGTCGTACCGGTTGACCCCCAGGTCCACGCCCCCGGCCACGGCGAGGTCGATCTCACCGCGGGCGAGTCCGCGGCAGGCGAGGTCGAGGGCGGCGAGCGACGAGGCGCACGCCCCATCCACGGCGACCGGGAATGCCCCGAGGTCCAGGGCGTTCGAAATGTGGGCCGCCACGCCGCTCGACAGCATGGCGTCGAGCGTGTAAGGCCCGACGGCGGGGAAGCGACGTCCGGCCGATTCGCGCACTCGGTGGACAAGGGCGCGCACGCGGCGGTCCTCTAGCCCCGCGTCCTCCCCCGCCTTCCGGACGAGTTCGAGGATCTCCTCCAGGTGGAGCGCCGCGCCCGCCTCCCGCTCCGCCAGCGGCCCGATCCTCGCCCCCGCGAACACGGCGGCGCGCCCCCGTGTCACGCGCACGCCCTCCAGGGCCTCGGCCGCGACGACGAGGGCGAGCTTCTGCGCGCGGTCCATGGCCTCGATTCGGCGGGGGACGAGACGGAACCTCGTGGCGTCGGGCTCCGGCACATCGACTCGGGAACCGATGTCGGTGTAGCTCCTGAGGGGGTCGAAGGCCGCTGCATCGAAGTGCGCCCCGCGCGGGAGGACGGACTCCGGGACCGGCTCGAGGGTGTCGATCCCGCGAGATATGTTCTCCCAGAAGCGCGCCGCGTCGGGGGCGCGCGAGAAGCGTCCCGCCAGTCCGACGATCGCGATCGGCACCGCGACCCGCTGCCGCAGGGCTCGGTCCGAGCTTTGGGACTTGTTCTTCGCGGCGGGGGCCTCCTCGACCACGAGGAACGCGTGACCCCCTCCCATGCCGCTCGCGGAGATGCCCGCGCGTCGCGGCTCGCCCCGATCGCCGGCCGGCCAGGGCTCGGGGGCGAGCGGCGCCCGAAACGGCGTCCCCGCGAGGAGCGAGTCCCCGATGGGACCGAGCGAGGGAGGGATCGTGCGGCGCTCGAGCGCCAGAACGACCTTGACGAGGCTCGCGAGGCCGGAGGCGGCAATCGAGTGGCCGGCGAGCTCCTTCACGCTGCCGAGAGGGACGCTGCCGATCGGCGCCCCGGCCTGGGCATGGAGACGGGCGAGGACCTCGACTTCGCGCGCGGTTTCCTCGGCAAGCCCGGACCCGAAGCATTCCACGAATCCGAGCGCCGCGGGCGTGACCCCGGCCCGGTCGCAGGCGGCCCGGACCGCCTCCGCTCGCGCCTGGGCGTCCCCGCCGTAGCGGAAGGGACCCCGCTCGGAGGAATGGGAGAGCCCGAGACCGGAGAGGACCGCGCGGACCCGCCGGCCGGCCGCGCGCGCGTCCGCGAGTCTCTCCAGCACGACCGCGACGACGGCCTCGCCCGGGACGATGCCGTCCCCCTCCGGGGAGAGCGCGGGGGCGAGACGCGAGGCGAGGAGCCCCTTTTCCTCGAGCGCCCGCCAGACGAGCGGCGAGTCGAGGAGCTGCGCCGAGGCGACGATCGCGAGATCCGCCGTGCCGGAGGAGAGATCGCCCATCGCCGCGTCGAGCGCCGCGAAGGAGGTGAGGTCGGCCGCCTCGAGGGAGACGGCGCGCCCCCGCAGGCGAAGGTGGACCGCGATCTGTCCGGGCAGCGTGGCCGCGAGCTCGTAGAGCTTGTCGTTGAAGGAGCCGCCGTAGCGGCGGTCCGCCTCGCGCCCTGCGATCTCGAGGATCCGGTCGAAGCCTCCCTTGCCGTCGCCGTTCGCGCCCGTGCCGCCGGAGGCCGCCTCGTGGAGGAGCCCCGAGACCTCGATCCGCAGCGTATCGGCGTGGAGCCTCCAGGGGGCGAAGCATGTCCCGCAGATCACGCTCGTCCTGTCTCGCGGGAGCTCCTCCGCTCCGAGCCCGGAGTCGGAGAGCGCAGACTCGACCGCGGCGAGCGCGAGGAGAAAGTGGTCGGGGATCGAGCGGCGGTAGACGGGGGGAATCCCGAATCGAGAGGGCGGGATCTCCGGCCGCTCGAGCAGGGCCCCGAATCGTTCCCGCTCCGGCACAGGCCGACACTTCTCTTCTGGAAGGGGCCGGACGGCGCTCTCTCCCGCGACGAGGAGCTCCCAGAACGCCGCAAGGTCCTCCGCCCCCGGGAAGAACCCGGCCATCCCGGTGAGAGCGATCGGTTCACGCGCGCCCATGACGTCTCCCCTTCCCGCGGAGGGCGCGCCCGATATCATGTTGCGGCCCATGCACCCCGGACCCGACGCCAAGGAACGTGCCACCCGCCCGCGCTTCCGGCTTCTGACCGACGTCCTGGCGGCGGCCGCCCGACACGCAGGCCGTCCCGCCCTCCATTTCGGGGACGAGACGATCGACCATGGAGAGTTCGCTCGTCGCTCCCGGGCCTTCGCGCGGGCGCTCCAGGACCGCGGGCTCGCGCCCGGCGACCGGGTGGCCGTGGCGCTCCCCAAGTCGATCGACGCGGTGGTCGCGCTCGCGGGCACCCTCGAGGCCGGCGGAGCCTACGTTCCCGTCGATCCCTCCCAACCGGCGGCGCGTGCGGGGATCATCATCGAGGACAGCCAGGCGAGGATTCTCGTCGCCGAGAAGCGCTTTCTCGACGAAGCACGCCTCGCGTGCCCGGCCGGCGGGCGCGAAACGGTCGTCGTGCCGGGAGAGATCGAGTCTTCCGGCGGCGAGCCGCGGCCGGTTTCCCGCGGCCCCGGGAACCTCGCCTTCATCCTCTATACGTCGGGCTCGACGGGGAGGCCCAAGGGTGTCCAGATCACCCACGCGAACCTCCTCCACTTCATCCACTGGGCGCTCTTCGAGTTCGACCTGGGCCCCGGCGACGTCTTCTCCAACCACGCCGCGCTCACCTTCGATCTTTCGACCTTCGACCTGTACGCCGCCTTCGCGGTCGGGGCCTCGGTGGTCCTTCTTGGCGAGGATGAGATGCGAACCCCGGCCGCGCTCGCCCGCCGGATCGAGCGGCACCGGATCACGGTCTGGTACTCGGTGCCCTCGATCCTCTCGCTCCTCGTCGCCTCGGGCGTCCTTTCGCGGATCGACGCATCGAGCCTGCGCTACGTCCTCTTCGCGGGCGAAGTTTTCCCCGTGAAGGACCTCCGGCGGCTCATGGAGGTCCTTCCCCGCCCGTCGTACTACAACCTCTACGGTCCGACCGAGACCAACGTCTGCACGTTCTACCGCGTCGAACCCCTTGGGCCCGCCCGGACTTCGCCCGTGCCGATCGGCCGGCCGCTCCCCGGCATCGCCTTCCGGATCGTTGACGCCGGCGGTCGAGAGGTCCCCCCCGGCGGCACGGGGGAGCTCGTCGTCGAGGGGCCGTGTACGACCCCCGGCTACTGGCGGCTCTCCGGCCACCGGAACGAGGAGAACCACCGCCGCGGGGCGCACGCGACCGGCGACCTCGTCACCCTGGAGGGGGAGGAGCTCGTCTTCCGCGGGCGGATCGACGACATGGTGAAGATCCGGGGCTTCCGCGTCGAGCCCGCCGAGATCGAGGGAGTCCTCGCCAGCCACCCGGCGATCGACCGGGTCGCGGTCATCCCCGTCGAGACCGGTGGCGAGACGCGGCTCGTCGCCTGTTACTCGCTCGTCCCAGGTGGCGAGGATCCTTCGCTCCTCGCGATCAAGACCCACTGCGCCGATCGGCTTCCCCCGTACATGATCCCGCACCTCGCCCGCCGGATGGACTCGCTCCCCACCAATCCGAACGGCAAGATCGACCGCCGGGCGCTCGCTCTCGCGCTGCGGGCGGAGGCGAGCGCGGGGAGCGCGGAACGCGCCCCCGGCCAGGCCCTCCCCCGAGCTGGAGATCAAGACCCTGCCGCGCGCTCGACGTAGCGGGAGACGAGCGCGCCGATGTCCGCCACCGTGGCGAAGTTCTCCGCGGTGAGGTCGCCCGAGTCTACCTGGACCGAGTAGCGCTCCTCGAGCCAGCCGACGAGCTTCAGCATCGAGAAGGAATCGAGGATCCCGAGCTCCAGGAGAGGCGTCGTCTCGGTGAGGTCTTCCCCCGCGCCCGCGAGGATCTCCTCGCGGATGTAGTCGTGGATGGCCCTGGCGGCAGCGATCATGTTCGTGGTTCCTCGCTAGTTTTGGTCGCCAGAAGCGGTTCGACCGGTCGCTCGCGCGAGCCGGGAGAGGAGGACGCGAGCCTTGAGAGGATCCAGCGCGCGCACTCCTGGGGGTTTTCCTGCTGTGGGTAGTGCGCGCAGTCGGGGAGGACGGTGAGGTCCTCGTCCGGTTCCAGGGACGCGCCCGCGCCCAGGCACGCCGCGAGCAGCCCGTCCCGGGCCCCGGCGAGGAACGAGACCCGAGTGCCGGCGCCGCGTGCAGCCCGGATCTCGGCGGCGACGTCGCGGCCGGCGACCTCGCGCACGAGCCGCTGGAGGTCCTCGCTCGAGAGGATTCCCAGGAGTCGGGAAAGGGCGGCCTCGCCAGGTTCCGGCGGCCGGGCCCAGGAGAGCCCGAGGAGCCGGCGAACGCCGGCGAGATCCCGCACGGCGAGGAGGTCGGCGAGCGGCGCGAGCGAGACGAGATCGGGACGAAGTGCGAGGGCGAGGACCGAACGAACTCGCCCCGGGGCCCGTCGGGCTGCCGAGATCGCGACGATCCCGCCCGTCGAGGCGCCGACCAGGACGAGCTCGGGCGCCGGGTTCTCTTCCGCCGCCGCCAGCGCGGCGCGTTCCCAGCGGTCGAGCGCCGGCGCCCCACCGGCCGCCTCGACGACGAGGACCCTGCCGGCGTCCCGGATCGCGGGCACGAGTCGTGTCCATCCGAGCGCCCCCTCGCCCAGGGGCGGAAGGAGGACGATGTCGCGCCCCGGGCGCGGGCCGGGGTGCTCGCGGACGCGAAATCGGCAACCCTCGATCTCGACGGTCCGGGTCGAAGCGGCCCCCGGAGCGCTCCGCGGTCCCCCTGGAGCCTCCATTACTCTTCCGGCCGGGTCGCCACGATCGCTCCGACGAAATAGGTTCCCCCGAACCACGCGAGTCCGGTCGCCTCCTCGGGGAAGACTTCCACGGGGTCGAACCCCGCATCGGCAAGGCACGCGCGCCACGAGCCGGGATCCATGAGGCCGTGCGCCGGCCGCTTCCCGGGAACGAGCCGGACGTCCCAGTAGCTCGCGAGCGGGTCGCAGATCAAGTCCACGAAGGGGAGAGGCACCGCGGGCGAAGCCCGCGTGTACTGGGCGATCACGAGACGGCCGCCCGGCCGCAGGATGCGGCGGACCTCTCCCAGCGTGAACGGGAGGTCCTTCGCGCAGTGGAGCGCGTTCACCGTGTGGACGACGTCCGCGCACTCCTCGCGGATCCCGGCCTTCCCGAACGGACGGTCGAAGTTCGCGCAAAGGAACCGGAACTCTCCCACCTCGGGGTAGCGCGAGGGGAGTTTCCTCTTCGCGTCCATCACGAAGAACGGGTTGAGCTCCGTGAACCAGTAGGACTTCACCCACCCCACGCGCTCGGCCGCGGCGAGCGCGTCGAGGACTCCGATCGCTCCGCTCATCGTGCCCGCGCCGAGCTCCAGCAAGTCGAGCGGCCGGCCCGCCTCGTCCAGGAGCGCCCGCACGACGCCGCCGGAGAGGTCGCTCGAGCCTTTGCCGAGCGGGCAGGAGAGGAAGAACTCGGCGTGGACCTCGGCCCGGACCGAGTTGTCGCTCACGGCGCCGCGGGCGAAGGGGAGGGCGCGGTCCCGGACGCGGTTGGCCATGGCGAAGGCCGGAGCGAGCGACGGCAAGCGGGCGAGCCCCTCCTCGCGCAGCCGGTCGAGGTCGAAGAGCGGGGCGGACGCGTCGATCCGCGCTCGCCCGGAGGCCGCGTCGAGCGTTCCCCGCCCGTGGTGGCACAGGACCTGCACGGTTCGGCGGGCGAGGGGTCGCGCGGCGGGGACGATCCGGAGCTCCTCCAGGACGGACTCGAGCGCCCGGGGTTCCGCCAGGCGCGCGGCGAGCCCGAGCTCCACGGCGATCCGGCGGGCGCACTCCCCGGCGTAGTCGTCCACGAGGCGGTGGCAGGCGACGATCCGCGGGGGGAAGAGCTCGGTCTCGTACCACCTCCGGAGTTCATCGGACTGCAGGGGCGACCGGCGTTCTTCGAGAGAGGGCTGCATGCGGGCGGATCTTTCCGGGGGAAAAAAGCGGCGCGATGCTATGCGGCGTCCGAATGGAAGTCAATGGACGGGCGGAGAGCGAGCCGCTAGAATCCCGCGCCACCCAACAAGCGGCAGGCAAGGGGGAGACCATGACTCAGGGCGCCGGGACGGTCGAGACGGAAGAGTTTCTGGGAAAGATCCGCGGCTACTTCGACTCGACGCTGCCGGTCGTGCTGAAGGCCTGCGGGCCGACCTACCAGGCGGGGCTCTACAAGGGAGAGGACGCCGCCAACCCCGCGGCGGCGAACAACCTCTTCCTCGCCTCGCGGGCGGGAGTCCGGCCGGGGATGAGGATCCTCGACGCGGGCTGCGGCGCCGGAGGGCCGGCGGTGGACATCGCGAAGGCCTACGATGGCGTCACGGTCCGCGGGGTCACGATCTCGCCGGCGCAGGCCGAGGAGGCCAGAAAGCTCGTCCGGCGGGAAGGGCTCGAGGGGCGCGTGGATCTTCGCGCCGGCGACTACCACTCGCTTCCGTACGAGAGCGGCTCCTTCAACATCGCGCTCTTCCTGGAGTGCACGAGCTACTCCCCTGACCTCGCGCGGGTCTTCGCGGAGGCCTACCGGGTGCTCGCGCCCGGGGGAACGATCTACGTGAAGGAGGTCTTCCTCAAGGAAGGGCCGCTCGGCGAGGACGAGAGGAAGGAGATCGAGGAGTTCGACCGCATGTTCGTCCTCTACCGGACCTACCCCAGGAGCGAGGGAGCGAAGCTCCTGGAAAGGACCGGCTTCCGCGACGTCCGGTCATCGAGCCTCGACGACGTCATGACGACCGACTTCTTCATCAAGGCGATGTTCGAGTTCGACCGGCGCGGCGTCCCCTCGCTCACCGAGTTCGGCAAGCTCCACTTCCGGGAGTTTAAATGCTTGCCGACGACGTATGGCGAGCTGCGGGCGACGAAACCGGGCTAGATCCGGCAGTCTCGCCAGAAGGACTCCAGGTCGAGCGCGAGTCCCGGGACGGCCCGGGAGCAGAGTTTTCCGCCTTCGATCGGGATCTCCTCCCACGCCTGGCCCCCGGGCGCCGCGGACAGGAGGAGCGCCCCGCGGAGCGGGACCGAGCAGGCAGGATCGTCGACCGCGGAGTTGAGGATCCAGTACTCGGGGACCCCGGACTCGAGGTAGGTCCTCTTCCGGTCCACATCGTCGGCTTCGCCGATGCCGAGGTCGGAGTGCCATGTCCCCGGTGAGAGGATCTCCACGACGAGGAGAAGGTCTTTCGGCGAGTACCACGTGAGCCCCGTAGGGCCCTCCACGTACTCCGGTTCGCACCCCCAGACTGCCACGTCCGGCTGGACCGCGCGCGGACCGAGGAACGACTCCCGCAGCAGCTGACCCCGCAGGTGACGGATCTTCGCGAAAGCCACGCTGGGCTCGGAACGGGCCACGCAGCTCGGGCCGATCTCGCGGATCAGGATCGCGACGAATCGGTTGATCGGGTTGTTGTGCTTCTTCTGATCGTCGGGACTCATGATCACCAGTCTCCCATCCTCGTCCCTGCCGTAGTCGTTTCCGTCGGGCGGCAGCGCGAGGAGATCGGCGAGCTCGATCGGGGCGCCGACCTGATAGGGACAGGATGTGGGTCTGGTAGTCTGCGGTAGGGTCCCGAGCATTCTCCGATCCTCCCGAGTGCGCGCTCGGCTACATGGTAGGCGAGATCGGCCCCGGAAGGCTACCCCTGTCGCTCGATCCGGACCTTCCCCGCGTCCCCGTCCACGATCACCCTGTCGCCGGTCTGGATCGCGCGCGTGGCGACGAGCGTGTTGGCGACACAGGGGATCCCGTACACGCGGGCGACGATGGCGCTGTGGGCGAGCACCGACCCGAGATCCACGACCACGGCCGCCGCGGTGACGACGAGGGGGGTCCAGGTCGCGTTGGTGAAGTGCGCCACGAGGACCTCCCCCGGCTGGAACTCCGCCGCCTGGGCGCCCACGTCGAGGACCACGCGGGCGCGGCCCTCGGCGTGACCGGGGCTCGTCCCGACGCCCGAGAGGACCTCGGTCGCCGCCAGGTCTTCGACGAGCCGGCGGCTCGGGTCGTACGGCCCGACGATCGTGAGCGGCGGGTCAGGTCGCAAGGGAACCCGGACGGCGCGCCCCCCCAGGCCTGCCACGAGGTTTCCCGCGAAAACGGAGCCCGGCGCGCCGGGTTTCGCGTGAGGCGGACGGCTGCAACGTGCCGGGACGCCGCGCCACGCGCGTCGCGGACGATTCCGGCGATGACCGGAGCGTGCGCCACGCGCGTCGCGGACGATTCCGGGATGACTGGAGCGTGCATCACGCGCGTCGCGCACGCCCGCGGACTCCCCGGCGCTCTCTCCTCGCGCGTAGCGGCGGGTCCCGGTCGCGTTGGCGGGTTTCCTACGGCCGTAGCGGCGGGTCCCGGTCGCCCGGGCGGGCTCGCTCCGGGCGGAAATGCTCGGTGACGGGGTTCATCCGCTTGGCGGTCGCCTGCCAGTTGATCGTGCGGTAGTCGTCGCCGGGCATGTAGGCGCGGAGCTTGTAGCGGACGACGCGGGAGAGGATGCGGAACGTCCCCTTCTCGACAACGTAGGAGTCGGTCGCGACCTGCCCGTTGACGATCCCCTCGCCGAGCCCCCAGCCGGCCTCGACGGTCATCTGGAACGGCGAGGTCCTCGGCGGTGAGCCGGTGGACCTGGCGGCGCGAGGTCGGGCCCTGGGCCCATGACGACGATCCGGCCGGTTCGAAGGGTGGCTAGCAGCCCGTGGATAAAGTGCTTCGGAGGCGAGCGCGAGCGATTTCGCGCGAGATCGAGGAGCGAAGCGCAGTCTTATTAGGAGAATACGACGAGCATTCGCGACGAAGAGATCGCGCGGACCCATCGCGCCTCCGGCGCGATGGGTGCCCCCCGCGCGCAGCCAGAATGACTTTATCCACGGGCTGCTAGGGCGCTTCCCCCAC
>JACQVV010000172.1 GCA_016209595.1 Planctomycetota bacterium
AGCGGGAGCGGGAGCGGAAAGGGGAGGGGGAACGGGAGGGGGAGAGGAGGTGGACTGGGCCATGGCTTCGAGCTGCTTCCCGAGGTTCTCAAGCGCCTGCTTCGTGATAGCGCGCGACGTGGTGTCAAGCAGCCTCTGGCCGACGCTCGCGATGCGGCCGCCGATCTGGACGTCGAACTCGTACGAGAGCTCGGTCCCGGCCGCCGCCGGGGCGAGCCGGACTCGTCCTTCGCCCGTCACGAAGCCAGGGGCCCCCCGCCCGTTCATCTTCATGCGATAGCCGTTCGGCGGATCGAGCTCCGAGAGGGCGAGCTGTCCCTCGAACTTCCCCTTCACGGGCCCCACCTGGACGACCAGCGCGCCCTCGAACTCGTTCTCGCCCCTGAGATCGAGCCTCTCGAAGCCGGGCATGATGCGGGAGAGCACCGCCGGGTCGAGGAGCGCCTTCCAGACGCGATCCGGCGCGACCGGAAAGCTGTGCTGCCCCGTAACCTTCACGCCACCCTCCTCGCAGAACTCGAACCGGATCGAAAGGCGGGCCGGGAGTCTATCGGGCGTCGATGCATCGGTCAAGGCGGGCCGTGCGGCGGATCACGGTCGGTGCGGTCGAAGCCGGCCCTTCCAGTAGAAGGGGCGCCGCCCATCGTGGGCGAGCGCGACTACGACCGCCACGTTACCCTGGACCGCGAACACCACGGAGAACGGGAACTTCCGCAGCCGCGCGCGACGCACGACGGAGCCGCCACGCACGCGACGCACCACGGGAAACGACGCTGGGCGCGTGCCAATGAGGCGTAGCAATTCCTCAGTTTCGCCGAGCAGTCGTTCCCGGAGACCCTCGCCGCGCCCCGAGTACCACGCGGCCTGCTGGTCGATCTCGTCCCGGGCCTGGGAATCGAAACGAAGCTCGATCAACGCTTCCGCTTGCGTTTGCGGAGAACGTGCGACTTCACTTCCTCCCAGGTGTAGGTTCGTGACCTTCCCGAGAGAGCCTCTTCGGCGCGCTTCTCGATCTCTGCGAGCCAGGCATCGTCATCGAGATGGGCCAAGGGGTCGGGCGGGTCGAGAGTGTCCAGGAGCCGCAACGCTACCTCGGTCCGCTCGGGTTCCGAGAGCGCACGCGCCTCACGAAGAATCTTCTCGACCTTGCTCGCCTGAGCCACGGGTCAGCCCCAAACGATCTGCGCTCGCATATCCTACCGTCCGAGGGAGTGATTCTGGTATCGAGCAGATCGGATTTCTGCCCGTGCTCGGGTGTCAGGCATCCCGTGCTCGGGTGTCAGGCATCCCGTGCCCGTCAGACCGCGAGGCTCGTACGAATGGCTGCACTCACCTCTTCCATGCTCTGCTCATCCAGAAGGCCCATGCGCCGCTGGAGGCGGGACTTGTCGATGGTGAGGATCTGGGCCAGGTTGATCATCGACCTCCTCTTGAGGCCCGCCTTCCCCGCTCCGACCACGACGGTCACCGGGTAGGGTTTGATACGCGACGTGATGGCGGCGACGATTGTGGTCGCGGCGTACTCGTTGCCCACATCGTTCTGGATGACGAGGGCCGGGCGGACGCCGCCCTGTTCGCTCCCGCGCCCCGCGGCGAAGTCAACCCGCCAGACCTCGCCCCGCCTCGGCACGGGGGTCGTCACTCCAGCACTTCGCGCATCGCGGGCAGGGCCTCTTCGGCCGTCTTCCTGTCCTCGTCCCTCATGGCGAGATACCCCTCCCTCAAGCGCTCCTCCACCTGGCGCTGGCAGAGGATGTCGATGGCCCGTTCCATCATCCGGCTTCGCGACAGACCGTGGCGCCGGCTCATCTCGTCCAGTCCGTCCAGTCGACTCGCGTCGATGCTGATCGTCACCTTGGTGCGCACTGCCATGCCTCCCTCCGATCGGTATGGAGATCTTTCTGGTGACTCATCATACCACACGTATGAACACGGGATTCTCGGCGTGCCCAGGTGCCGAACGGCCGGGCGACCATGAGCCCCGGTGAACTCCAGCAGAGACCCTTGCTCGGGTGTCAGGCCCGGGGCGCCTTTCCGAAGCCCGAACCCCGTTCCCCGAACCCCGTTCTTGCTACTCGCCCAGAAACTGCCGCCGCGCGGTCTCGACCTGGGCGCGACGCTCGGGGGGACAGAGGGTGAGAGCCCGCTCGAACGAGGCCAGCGCTTCCTCGCGGCGGCCCAGGCCGGCGAGCGCGATCCCGCGATTGGCCCAGGCCTGCCAGAGCTTGGGATCGATCTCGCGCGCCCGATCGTAGTCCTCGACCGCTCCGGCGAGGTCGCCCTGGTCCTGCTGGGCGTCGCCCCGATTGCTGTAGGCCTTGGCGAAGTTCGGGTCGAGCTCAATCGCGCGGGTGTAGTCGAGGGTCGCTCCGGCGAGGTCGCCCTGGGCCTTCCGGGCGATGCCCCGGTTGTAGTAGGCCATGGCCAGGTTCGGGTCGAGCTCAATCGCGCGGGTGTAGTCAAAGATCGCGCCGGCGAGGTCGCCCTGGGCCTGCCGGGCGACACCCCGGTTAACGTAGGCCATGGCCAGGTTCGGGTCGAGCTCAATCGCGCGGGTGTAGTCAAAGATCGCGCCGGCGAGGTCGCCCTGGGCCTGCCGCC
>JACQVV010000173.1 GCA_016209595.1 Planctomycetota bacterium
AAGGTGTAGTTCGCCGGGTCCTTCGCGTACCAGAGGATGTTGTCGTGCTTCGCGGGCCAGCGGCTTTTCGGCCGGCCGCCGTAGTCGTAGGCCCAGACGATCTCGTTCACGAACGAGTCGCGGCCGAAGATCCGGTCGGCGAGCACCTTCGCGTGGTGCACCTCGCGGTAGTCGAGGTGGAGGAAGAAGGAGCCGTTCGGCGCGAGCACCCGGCGGGTCTCGACGAGCCGCGGCTCCAGGAACGCGAGGTAGTCCTCGAACCGGTCCTCGAAGGATCGGGTCCCGAGCTCCGTCGTGCGATACCGCCTGCCGCCGAAGCCCGTGCGGTCGCCCCCCTCATCGTCGTGCTCGACTGTTATCCGGGTCCGCGTCTGGGTCTTCCCCGTGTTGAATGGTGGGTCCACGTACACGAGATGGACCGAGCCGTCGGAGAGGCCCTTCAGGACATCAAGGCTCTCGCCCAGAACGACCTTTCCCATGGGAAGCGATTCTAGCTTTCTACTTCGGAGCGTCCACCTGCCACTCCGGCGGCACGAAGTCGCGCGGGAGGCGCATGTCGGGTTTTTCTCCTTTCTCGATACGCTTGAACTCCTCTCCGAGCCACGAGGCGAGATCCTTGCGCTTGTCCGCCCGCTCGTCCTCGGGCGCGAAGACGTCGTACTCGAACCCGTCTGTCCGCCACGACGCGATCGTCTCGGCCGCCCGATCACCGTCCATGACGTGGGCTTCGATCAGCTTGCCGTCGCGCATGGTTGAGGACGTGCCCCGATCCCGGTGGCTCGCGAGTCGGGCGAGGGCGAAGTCGAGGGCTTCCCGCCGGCCGGCGAGCAGGACACGAAGGAGAAGGTCACTGTCGTCCCACTGGAACTGCGGCTTGCGCAAGATCCCGGCCGCGAGTTCGAGGGCCTCCGCCTGGCCCGTGGCGAGAAGGGGGACGATCGCCCTCGGATAGAGCCAGCTTCCGTCGTCCTTGGCGAGCGCCCCGCGAAGCGTTTCCAGGCCCTCGAGCTTCGCCCGATCCCCGTGCTCCAGGAGGACGAGCGACGCCCAGAAGCGGACCTCTCGTTCGGCGTGACCCTGCCAGCTCCTCGCGTGGGGGAGTGCCTCGGGAGAGTGGAAGCCGTACGCGAGCTCCGCGACGTCCCCCTCGCGGTGCTTCCAGTCGTCCAACCTCGCGGCGACGGTCGAGAGGGCCTCGGCCCACTTCTCGCGAGCGGCCTCGCGGGCCGCGGACTCGAAGTCGCTCCAGGTCGACGAGGCCTGTAGGGTCTCGATCGCGAGCCCGCGCGGGGTCCTGGAGGCGTTCTCGCGGCACCACGATAGGACCGCCTCGACGTGGCGGCGCCGGCCCTCGGCGTCGAGCGACCAGTAGGTCCCGAGGTTCGCAATGTCGCGGCGGGCAACCTCATTCACGATATAGGCCACCGCTCCATTCACGCGATGGAGATCGCGAGAGGGGTGGAAGTTGCGCCAGTAGCTGTAGGTCGGCATGTAGTTCTCGTCGGCGAGGTACGGAACGAGGTGGACGAGATCGGCCACGGTGAGGCCCATCGAGCGGAGCTCGACGAAGGGATTCGTGACCTCGGTCTCGGGTTCCTTCCCGGCGGAGCGAGGCTCCGCGTGCTGGCGGTCCTCGTAGCTCACTCCCCCGGGCTGCCCCCACTGGAAGCAGTTGAGGAGCCTGAGGCGCGCGGCCAGGTATCGGATTCGCTCCTCGCGCGAGAGCCGCGAGCAGAGTTCCTTCCATTCCTCCGGGGTCGGGAGGCGGAAGTCGCGGAAGTCGTCGCGCCGCGCCTCGATCTGCGCCGCGAGCTCCCTCGCGCGACCCTGGTACTCGTACCCGTCGAAGAGATCGCGCGAAAGGTGTCCTGCGAACGCGAGCACCCGGTCGTAGTCTCTGGCGCCGGCGAACGCGTCGAGCATCTCCTGGTGGTAGTGGCGGCCGAGGAGATCGCGGGCGGCCGAGCCGATCCACCGATCGTCCGCGGCCTCGTCGATCCGTGGGAAGAGGACCGCCGCCGCGGTCTTCTTGTCGCCCCTGACGAAGCTCCAGGCAGCCACCAGCGCTTCGGGCAGACTGACGAATCCGGGCTCGAATTGACCCGTGAGCCCTCCTCTCAGGGAGAGTTGGTCCGCAGCCTCCCGGGCGTCCGCGACTCCCGATCGGATCGCCAGAAGCCTCTCGGCCTCCTTCGCGAGCGACCAGTCCTCGATCTTCCGGCATCGCGCCCGGTCGATCGTCGATTCGCGGGCGAAGAGATCGAGGAAGCGAATCGCGGCATCGGACTCATCGAGGATCCAGGCGGCTGCGCTCCAGGGCCGCTCCCCAAACCCCTCGTTCACATCCGAGGGTTCGGCCACCTCGACTCGCACGAACCTCGCGGACTCGGGGATGGCCGGGAGGACCATGGCAGCGATGCGCTCGATCTCGCGCGCGAGCCAGGGGGTGAACGCTTCCTGGGGGCGGAACTCCGGGATCGGTCCGGCCCCGAGGCGCGCGGCGGTCTTCCTCGCCTCCTCGCGCACCGCGGTCCGGTAGTGGTTCGAGAGCGCGAGCGCCACGTCCGAGAGCTCGCCCATCGAACGCTCACCCGCGAGGGCGAGGAGCCGGACGGCCGCGACCTCGGTCAGGAAGTCCCGGGTCAGGACGCGGCGGACGACTGGGGCGACGCCGGGGCCCTCGATCCTCGCAAGCGCCTCGGCGCCGGCCGTTCGTCCCTCGACGAGCGGTTCCTCCTCGAGGAGCCAGGCCGCGGCGGCGATGGCCTCCTCTCCGCGGGCGCCCTCGGCCATGGCCTTCGCGAGAGCCTCACGGATCTTGCGGGCCGGAGATTCCGAGCCGCCTCCCCAGTACGGCAGGCTCCGCCAGGGAGCGCGGCCGTTCGTCTCGTCGGCAAGGGACTGCGCGAGAAGCGCCCGGAGGTACTCCCCGGCCGCGCGCCGGGTCTCGGCGTCCTCGCTTCCGAGATCGCCGATCGCCTTCGCATACGGCGGGACCTTCTCTTCATTCTCGTAGTAGAGGGCGAGGTCGGTGAAGGCCCTTCTTTCCTCGGGACCGGGGGTTTCCTGGGGGCTCGCGGCGGGCAGTGGGCTCAGGGCCGCGAGAATCCAGAGCGTTGCGAGGCGGCGGGGCGATAGGACCATGACTCACTTCCCTCCCGCGCCGGCCTGGGACTTCAGGAACGTCTCGATCCGGTCGGCGAACTCGGGTCTCGCGACGCAGTTCATGTGGCCCGCGCCCTCGATCACCTCGATCGGCCAGTCGGGGCGCACGCGAGCGAGGGGGTCCACGTAGAGCCTCTTCACCGGGTCCCGATCGCCCACGACCACGAGGACTGGCGTCTCGATCGCGCGGACCTCTTCCTCCGTGACCGCGAGCGCCCCGAGCGAACGGACGCACTCTTCCGGGGCTCCGAGGCCTCCCGTCCCTCGCGCGAGCTCCCAGATGCGCGAGAGCGCGCCGCCCTCCCGCATCCATCCCATGCCGCCAATGACCGCCGAGCGCACGCGGTCCGGGTGGGTCGCGAGAAGTTTCATCGTGATCATGCCGCCCATGGAGTAGCCCACCACGTGGGCCTTCTCG